>DASYAX010000247.1:0-26967 GCA_036501045.1 Bryobacteraceae bacterium
TCCCGGCCGGCGTCAGGTTCGAGGATCCGCTGAACAGCTCGATCTCCGTCGGGGTAAACGCCTCGACTGTCCTCGACCACCCGGCGGGTATCAAGCGCATCTCGATCGCCAACGGCGACATCGCCGAGGCGATTGCGGTGAGCGCCACTGAGGTTGTCATCAATGGCAAGCTGCCTGGTGAGACCAGTCTGATTATCTGGGATCAAAAGGGCAGCCGGCTGATGTTCGACATCCGCGTGAACGCCAGCACCTCTAAGCTGGACGCTGTGCGCGCCGAGTTTTTGCGCGAAGCTGGTCGGAATGCGGCCATGAACGTCGAGGACGGCGTGGTCTTCCTCACGGGAACGGTAAAGGATGCGACCGCAGCCGCCCGAGCCTCGACGATTGCCTCCACTTTGGGTAAGGTTATAAACCTCCTTCGCGTCGCTACACCGGCCGCGGATCCCCAGATTCTGTTGAAAGTCCGTTTTGCCGATGTGGACCGCTCGGCTTCGACTCAATTGGGCTTCAATCTTTTCGCCCTCGATCAAAAGGGAATTGCCAGCGCCACGACCGGCCAATTCGGCCAGACCCCGACCTTCAATACTACCCAGAGTCCGGCTACCTGGAGCTTGACCAATCTGCTCAACATCTTTTATTACCGGCCGGATTTAAACCTGGGCGCGGTCCTGCAGGACTTGGCCACCAGAGACCTCTTGCATATTCTGGCAGAACCTAACTTGTTGACTGTCAGCGGAAAAGCGGCTAGCTTTCTGGCCGGCGGTGAATTTCCCTTTCCAACCCTTCAGGGGGGTGGCGCGGGTGTGGGCCAGATCACCATCCAGTTCAAAGAATTCGGCATCCGGCTCAACTTCCTGCCCACTATCACGCCGCGAGGAACCATCCGGCTGTTAGTGAATCCGGAAGTAAGCTCTCTCGATTATGCCAATGGCTTGACAGTGAGCGGCTACACAATTCCCGGACTAACGACTCGGAGAGTACAGACCGAGGTCGAGCTCGAAAGTGGCCAAAGCTTTGTGATTGCCGGGCTGCTCAACAACCAAGTGACCGAGCAGCTTTCTAAGATGCCCGGATTGGCTGAGATTCCGCTCTTAGGGAAACTGTTTCAATCGCGGACGCTGACCAAGAGCAACTCGGAATTGCTGGTCATGGTGACGCCGGAACTAGTACGCCCCATCCCGGCCGGCGCGAAGCTCCCCGATGTCACGAGTACCGTTCCATTTATGAAAGACTCACCCACCATCGCTCCTCAGCAGCCGGGAGCGGCGGTAACCGGCCCGGCGCCCATGTTATGGAAGCGGGATACCGTGCCCATTGAAGAATTGAAAAGCTCTCCTCAACTTGGCAACGCGCCTGAAAGCGCTCAGCCGAGTCTCCCTGGGTCGTCCATAACCCCACCGACAGAGCCGTTGCCGGGGGCCTTAGTCCCGGGCGACCAGACGCATAAGTGACGAGCGGCATATGATTTTGGCCAAGGTTCTATTAAACATCAAGGACGAAAGTCTTCGCCGCGAGGCCGTTGATGTTCTCAGGGAGTCCTGTAGTCACGTTCCCTTCGAGCAGCACGATTCGGATTGGGCCAGCCTCCTCGAGCACGCCGGAAAGCTGAAGCCGGAAGTGCTGCTACTCGATGTGGGCGGAGTGCCAGTGGATTTGGCCGTCGCCATGCGGCAACTCAGGATGCACGCGCCGCGGACCAAGGTCGTGGCTTTGCATACGGTCGACGACCCAAAAACCATCCTGGCGGCCATGCGCGCCGGCGCGAACGAATTTTTGCATCCTCCGCTCGAAGAGAGCCTGCCGGTTGCGCTCGAGCGGATCTTGAACTCCGCCGAAACAGACGTGGTGCCGTCGACGCGTGGCAGAGTCATCGGCTTTTTGTCGGCGAAGGGCGGTTGCGGCGCTACGACATTGGCTTGTCACGTCGCCTGGGAGCTGCAAAACCAGACCCGCAAGAGCGTTCTGCTGGCCGACTTGGATCTCACCTCCGGCCTGGTCGGTTTTCTGATGAAAACGCCCAGCTCCTATTCCATCCTCGACGCCATAAAAAATCTCTCGCGGCTGGACGAAAGCTTGTGGAAAGCCCTGATCGTCGAGCATCGTCCCGGTCTGTCGGTCATTCCGGCGCCCGCCTCCTACTCCCGCTGGGATCACCCGGACGAGAGCCAGTTGAAACAAGTATTGGAGTTTATGCGGACTCAGCACGACTGGGTGGTCCTGGACTTAGGGCGCAGTTTGAATTCGATTGCCACCGCGGTGCTCGATGAGATAGACCAACTGCTACTCGTTTCGACGCTCGAGGTGGTCGCCTTGCACGGTCTCAAGACGATCGTGCATGGTCTGTTCGACCAAGGCGAGAAGCTGCAATTGGTTCTCAATCGCACGCCCAAAATGATGGATATCAGCACGCAGGAGTTGGAGAAGATCCTGGGCAGGTCGCTCTATGCCGCTCTTCCCAACGATTACATGGGTCTGTACCAGTCTTACTCGAGCGGCAATCTTCTGAATTCCAATACCAGGCTGGCGCAGCACTTCGGTTTCCTGGCGTCGAAGATCGCGGGCGTTGCGCCGGTGAAGAACAAAAAGAAATTCGCGATTTTCGGCTAGAGAGGCAGCATGCTTGCAAACGATACGTTACGCAGCGACATTCGAACCCCGGAGCCGGTTAGAGGCAGCGGGATACGCGATATCTCCGCCAGCCAATATCAGGAGCTGAAGTTTTCGATCCACAAGAAGCTTCTGGACCGGATCAACCTCGAGGCCGTCTATGCGATGCCGGGCGACCGCATCCGGCAAGAGATCCGCCCCTCCGTCGCCAAGCTGGTTAACGAAGAGAAAACGCCGCTTAGCCTGACTGAAAAGGACCGGCTCATCGAGGAAGTACTCGACGAAGTGTTCGGCCTGGGCCCCCTTGAGCCGCTCTTGCGGGACAGCACCGTCTCCGACATCCTCGTGACCACTCCGCGGCTGATCTATGTAGAGCGGGGAGGCCGGCTCGAAAGAACCAACATCGAGTTTAAAGACGACGCGCATCTCATGCGCATCATTGAGCGGGTCGTGTCCCGCGTGGGCCGCCGCATCGACGAATCGTCGCCGATGGTAGACGCCCGGCTTCCGGACGGCTCGCGCGTGAACGCGGTCATTCCGCCGCTGGCGGTTGATGGACCGCTGCTATCGATCCGCCGCTTTGGGGGCAGCCCGCTACAGCCCGCCGATTTGTTGCGCAACCTGACCATGACCGAAGGGATGCTTGAGATGGTGAAAGCATGCGTCAAGGCGCGCTTGAACGTCATCATCTCGGGCGGCACCGGCGCCGGAAAGACGACGTTCTTGAACATGCTTTCCGGATTCATTCCGGCGCACGAACGCATTGTCACGATCGAAGATGCCGCCGAGCTGCAGCTTCGCCAGACCCATGTGGCGCGTCTGGAAACGCGGCCGGCCAATCTCGAAGGAAAGGGCGCCATCGCACAGCGGCACTTATTGATTAACGCCCTGCGTATGCGGCCGGACCGGATCATCGTCGGTGAGGTCCGCGGTGAAGAAGCGCTCGACATGCTGCAGGCCATGAATACCGGTCACGACGGATCTCTAACCACCATCCACGCCAATACCCCGCGGGACGCCATCAGCCGCCTCGAAGTGATGATCGGCATGGCGAGTTCGAATCTCAATGTGCGGTCGATCCGCCAGCAGGTCGCCTCCGCTGTCGATCTCTTCATCCAGATTTCGCGTTTGGGAGATGGCTCTAGAAAGGTAACGTACATCACCGAGTGCCTGGGTATGGAAGGCGAGCTGGTCACCACGCAAGACATTTTCGTCTTCGAAAGAATCGGTTTGACCGGCGAAGGCAAAGTCAAAGGACGGTTCAAGCCTACCGGCGTCCGGCCCAAGTTCAGCGAGCGTCTCAAAGCCGCCGGCATTGAGCTTCCCAGTCACTGCTTTCAGAGTACGGTTGACGTCGGCTAGGAGGGGACATGGCGATCGTCGTCCTGATTGTTTTCCTGGTTGTCTTCGGCACCATCCTGCTCTGCGTTCAGCTTTCGGGAAAATACTTCAAGTCGAAGCAGAAGCAGCAGATCCGCTCGATGCTGCGCAACGCTGAGGCTACCGCGCAGGCCGAGCCGCGAGGAACGGCTTTCCTGCGTCCGGCCGACGTCCAAGACGGGCTAGCCAGGCTTCTTCGCCGTTTTCAATTCATGAAGCGGCTGGACCTGATCATCGAGCAGTCCGGACAGAACCTGACGGGAAGTAAGCTGCTGCTGATTTCCTGCCTGACCTTTAGCGGCGGCTTTCTACTTGGGCTCAAGCTTCACTTCGTTTCGACTCAGTTGAGCGCGGGTGTATTGGGGGCCGTAGCCGGGGCTATTCCACTGATTACGGTCCTGCGAAAGCGCGCCAAGAATATCGCCGATTTCGAAAAACAGCTTCCGGAAGCCTTGGATTTCCTTTCGCGCTCGATGCGGGCCGGCCACGGCTTCTCGATTGCCCTCGAGATGCTGGCCGCCGACTCACCGGATCCGCTGGGTTCCATTTTCCGGCGCGTGTCGAACGATTTGCAGTTGGGCTCCTCTTTAGAAGCCGCGCTAAAAAGAGTCCTGCTGCTGGTGCCGCTAGTCGACGTTCGCTTCTTTGTCTCCTCGGTCCTGCTGCAACAGGAGACCGGAGGAAATCTGGGCGAGATACTCAACAAACTCGCACTTATCATTCGAGAACGGTTCCGCTTGAAGGGGCAGGTGAAAGCGGTGAGCGCCCATGGCCGGATCACCGGCATGGTCTTAGTCGTGATGCCGCTCGTGGTGACGTTGATCATGATGGCGACATCGCCGCAATATCTTATCGATCTGGCGGCGGACAAAGTGGGCCGCATAATGATCTACGGCGCTATCGGCGGGCAGATCGTCGGCTATCTGGTCATCAAGAAGATTATCAACATCAAGGTCTGAACAAATGATCATTGCTCTCACGGTTGTGCTGTTTTGCCTCATTACGGCCGCGGTCAGCGCCTTCGGCTATCACCACTACGTAAAGCCGGCGAAGCTGCTGGATCAACTCGCCTCCTCTTCCGATACCATCTCGTCCTCGCTGCGGAAGGCTAAATCGAACCGTGGATTTTCTTTCGGTCAACTACTCGAGCCGATCGGCCGGCTACTGCCGGTGTCTCCGCAGGACGCCTCGGTTCTCAAGAGAGAATTGGTGGCGGCTGGTATCCGGAGCGAATCGGCAGCGCGCGTATATTATGGGCTGCGGATCGTACTGACGGTAGCGCTCGTCGGCCTCGCTCTTTTCCTGCGGACGCATATCGATAACCCGATCCTTCGCCTCGTCTTTCCGGTGGCGGGCGGCGGAATCGGATATTTTCTACCATCTTTGTTCCTGGGCCGGTTGATCGACCGGCGCAATGACGGCATCCGGCTGGCGCTTCCGGATGTTTTGGATCTTCTGGTGATCTGTACGGAGTCTGGATGTGGGCTCGATCAAGCCATAGTGAACGTAAGCCGCGAGCTCAAGACGGTCCATCCGGCCGTCAGCGAGGAACTCACCCTCGTCAATATGGAGATTATGGCCGGCAAGAGCCGCATCGAGGCCTTGCGGAATTTTGCGCGCCGGGTGGGAGAGGAAGAAGTCAAGAAACTGGTCGCCATTCTGGTCCAAACCGACCGTTTTGGCACCAGTGTCTCGGACGCCCTGCGTACCCAATCTGACTACCTGCGAATCCGGCGGCGTCAGGAAGCGGAGGAGCGCGCCGGGAAGGTAGGAGTCAAACTAGTATTCCCGATCTTTTTCTTCTGCCTGCCCTCGCTTTTGGTGGTCACGGCGGGTGGCGGCATCCTGCAGCTAATTCACAATATGGGCTCGATCAACCAACCCTAGCGGCTAGCGAGCCTAACGAACTGGATTCAGTCTGCCGAAGAGACCTATGTGGGAAGTTGCGAGTAACTCAGCGGATGGCGCAATTCCTCGATAAGAAAGAACTGCAAGACAAGGAGAAATGAAATGAATGATATCGTCGTACAAGGCATGGTCTGGGTGGGTGCCGGTGTCCTCCTGGTGCTCTATCTCAAGCGGCGGCGCAGCCGCAAGATCGTCCCATAGCCCAGGCCGTCATGGCTGAAGCGGATGAACTTCAGCAGCAGCTCGTGGCGTCCCAGAATGCTGATGGCGGATGGCCATTTCGGGCAGGCAGTTCGTGGACCGAACCCACGGCACTGGCGCTACTGGCGCTCGAATCAAATAACCAACCGGGAGAGGCACGAGATCGTGCACTCTCTTGGCTGGTCCAACGCCAGCGGACAGATGGTGGTTGGGCGCCGAACGACGCGGTGCGAACAAGCACTTGGGTAACCAGCATGGCTCTTCTCGCCCTCGCGCAAGCTCGTGAACACGACAGCCGGAGACTTCGAGCTGCTGGCTGGGTAGCGCGACTGGTCTACCCGGATACCTCCGCCTTCCAACATTTCTTGTCCCGAGTCCTTCGAATTAGCCCAAGCAAGATGCCTGGCAGCTCGCCGTGGTTTCCGGGCACTGCCGGGTGGGTAGCTCCCACCGCGATGAGCATTCTCGCGCTCTCTCAATCTGCCTGCCTGACCGGTAATCGAAAACTCGCCGCACTAGCGGGCGATGGCCAAGCCTACCTGCTTTCAAGACGCTGCTGCGATGGCGGCTGGAACCATGGAGGCTCCAAATTCAGAAGCGAAAATGCTACCTCTTACCCCGAAATGACGGGACTCGCCCTGCTCGCTCTCGCGGGTGCGCCCGCGCCAAATCTCGCACCCGCCCTTCGCTTGGCCGAGGCGTTCTTGGGGCATCCCGAGTCGGCGGAGGGTCGATGCTGGCTCCAGATGGGTCTGCTGGCTCATGGTCGAACCATCGACATGACCGCATTTCCCACCTGCACCTATACCACTCGAGATACTTCCCTTCGACTCCTGGCTTTGGCTGCGGCGAACGGCAAGAACCGATTGTTGAGAGTTTAGATCATGGAGCCCGTCAACCGGCGCTATTTCTTCTTGGGATCCCTCGGCCTGGCATTGGCCTGTTCGAAGGCGTCGCGAGCGCCTGGGCGACACATGGCTTCTTTTCCGGTGTCCATTGTTAGGGCAAATTCCTATTCCGTGGAGCTGGTCGATAGGATACGCCGCATCCTGCTCGATCATCGGGTGTCCGTAGCCGGCAAACGGGTTTTGCTCAAGCCCAATTTGGTTGAATTCAGCCCGCACGCGCCCATCAATACGCATCCTGTCTTCGTTGCCGCCGCCGCCGAGGCATTCCGTTCTCTAAATGCGCGCAGCGTCGGCATCGCCGAAGGTCCTGGCCACCGGCGGATGACCTTCGATATGGCGGAGGCCGCCGGTTTTTTCAGCGCCGTTCCCCATTTCGAAGAGACATTCACCGACCTTAATACCGATGAAGTAAGCCGGGTGACACTGGCTCGTCCTTTCTCCACTCTGTCTGACCTTTACCTTCCGCACAAGGTCTTGGGCTGCGATTTGCTCGTGAGCCTTCCCAAAATGAAGACACATCATTGGGTAGGCGCTACGCTGGCAATGAAAAACCTGTTTGGTGTCGTCCCCGGCAGTGTCTATGGCTGGCCGAAGAATTTGCTTCACTGGGCAGGTATCGACGAGTGCATTGCCGACCTACACAATCTGTTCCCGCGTCAGTTCTGCTTGGTAGACGGCATCGAGGCGATGGAAGGTAACGGGCCCATCTTAGGGTCGCCGAAAAACACCGGCGTGATCGTCGCTGGAGCGCACCCGCCGAGCGTGGACGCGACTTGCTGCCAGATCATGCAGATTGACCCGAACAAGATCGGCTATCTGCGCTTGGCGAGTCGGCACTCGGGCTGGGATATTAGCTGCGTCCGCCAAACGGGCGAGGCGATTACTTCCGTTAGCACTCGCTTCGCGCTTCATCCCGACCTCGAACATCTGCGGCTGGCCGTCTGATCCAGCCCGCGCTTAGCTTTAGATGAACATTTCCTCGTCGGAGGTGACGTGCTCAACGGTGGGACGTCCCCTGCGACCGATGTGCGCTAGCATCGCGCGAATTCCACTGAGAATTCCATGAACTTCGCGGACGGGACGCAACACTCCGTTCTGCACAACACCCACCGTTTGCTGTACGCGCGTCATGGTGTCGTCAAGAACCATCTCGGCGCGTTCCATTTGCACCTTTGCGCGCGTGCTGGCGTCACTCAGCAACTCGTCTACCTTCACCAGTTGCTGCTTTGTGAGGTCCAATATCGCTGTGCTCGAGGCGCCGATTTTTCCGATATGCTTCTCCACTTGTTCTGCCGAACGCTTGGAGATGGCAATTATATTCTCGATTTGCGGCCAGGATGCAAATACTTTCCCCTTGATATCGCGAGCCACAAACAACAATCCCACGAGCGCTACCGCCTGTCCCAGTAGCGCTACCGCGGCTACGCCTACGAAAATGGTCAGAAGGGTATTTTGATCCATTGGAGCGTTCTATCTGAATGGCTTCCCATCGCTAGAAGCCCATTTCTTCGTCTAAACGCCCTCCCCGGAATTACCTGCTCCCGCGGCTTTGACATCGCCGACGGCATCGCGGTACGCCTGCTTCCCGGCTTCGACGGCCGCGTTCAAAGTCTCCTTCTGCCGAATGACCGTGGAGCGGCCCTTTTCATACAGATCGGTTGCCGACTGCTTGAGATCATCGCCGCGCTGTTTGACGTACTCCGAACTGTCCTGGGCGCGGTTCCTCAAGTAATCTGCGCCTTCGCCTGCCTTGTCGGCGAGAAGCTGGCGCGTTTCTTCACCCGGCCTGGGGGCGAACAGAATCCCGGCCGCCACGCCGATGCCTAGCCCTAACAGGAAATAACCGAAGCCGTTTTTTTCCTCCATGAGAATCTCCTTGTCTTTATTGTCTAATACCGCTTAAATTGCAGTTTACATCTTGTAGAGCATGACACAGAAGCAAACGTTTCGGAAGACAGGCGCCCGGACGAAGCCCGCCTTGGATCAAAACTCGCTCTGGGAGTATGCTTTGCGGATCTTGAGCCAGCGCGCGTATTCGTCGGGCGAGATCAGGCAGAAGCTCTTGAAACGGGCGGATTCGCCGGGCACTCTACAGGCCGTCATCACCAAGCTCCGCGACTATGGTCTCGACGACGACCGCAAATTTTCCGAAGCCTTTGCCGCCGCCCGGCTGCAAAACAGCGGGTTCGGAAGGTTCCGTATCCTGCGGGATTTGCGCGCCAAGCGAGTCGCTCCCGCGGTCGCCGAAGGAGCCGTGAACCGGGCCTTTGCAGAGACCGATGAGCAGCAATTGATCGAGCAGTTCTTAAGCCGGAAATATCGCGCCGTCGATCTGAGCCAGTTCCTAAAGGAAGACAAAAACCTAGCGGCGGCTTACCGAAGATTGCGAACCGCGGGCTTTAGCAGCGGCGGTGCGCTCGCGGTCTTGAAGCGCTACAGCCGACGGGTGGAAGACTGGGGCGAGCCCGCCGAGGAGAACGAGTAGCCTTTGCCGCCGCTAAAATTTGACTTGCGGCACCTTCTTTTCTTCTTCGGTTGTTTTGAAGTAGGCGTCATCCCGGCTGAAGCCGAAGATCGAGGCGGCGATGTTTTTCGGAAACAGCTCGACGTCGGTGTTGTACTTCTTGATCGCCTCGTTGTAATCCCGGCGCGAGACGGCAATTCGATTTTCCGTGCCGGCCAATTCGTCCTGCAAGCGCAGGAAGTTTTCATTTGATTTGAGCTGAGGGTAGTTTTCTTGCAACACAAGCAGCCGGCCCAGCGCCCCGCTCAGTTGGCTATTGGCGTTGATTTCATCTGTCTTAGTGTGCGCGCCGAGTAATGCCGCCCGGGCGTTGGTGACCTCGCCGATAACAGTCTGTTCCTGTTTGGCGAAGCCTTTGACCGTTTCGACGAGGTTCGGAATGAGATCGGCGCGGCGTTTCATATCGTTATCCACCTGCGCCCAGCGTCCGTCAATCTCGTTCTTCTCCGTCACCAGTTGATTACGTGAGCTGATCAACTGCCCGCCGACCACCAAAGCCACCAGCACTACAATGACCACGACAACCAGTGCGCCCTTCATGTTTTCCTTGCTCCCTCTTTAGCTAAGAACGTCGAATCAGAATCAACCATACTATTTTGCTAACGCGTCCACAAAACGAACCAGTGCGTCGATCTCCATCAAATAGCTTTCGAGCAGCGGTGCGCAGTTAGCTGCCGAAGGCTGTTTGCCCGACTCACGAATCGCCAGTATCTCATTGAAGGTACGCACGGGCAGGCCGAGCGTCTCTTTCATCGCGCCCAAAATTTCGCTTTTCTTCCAGCGCGGCTGGTTGCCGCTCAAGATCAGCGCGTGACGTCCCAAAACACAGAACGTCGAAACCGAATCCGTCAGCAGCTTGACCAATCGCTCGGGCTTCGACAGGAGTTCGGCGGCTTGCTGGCGAAGACGAATTTGCTTGCTCCGAAGCTCGCACTCTACCTGCGCACGGTAAAACGAGTCTTCGACCGTGACGTCTCGAATCACGTCCGCTCCAAAGAGCAACCGGCGATGCTCCTGCATATCGTGAAATTCCATTGGGAAACAATCGCTGGAGGTAGCGATTTCCTCGCTCGTCAGCAGCAGGGGTGGCGGGTTGCCCTGCTCGCGCCACCAACGGAAGAGCGGCTCCGACTTAGCCAGTTCCTCGGGCGACAAACGGCTTAGCACGCACAAGACATTCAGGTCGGAACGGCGCTGGTGCCAATCGCCCGCCGCCGCCGAGCCATAAAGAATGGCCGAAACAAGCCGGTCACCGAATGCCGACTTGAGCCGGTCAATCAGAGTTGCGAGCTTTTCTTCCAAGCCGCCTCCTTAAACTTCTGACGTTACCAGTCACTGCTGGCGCCCCCTCCGCCGAAATCGCCGCCGCCGAAACCGCCAAAGCCTCCCCCTCCGCCCGAACCACCGCCAAAGCCGCCACCGCCCCAACCACCCCCGCCCCGGCCGCCTCCGCCGAACAGGCTGCCCAGCAGAATGCCGGTCAGGAAGCCACCTCCACCTCGACCGCCCCCACGCCTGCCGCCCAGTAGGAAAAGTAACAATACGATGCCTAGAATGATGAGCGGCCCGGGGATGCCGATGTTGTGATCGGCCGCTTGCGGCGGTGCCTGCGGAGCGCCGGAAGTAAAGGCGATTCCTTTACCCTGAGCGATTTGCGCGGCCATCTGGCCGGCGCCGGTGAGCAGTGCGGCGCCATAATTTCCATCCCGCAACTGAGGCCGCATCGAGCGCAATATGCTGCCTGAGAATCCGTCTGTGAGGTAGGGTTCGATGCCGCGGCCGGTTTCAATGTCGCTCTTGCGATCCTTGATCACCAGCAGCAGCAGCACGCCTTGATTGCTCTTCTTATCGCCAACGCCCCATTCACGGGATAGATCGAGCGCGAAGTCTCGCGGCGGCTCATCGCCCAAAGTGGCGATCGTAACCAGTGCGAACTGGACACCGAGCTGCTGCTCCACTCTCGTGCACAAAGCCTCCAGTCGCTGCTGGTCCGCAGAGTCGACCACATGCGCCAGATCGCTGACGTAGCCGCTTGGTTTCGGAAGCGCGCTTACATCGATGGCGCCAGACAGCGTTCCAATCGCCGCTCCCAGAAGAGACGCCAAAATGCATAGGTGAACCCATCGGCGGACGCCCGGGCTGGAAATACCGCCTTGCATGCAGACTGAGCTTACCAGGCGTTTACTCCTCAACGGAAGCGCCCTTGTCGGCAACCAGACGATCCAAGCTTCTGAGGCTGGGAAAGAGACAAGCCCACGCTGCGACGATTAATATCGTTCCAATACCTCCCAAGACCACGGCTGGAACCGCTCCGAACCACTGGGCTGTCAGGCCCGACTCAAACTGGCCCACTTCGTTCGAGGCGCCGACGAATACCATGTTCACCGCGCTCACGCGGCCGCGCATCGCGTCCGGTGTGCCGAGTTGAATCATGGTCGAGCGCACGATTACGCTGATGATGTCCGACGCGCCAATCAGGAGCAACATGATAAGCGAGAAAGCCAAGCTGCGCGATAGGCCGAAAGCGATCGTGAAAACCCCGAATCCGAAGACGCACCAAAGCATAGCTAACCCCGCCCGCCTCTTTAATGGCCAGTGCGCAATGGCAAGACTGGTTAGGACCGCGCCGACTCCGGGTGCGCTGCGTAGGACGCCGAGTCCCGTCGCCCCTACTCCAAGTATCTCGCGTGCGTAGACAGGCAGCAATGCCACTGCCCCGCCGAGGAGCACCGCAAACAGATCGAGCGAAATCGCGCCCAGAACGAGCTTGTTGGCCCAGATGTACTTCAGACCGTTTAGCACGATACCAAGGGACGCGGCCGTTTTGGGGCGTTCGTGAACTACAAGCCGTAGACCGGAAATCAGAAAAAAACCGCCGAGATACGCAACGCCGGCCAACAGGTAGACCATCACCGGACTGCCGGTCACGCCATAAAGAATACCGCCCAGCATCGGTCCCGCAATCGCGGCGGTCTGGAAAACGGAAGAAGTCCAGGCGACGGCGTTCGGGAAGACTTCGCGCGGAACCAACAACGGCAGAAAGGCCTGGCTCGCCGGCGCGTTGAAGGCCCGCACGGTTCCGTTTAAAAGCATTACCGCATAAATCGGATAGACGGAAACATGGCCAAACGCTGCGCGATTGAGCGTGAACAACAGCAACAGAGAGGAGCAGATAGAGAATCCAACGAGACAGGTCTGCAAAATGCGCTGGCGCGCTACCCGGTCCGCTATGTGCCCGGCGGCCAGGAACAGGCAAACGCCCGGAAGGAATTGCGCCAACCCCATAAGGCCAAGATCGAGGGGCCGGTGGGTTATCGCATAGACTTGCCAGCCTACTGCCACCGACTGCATCTCCGAGGAAATCGTGGTGAGCAGACGGGCCAACAGATAGTAACGGAAGTTCGGATAGCGGAAAGCGGCTCGGGAAGAACGCTCAACGGAAGTCTCGGGCATTCGCCTCTTTGTCAGGATCGCAGGTGCCGCCGGTAAAGTATTAATTGCAGTAAACTTGTTGAGGGAATTGGAAAGGAAAACACATGTCTGCTGATCATTTCGACCGTCGGGACTTTCTCAGGCGTACCGGTGGCTTGAGTGCCGGTGTTGCTCTCGCCGCTGGCGCGTTCGCCAAGGCAAATAACAAGATGAACCCGGCACGTGTAATCGGCGCCAACGATCGCATCAACATCGGACTGATTGGCTGCGGCGGCCGCGGCTCGTCCGACGCGGCGACCTTCACTAAATACGCAAAGAACAACAACAACGCCTGCCAGATTGCGGCGGTTTGCGACCCCTACGAAAAACGCAAACGGATTCAGGCCGAACGCTACAACGCAAAGGGATTCACCGACTATCGCGAGTTGCTCGCGCTGCCCGAAATCGACGCTGTCATCGTAGCCACCCCGGACCATTGGCACGCACGCGTTGCGCTCGACGCCATGGATCAAGGCAAAGACGTCTACCTTGAAAAGCCCATGTGCCACACCATCAAGGAAGCCGCGGAGCTGATGGATACGGTCCGTGAGAGCAAGCGGGTGCTGCAGGTCGGCTCCCAAACTACCTCGGCCGATCAGTGGTGGAAGGCGAAGAAAGCGATCGCCGACGGCATGATCGGCAAGATGATCATGAGCCAGGGGTCTTATCACCGCAATTCGATCGAAGGCGAATGGAATTATCCCATCGACGCCGACGCCGGCCCGGACGGCAAGGGCGACAATCACATCGACTGGGCCATGTGGCTTGGGCCAGCGCCTAAGCGGCCGTACGATGCCGACCGGTTTTTCCGTTTCCGCAAATATTGGGATTATTCGGGCGGCATTGCTACCGATCTGTTTTTCCACGTCGTGGCGCCGCTAAACATTTGTTGGGATAAGCCGCAATATCCTAGCAAGGTCAATGCGTCCGGCGGCATCTACGCATTTAAGGACGAACGCGAAGTTCCCGATACCTTCCATCTGGTTGCTGAATATCCCGAAGGGCATTCGCTGGTCTTGAGCTCTTCGATGGCAAATTCGCAGCACATCCCCGGCCTGATCCGCGGCCACGAAGGGACCATCATTATGGTGGAGCATGGCCGTTTTGAAGGTTCGACGCCGGACATTACCATCCGCCCCGAAATTGTTCGTTTGGCTGATAAAACCCGCGGCACCTTCCCCGGCTACAAATTTGGCCGCGACGAGTTTAAGATTCCGGTGGAGCAATACGACATGATGCAGGCTCACATTGGCAACTTCCTGCAGTGCATGCGTACACGCGAAAAACCTCACCTCGATGTCGAGACGGCTGCGCATGCGCAAGTGCTGATCAGCCTGGCGGTCGATTCGTATCGCGAAGGGCGCGTTAAATACTGGGACGAGAAGAATTTTAAGGCCGTCGATAAGCCAGCGAAGGCTTGACCCTCGCGGGCGCTAGTCGAAGATCTCGAAAAACGGAATCTCGCTCGACGTGCCGGCGAGCGTTACCGACTCGCCGTTGGCCTCTTGCATTCCGCCCTTGAGGTAAATCCAGGTCGTCTTGTCCGCGGGATCGACCACCCCGTCTTCTGGCGAAAGGATCTCGATGCACAGCAATCCGGGCGATACACAGTTCTCAGGTACTCTTTCACCGGGATCAGTGTTCCGGCCGCCATATGAGACCAGTATCCCACCGGTTTCGGCCTTACTGTGGTGCGATCAGGCGGATCCCCAACTCGCGAAGCTGGCGCTCCGGTACCGGCGATGGCGCTTCACACATCAAATCGGTTCCCCGAGCCGTCTTGGGGAAGGGAATCACTTCACGGATCGATTGCTCACCTGCCAGCAGCATCACTAGCCGGTCAAGACCCAATGCGATGCCGCCGTGGGGAGGAGCACCATACTCCAGCGCTTCCAGTAGGAAGCCAAAACGGCGTTTTGCTTCTTCTTCACTGAAGCCGAGCGCGGCGAAAACCTTGGTCTGCACATCGCGCCGGTGAATACGGATGGAGCCGGATCCCAGTTCCACTCCATTCAACACCAGGTCGTACGACTTCGCCCGGCAGTGGGCTGGATCGGTCGTGAGCTTGTCAAAATCGCCGTCGTGAACCGAAGTAAAGGGATGATGAGCCGCATTCCAGCGGCGCTCTCCTTCATCCCACTCGAACATCGGAAACTCGACGACCCACAAAAACTTAAGAATTTCGGGATCAAGCAGCCGGTGCCGGTCATTGTACCGTTGCGCGAGAAACATCTGCAGTTGTCCGCACGCCTGCAGCGCCGCCCGCTCGGCCAGCGCACCTTGTTGCTCGTTGACCGGTCCGGCCAGCATCAGAAGATCGTCTTCGGCCGGGTTCACGCGCTCCCGCACTTTCGCAATCGCTATCGGGTAATCGCGCTCCAGCCGCTTCAAATCGTCGAACACGCGTAAACCTCGCGTTTGGCCAAACGCTTTGATTTCGTCGCGCTCCTTGCGGCTTAACGGGCCGGTCTTTGGGATGTGAATCGCCACCAGCGGCAAACCGTCCGCCATAAGCCCTGTGCCCGAAAATAAATCTTCCACGCAATGAAAGGGCGGAATACGCAGATCCGGTTTGTCGCTTCCGTACGAATGCAAAGCTTCGGCATGGGTGATGCGCGGAATGCTCCCGATCGGCTTCCCGGCTGCTTCGCAAACGCCCTGAATGAGCGCTTCGATTACGTCGTAGACTTGCTCTTCCTGCGGGAACGACATCTCAACGTCAATCTGCGTGAACTCAGGCTGCCGGTCGGCCCGCAAATCCTCATCGCGGAAACAGCGCACAATCTGGAAGTAGCGCTCGTAGCCGCTCACCATCAGCAACTGCTTAAAGATCTGTGGCGATTGGGGTAAAGCATAAAAGCTTCCCGGCTGAACGCGGCTGGGAACAAGATAGTCGCGCGCGCCTTCGGGCGTGGAGCGCGTCATGAAGGGCGTCTCGATTTCCAAAAAGCCTTGCGCATAAAGCGCCTGCCGTATGGCGAGCGTAACTTTCGACCGCATGATGATGTTCCGCTGCATGTGCGGCCGCCGCAAGTCCACGAAGCGGTATTTAAGGCGAACGTCTTCCTTGACGTCGACGTTGTCTTCCACCGGAAAAGGCGGCGTACGCGATTCGTTTAAAATCCAGAGCTTCGCCACCGCCACCTCCACTTCGCCGGTTGCGATATTCGGGTTCACCGTGTCGCTCGAGCGCTGCTCGGTCTCTCCTTCGGCCGCAATCACAAATTCAGAGCTCAGTTCTTGCGCCCGCCGGTGCGCTTCGGGATTCTTGCTTTCATCGAAAACCAACTGCGTAATGCCATCGCGATCGCGCAGGTGAATGAAAATCAAACCGCCCAGATCGCGGCGCCGGTGAACCCAGCCCATAAGTATGGCGCGCTTACCCGTATCGCTTGCCCGCAGTTCTCCGCAACTGTGCGTGCGGCGCAAATCGCCTAAAAAATCTAATTTCACTTCTGCCATTTGTTAATTGGTTAGCGAGAGCCGCGCAGACGATCGAGCAGCCCCTCACGCGTCAAGGTGTGCTGCTCGCCCGACGCCATTTCTTTCAACGTGTATGCCTTGGAGACAATCTCATTGTCGCCTACGATCAGCGTGTAGCGGGCCTCCTGCTTGTCGGCTAGCTCCAGCATGCGTTTCAACTTGCGATCCGTTCCAATCTCGACCGATATGTCCAGCTTCCGAATCTCTCCCGCCAATATCGCGCAGTGCCGGAGGGCCGTGTCTCCCATGGGCGCAATATAAAGATCCAGTCCGCTTGGCCTGACCGCGGCGCTCTCTTCTACCGTCATCACCAGCCGGTCTTCTCCGATCGAAAACCCAATCCCGGGCGCTGGCACTTTCGATCCTAGCGTCTCCGCCAATCCGTCATACCGTCCTCCGCCGAGAATCGCGTTCTGCGCTCCTAGCGAGCCGTGCGTAATCTCGAACGTCGTGCGAGCGTAGTAATCGAGCCCACGCACCAGGCGGGGTTTCACTGTGTAAAGAATTTGCCGGTCGTCCAGAAATTCGCGCACTCGTCGAAAATGCTCGCGGTCTTCGTCGTTCAGAAAATTCAGAATCGACGGCAGCCGCTCGATGATCGGCTGGTCTTCCGGCACTTTGCAATCAAGCACGCGCAGTGGATTCGTCTCTGCCCGGCGGCGGCAATCCTCGCACATTTTGGGCGCTACTTCTTTCAACTCCGCAGCCAGCGCCTTGTTATATCGCGCGCGCGATTCCTTCGAGCCGACCGAATTGATCAGCAATTCGAAACCGGCAACGCCCACTTCATGCAGAATGGCAATTACCATTTCGATCACCTCGGCGTCGACAGCCGGCGAATCTCCGCCAATCGCCTCCGCGCCAATCTGATAGAACTGCCGGTAACGCCCTTTTTGCGGCCGTTCCCGCCGGAACATCGGGCCAACGTAATAGAGCTTCTGCACGCCCGGCTGCTGATCCAGGCGATGCTCGATATAGGAGCGTAACACCGAGGCCGTGTTCTCAGGCCGCAAAGTTAAAGAAGTGCCATCGCGGTCCTCGAAGGTGTACATCTCTTTCCTGACAATGTCGGTCTCTTCGCCAACGCCGCGCGCGAACAGCGCGGTTTCTTCAAGAAGCGGCGTCCGAATCTCGCGATAGTTGAATCGCGCGAAGATGCGACGCGCGGCCGCTTCCACATGGTTCCACGCTCCGCTCGAAGGCGGTAGAATGTCGCGCATTCCTTTCACGCTGTGGATCACGATTGCTCTTCCTTATAAATAGCGGTGATTTGGACATAGTTTTCGCAGTTCCGGCGAAAACGCCGTTGTTCTTCGGCGCTCACTTCCCGGCGCACTTTGGCAGGCGTGCCCATCGCTAGCATGTTGGTGGGGATCTCCATCCCTTCCGGCACCAAAGCGCCAGCCGCAATCACCGCGCCGGACCCGATTTTCGCGCCGTTCAGTATTACCGCCCCAATGCCGATCAGGGCGTCGTCCGCCACTTCGCAGCCATGTAAAACTACGCTGTGCCCGACCGTCACGCGATTGCCTACGATGCATGGGAAGATGTCATGGTCCACATGCAAAACACAATTGTCCTGAATGCTAGTCTCATCGCCGACGCGGATATAGTTCACGTCGCCGCGAATCGCTACATTCAGCCAAACGCTCGATCGCTCGCCGATGACCACATCGCCAATCACCTGCGCGCTGCAGTCGATGTAAGCGGAGTCTGCAATACGCGGCATCACTCCGCGGTAGGGTCGAATCATGGAGAGGAAGAGCCCTGACGAGAGTCTTTTCGAAATAGCTCTTTCCTGTAATCCTAGCAAGGCGTCCCGGTGTTGCCTCGGTCCGCTGCCGCTTCGGCAATCCGTTTCGAAAGCTCTTCCGAATCGCGATGCAATTCGAGCGCCCGCAACGCGTCTTCGGCTTCCCGCCGGCTTCCTTCGCGAACAAGCTTCAGCAGGAACTCGATGGCTGCATCTTGCCACGATGCGCTAATGGCGCGCAGCAAAATCGGTCCCAGCATCCTTCCGCGCTGCTTGATCCAAGCTCCTTTCAGCGCTTCGATCGCTTGTGGCAAGCGAGAGCCGCCAAGCGCCAACGCCGCTTCTTCGCGAACCTCTTCTTCCTTATCCTCGAGGAACCTCTCGACAAACAGCACGGCCGCTTGTCCCTGAAGGTGTAACAGCGACTCCAGCACCTGCCCGGTTACGGGCGGTTCGCGATCACCCACGCGCGCCTTCAATCGAAGAAGCCAAACGGCCTCTCGGCCGTCCATCTGTTCGATCGCCCGCGCCGCATCAGCCCGCACGGTTGACTTCTCCTCCGTCAACGCCTCTATCAACTGCAGAATGATTTCATCCCGCGTGATGTCGGTGCACTGCACGAGAGCCATGGCGCACGTTCCCCGTAAGACCGCCGCCGTATCCTCCTGCCCATTCCATACCGGCTCCATTTGCACGTGCTGCAGGCCCCGCAGGAAAGGTTTCGACTCGGCGTGACCCAGATCCTTCAAAGCTTTGGCGATGGCATTCTTGCCCCAGCATTGCGGATCGGCTTGCGTTGGCTTCTCGAACAGCCGCGCGAATGCTTTGCGAAGGTCTGGAATGAGCGTTTGAAGCTGTAATTCGGCGACAATTGCCGCGGCCTTGGCGGCAACAACGTTCACGCGATCGGCCAGCGCCTTCCCCAGCGCCGCCGCCGTTTCCTCGCTAGCGCCAGCCGCCCGCAGCTTTTTTAACTCTTCCAGTTGTCGCTCGATTCTGTCGTTCGGCAAGGTTCAACACCATCCTGCATTCAGAGGGAAGCGCCGCTAGACCGGCCTATACAATATTGTTCATGCGCAACGCCGCCCTGTGGGCGTTTTTGCTCGGCTTTGCCAGTGTCTCCACATGGGCGGCGAAGGCGCCATTCACCTTCGACGCCATGATGAGGCTCGCACGCATTGACGATCCTCAATTGTCACCCGACGGAAACTCGGTGGCATTTACTGTCCAGACCGTTGATCTGGCCAACAACACAAAACTAACTCATATCTATGTCGTTCCAGTGGCAGGCGGACCGCCGGTACGCATCACGAGCAACGGAACTTCCAACACTCGGCCTCGTTGGTCACCGGATTCCAAGCGTATTTTCTACATTTCCGACCGCCCCAATACCCCTCCCTTCAATACACCCGAAGTCTGGTCTATGAATGCGGACGGTACCGACGCCAAGCCGATCACGAACATACCCACGGGCGCCGATGGCCTGTCGATTTCGCCGGATGGCAATCTGATCGCCTTCACCAGCGATGTTTACCCGGCCTGCTCGCCGGCAAGCGCAGCGCCGGGCGTCGGTTACGATGCTGCCTGCAACCGCAGCAATCTGGAAAAAGAGGCTGCCGGGAAAATGAAAGCGCGGATATTCACTTCGCTGCTGTATCGGCATTGGACGGAGTATCAAGGTCAACGCCGCCATCACATCTTGATCCAGACCCTGAACGGCACATCGACGGTTCGCGATCTGACGCCGGGTAATCTCAACACTCCGCCGTTTGCTCTGGACGGGCCGGAGCAATATGTGTTTTCACCTGATAGCGTCCAGCTCACGTTTGTCGCCAATACGGATCCCGACCCCTCTACCAGCACAAATTCCGATATCTTCACAGTCCCCTGCGCGGGCGGACAAGCCCGCAGGATCACCACCAACCCGGGCGCTGACGAAGGGCCTCTTTATTCGCCGGATGGAAAATACATTGCATATCGCACGCAACTTCGGAGCGGCTACGAAAGCGATCAATGGCGCCTCGCCGTTCTTGACGTGCAATCGGGCAGGCCCAACATTCTTACTGAGTCGCTTGACCGTTGGGTTGAATCGTACACCTGGTCTTCCGACTCAATGCGATTGTTTTTCACCATCGATGAGCACGGAACCAACCCGCTGCTCATGATCGGCGCTAACGGTGGCGCCATCCGTACAATCGCTCAAGGGCCAACCTCGATCGGATCGATGCAATTCACGCCTCACGACAGAATTATGATCTACGCCGAGCAGAGCGGCTCCGCCCCGATCGAGATCAACAAGGCCAGTTCCAAGGGCGGCAGCGGCGTGCCGCTAACGCATCTCAACGATGGCATCCTCAACAACTATCAATTGACTCCTTTGGAGAAGATCACCGCAGATGGAGCCGACGGCGCAAAGATCGAAAGCTTCATCATCAAACCACCCGGCTTCAATCCGGCAAAGAAATATCCTGTGTTGTTCGCGCTTCATGGAGGGCCTGAAGGAGATTGGGGCGAATCCTGGAGCTATCGCTGGAACGCCCAGGTATTCGCCGGGGCCGGATACCTGGTCGTGCTTCCCAACCCGCATGGCTCGATTGGTTACGGACAGCTTTTTACCAATGCAGTTAACGCCGATTGGGGAGGCCGCGCCTATGCCGATGTCATGGCTACTGTCGATTACGTCGCGAACTTACCCTATGTCGATCGCGATCGGATGGTGGCTGCGGGCGGGTCTTATGGCGGTTACCTGATCGACTGGATACTCGGTCACACGGACCGGTTTAAAGCGCTCGTTTCGCACGCCGGCGTTTACGATCTAAGGAGCGAAGCCGGGACGACCGACGAACTGTGGTTTCCTAAATGGGAATTCAGGGGGCTGCCTTGGGAGAATCCGGACTTATATGAGAAGTGGTCGCCGAGTTCCTTTGTTAAGAATTTCAAGACGCCGACTTTAGTCACGCAAGGCGAAATAGATTACCGCGTGCCGATGGGACAAAGCCAGCAACTCTTTTCCGCATTGCAGCAGATGAAGGTGCCGTCCAAGCTGGTGCAGTTCCCCGATGAGGGACACTGGATCTTAAAGCCGCAGAACAGCCAGTTCTGGTATGCAACCGTCATCGACTGGCTCAATCAATACAGCAGGCCGAGCCAGGTCTCCGCCAGTCGCTCTCCCGCGAACTGAGGCGGGAGCCAGGCGCCTTTCGAAAAGAACATGACTCAAACCGCTATACGTAGGAGATCACCGTTCACACTTATCAGCGCTCGTCTGATCGCCTTCCTGGCGGTTCTGGGCCCTGGATTTATCACCGCCAACGTCGACAACGACCCCGGTGGCATTCTCACCTATTCGCAGGCCGGCGCGCAATTTGGTTATCAATTGCTGTGGACCCTGATTCCCACCACCATCGCGCTGATTGTGGTGCAGGAGATGGCCGCGCGCATGGGAGCCGTTACGGGCAAAGGCTTGTCCGATTTGATTCGCGAAGAATTCGGCCTGCGCGCCACCTTCTTCACCATGCTGGTGCTGGGCTTGGCCGACTTCGGCAACATCATCGCCGAATTTGCTGGACTCGCTTCGGGCATGGCCATTTTCGGCGTCAGCAAGTACATCGTGGTTCCCGCGGGCGCCGTTCTCGTCTGGACGCTAATCGTCCGCGGCCGCTACAAACCAGTCGAGCGCATTCTGATCTTCGCCTCGCTCATCTACTTTACTTATCCGATTTCGGCGTTCCTGGCCAAACCCGATTGGGACTTGGCGATCAAACAAACATTTGTGCCTACGTTTAGCGGCGATCCCGCCTACCTGGTGATGATCGTCGGTCTGATCGGCACCACCATTACTCCCTGGATGCAGTTTTATCTCCAAGCGTCGGTGGTAGAGAAGGGTGTCGACACCCGGCATTATGGATTGTGCCGGCTCGATGTCATCGCGGGCTGTATCGTTACTGACGTCATAGCGTTCTTCATTGTGGTTGCCTGCGGCGCGACCATCTTTCATTCCAATCATCACGAAATCACCGACGTCGGTCAAGCGGCGGCGGCCCTCAAGCCCTTTGCCGGAAAATTTGCCGCTCTGCTGTTTGCCGTCGGACTGGTTAACGCTTCGCTGCTTTCCGCGGCCATCCTGCCGCTAGCCACTTCCTATAACATCTGCGAAGGACTCGGTTTCGAGTCCGGGATCGACAAGCGCTTCAAGGAGGCGCCGATTTTCTATTGGCTGTATACGCTATTGATCGGCGGCGGCGCGTCCGTAGTTCTCATACCGCATCTTCCTCTTCTTCAGTTCATCCTTTTTTCACAGGTAGCCAATGGCATTCTGCTTCCATTCGTGCTGGTCTACATGGTCCTGTTGGTGAATCGGCCGCGCCTCATGGGCAGCTTTAAGAACAAGCCTTGGCAAAACTGGATCGCCTGGACCACTGCCATTACAATGATCGTTCTAACTGGTGCGCTGATCTACTCGAGCCTCGCTGGCTAAGCGGGTCGGTAGGATGATGGTGCTGAATGGCTTCCAAAAAACACGGCGACGACGCTTTGGGAATGAACGCTCCCATCGAGCGGCGCGACTTGTTGAACTCGACGCTAATCGCCGCCGGCAGCCTGCTGCTGAATTCCGTTGCGCCGCTGGATCTTCTCGCTGAGGAAGACTGGACGGGCTTCGGGGGCATTGGCGATTATGCGGCGTCCAACGGCAACACCTATGAAGTAATGACCGCGGGCCATAAGATTCGCGACCGGGTTTGGGACAAGGCGCCTCACGAAACAATCGAAACTGGGGAAGAATTTGATTGCGTCGTGGTTGGCGGAGGCATCAGCGGCCTCGCCGCCGCGCTCTTCCTCGAGCGAAGTGCTTCTCGGAACGCGCGGCCGCCCGCTTGTCTGGTTATCGATAACCACCCGATCTTCGGCGGTGAAGCCAAGCGCAACGAGTTTCTCGTCAATGGCCAAAGATTGATGGCGCATCAAGGGTCGGCTGCCTGTTTTCCTCCACTGGGAGGCACGTTCCTCGCCGAGTTTTACGATTCGGCCGGTATCGATTGGCGGCAATTCCAGTATCAGAAATGGGCGGGCACTCGTCCCGAACTGACGATTCAAACCGCGCCCTATCCGGTTGGTGGTCCCACCTCCGCCTTCTTCTTCGGCGCGAAATTCGGCCATCCCGAAGGGTTGTGGCTGAAGGACCCTTGGGGAAAACGGCTCGCGGGCGCGCCGCTGACGGAGCGCATAAAGCGCGAACTGCTGAGCATGCGGGACACGGACCGCAAGCCTTTTTCGACCCACCGCCTCCAGCCGAAGGAACACGGCGATGCCGCCTCGCGGCATTTGGATAGCATGACGCTCGAGAATCATTTGATCGAGACGTATGGCTTAAGCGTCGAAACCATTCGCACTTTCCTCTCGCCCATCACGGGCGGCGGGTCAGGTTTAGGCGCCGACGTATTATCGGCCTATTGTGAGTATGCCGCGGACGTACTCCTACCCTGGGATTACAAGCAGGGCGCGCAGATGTTTCCCGGCGGCAATACTGGCGTTGCCCGGCACATCCTCAAGCAATTGATCCCTGACGCGATTGCAGGCGGCTCCTCGATGACCGAGGTCTGCCGCGGCAGAGTTCAGTTCAGTGCTCTGGACCGGGCCGGCCAGCCAGCACGCCTTCGCCTGGGTGCGACCGTAATCTCCGTGAAGCACGACGGCGAACCGAATCGCGCTCGCACGGTCGAGATCTTGTACAGCAAGGGCAACAAGCTTTGCCGCGCCCGCGCAAAAACGGTTGTCATGGCGGGCGGCAGTTGGACGACCAAGCGTGTGGTCCGCGATCTGCCGCCAGTGTGCCGCGAGGCCTATGCGCAGTTTTATCGCGCGCCCTGCGTGATGGCTAACGTGGCCGTTACCAACTGGCGTTTCCTGTATCGCTTGGGTTTGACGGAGTGCCAGTGGTTTGAAGGCATAGGCAATTACCTGACGATGCGTAAAGTCGCGACGTTTGGAAGTGATCCCGCAACCATCGATCCGGATTCGCCGGCCGTGCTGAATTTGAAAATTCTGTTCTCAAAGCCTGGTCTCGGCCTGGCCGAGCAGACCACGGGTGGACGCGCCGAACTGCTCTCGACGCCGTTTCGATCTTACGAGCGCCAGATTCGCGAGCAATTCACGGCGCTGTTCGGCGGCGCGGGATTTGACTCGAGCCGCGATATCGCGGGTATCATCTTGAATCGCTGGGGCCATGCCTATCTGAGCCCGCAGCCCGGATTCTTCTTCGGCCAGGACGGAAAACCAGGGCCCGGCGACGTGATCCGCCAAAATCCTTATGGCCGTATCGCGTTTGCGAATTCCGATCTCGCCGGGATCATGGATCATCGCATGTCTATTCTCGAAGCACGCCGGGCGGTAAACCAGATCGTAGATAAGATCGGCTAAGAACCTGCGGCGGCTTTTCTGAAACTCCGCCCGTCATTCCTTCGTATTTGTAGACGAATGCTCGTTCAACGCTGCTGCGCGATCGGGTTTCTGCTGTCAGGAGTCGTGTTCTGTGCGGATCCCGCCCCGGGTGAAGCCCTGCCGGCGGCCGAGATTATGCGACGCGTCGCCGAAAATCAGGATCGGCTGCAAAAGGAACGCAGCGACTTTGTATACGACCAGAAGATCCGGGTCATCAGCCGCCGGGCCAACGGCAAGGTGATTTGCCAACAGGAGACGCAGTACGTCATCGTGCCAAAAGAGAAAAGCACCGAACGCACGCTCGTGTCAACCAGAGTCAAATAGTGGCATGACGGCCGCTTTGTCAATTTCGATAAAGACCCAAGCGGGAAGGATGAGACTCTCGATACTGGCTTGGTCAAGAGTTTCCGCGATGACTTCACGCATAGTGATTCACGGGACGGCATTGAACAGAATCTGTTTCCCCTGACCAGCAAAGGGCAAAAAGACTTGGACTTCGAACTCGATGGTGAGCGCGTTATAGCTGGACGCCGTGCCTATGTCATTCGCTTTCGCCCAAAGAACCGGAAAGACCTCGGTTGGGCGGGCGAAGCGCTAATTGACCGGCAGGAATTTCAGCCGGCAACGGTTTATACGCGACTATCACGCAAACTGCCGTTTTTCGTGCGGACGATGCTCGGGACCGACCTGCCAGGCCTTGGCTTCACGACGCAATATACGCGCGTGGACAAAGGAATCTGGTTCCCATCCAGTTTCGGAACTGAGTTTAAGGTGCACGCCGTATATTTCTTTCACCGTACGATTTCGGTATCAATGGAAAATAAAAATTTCCACCGCACAAATGTGGATACTCAGATTCACTGCGAGCCCGTCCAATAACCACAGACATTCCTCGAGCGATGGCTTATGCTCGTCCTGGCTGTCCTTTAGTTGCACACTAAGGCTCAGAAACAGGGCCTCCGGTCTCGTAATCGGGGGATCCCCCGCAGGTCGCGTTTCATCTTCCAGAATCTGCACGATTTCTGCCTCGATCATGTTTCGCATGTGAGCCTCGATTTCCTCGGGCCGGATCGGCATGCCAACCAACGCGCCGCCGACAAGAAACATCCCTAATAACAGTGCCCGTACTCGCCACATCAAGACATGGATTCTCCTCTGAATCCCAGAACAACCGGTTCGTTAAGTTGACCGTTCAGGCACACGATTCCCCGCTGGGTGTCCGTGGCCTTTTGCTTGCGCGATTAGAAGGAGAAGGCGGGAGGCGCGCGGGCCGGTCCTAGCTCTCTAGCGGGACTGGTTACGCTTACGGATCTAAGCTCGGGATTTGACCAGACGACGACAATCAGCCAAGCCAGGAAAATAAAAACCGCAGCCGGCAGTGCAGGAGGATTACCAGCGACGAGAAGCAGCCCGCCACACAGTAGTGCGACAAGTGCAACAACGATCCACCATCGAAACGAACTCTTTCGAAGTAAATCCATGCTCGAGGCCTGTTCGCTCAAGCATATCCGATTCAAAACGCTCCGCAAATCGCACTTTCTTCAGCAAGCGTAGCGATATGATCAGGCACGATGAAGAAAATCGTGAGCTTGATGGCGGCGGCGTTGCTGAGCAATCTCGGAGCAAGCGCCGAGGTGCGCCTACCCAAAATTCTAAGCAGCCACATGGTACTGCAGCGGGATCGTCCGCTCCATTTCTGGGGATGGGCAGATCCTGGCGAAAAAGTGACCGTTACCCTCGATGGACAGAGCGCCGGGTCGGCAGCGGACAAGCTTGGCAGATGGAGTTTATATCTGCCGGCTCATGCCGCCGCTGGGCCGTTCACCGTGAATGTGAAAGGCTCGAACGACATCACGATCGATGACGTCATGATCGGCGATGTTTGGTTCGCTTCGGGCCAGTCGAACATGGAAATGCCGTTGAAAGGCTTTCCGGGCAACGCCGTCATCAAAAACAGCGAGGCGGAGATTCAGGCCGCCAATCAGCCGAAGCTGCGCTTGTTGCGTATTCGCAAAACGACATCCGACTTCCCACTAAACGACTACCAGGACACCTGGACCACCTGTACGCCCGAGACTGCCGCTAACTTTTCTGCCGTCGCCTATTTCTTTGGACGGGCGATCGCGGAGAAAGAAAATGTGACCGTGGGACTCATTGATTCAACCTGGGGCGGAACGCCGGCCGAGGCTTGGACCAGCTTTCAGGGCCTCACGTCAGACGCCTCGCTGATGCCGGTGTTTGCCGCCTGGGGCAGCATGATGGATGCCCAAACCAATATGGAGTTAGTCAAAGAG
>DASYAX010000248.1:0-3785 GCA_036501045.1 Bryobacteraceae bacterium
GGGCGGTAGCCATCCGTCGTTTTCACCAAGCCGATCTCGCGGATATCGCGCGATAGCGTCACTTGCGTGGTTTGAATGCCGCGCTGGCCGAGTTCGCGCGCCAGTTCCTCTTGCGTGTAGATTTCCTTACCGCGGATGATCTGAAGGATCTGGCCTTGGCGAAAACTCTTATTCATGGCTGGAGGCGGCGCCGCATCTCACCCAATCGTTCGCGTGCCTCGTGCAAAGCAAATGCTACCGCGACCGGCGCCGTCCCGCCCGGCAGCTCCCGGCTCTTCATCCCTTCAAGCGGGTTGAGCAGGCGAGCCATTTCCGGTTTGAACTCCGGCGCAAACGCGGCCAGTGCTTCTCCCGTCCATTGCGAGGGCGTTTTGCCGCTCTTGACGCTTCCAAGCACCAGTTGGCCCACAATCTGATGCGCGCGATGGAACGCCACGCCGTTGCGTGCGAGTTCTTCCGCCAGATCCGTGGCAACCACCCAGCTTTCTTCGGCTGCCGCGGCCGGTTTGGCCGGGCGTAGTGTTACCGATTCCGCCACCACCTTCGCCATGGCCAGCGCGCCTGAGGTTTGATGGAAGGCATCGAACAGCGGCTCCTTGTCTTCTTGCATATCGCGGTTGTACGTCATGGGCAAGCCCTTCATGGTGATGAACAGCGATGTCAAATCGCCGAAGACACGCCCCGCTTTGCCGCGGATCAATTCGAGTGAATCCGGATTCTTCTTTTGAGGCATGAGGCTCGATCCGCTCGTGACGCCATCGCCGAGAGTGATCCAATCGAACTCTTCACTCGAATACAAGATCCAATCTTCAGAGAGCCTGCTGAGGTGCAGCATGATGACGCTGGCCGTGTAGAGAAAGTCGAGCGCAAAATCGCGGTCGCCGGATACATCCATGCTGTTGCGCGTAATGGCCGGAAATGCCAGGTCCTCGGCGATAGCCTCCCGGTCGAAGGGGAAGCCGCTCCCGGCGAGCGCGCCTGAGCCGAGCGGCAGCACGTTGATGCGCGCTCGCGTTTGCTCCATGCGTTCGAAGTCCCGCGAAAGCATTTCAAAATACGCCAACAGATAGTGCGGCCAAAGAACCGCCTGTGCGCGCCGCAAATGAGTGTAGCCGGGAATGATGGCTTCCCGATATTTCGCCGCCAGCTCCAGCAGCGCGCTCATCAGGTCGGCCAATTGCGACAGAATGGTCTCCGCCGAAGCGCGCAGATACAGCCGCACATCGAGCGATACCTGCTCATTGCGGCTGCGTCCCGTATGAATTTTTCCGGAAAGCGCCCCAACCTTCTCTTGCAGCTTGCGAATGACGAAGGTGTGAACGTCTTCGTCCGCGGCGCCTTCGAGATAGGCTGCGTCCTGCGCCTCCCGGGCGATTTCGTCAAAGGCTGTAACCAGCCTCTGGCATTCTTCCTCGCTCAGAATACCGGCGCGCGTGAGCGCTCGCGCAAACGCCTGTGAGCCCGTTACGTCGGCGAAAATCAGCTTGCCGTCGAAATCGAGCGATCCGGAGAACTGTTCAAAGGTTTCGGATGGCCCGCTTTCGAATCTGCCGCCCCAAAGCTTCATGACCGGCTCTTGAGCGAAGCCCGCACTTTGATCGGCAAACCGATCAGGTTGATGAAACCGAGCGCATCCTTTTGGTCGTAGCTCGCGCCCATCGTGAAGCTGGCAATATCCAAATTATAAAGCGAATTAGGGCTCTTGCGGCTGACCGGTTCCAGATTGCCTTTGTAGAGACGCAGCGTAATTTCGCCCGTCACCGGCTCCGACACCTCGGCGAAGAAGGCGTCGAGCGATTCGCGGAGCGGCGTGAACCACAGACCGTTGTAAACCATCTCCGCATAATCGAGCGCCAACTTCTGCTTGTAATGCAGCGTGGTGCGATCGAGCGTCAGAGCTTCCAACTCACGCACAGCCGCCATTAGGATGGCGCCACCCGGTGTTTCATAGCAGCCGCGCGACTTCATGCCGACAAAACGGTTTTCCACCAGATCGATGCGGCCGATCCCGTGCTCCCCACCGATTTCGTTGAGTTTCTCGAGCAGCGCCACTCCGCTCATTTGACGCTGGCCATCCAACGCAACGGGAACGCCATGCTCGAATCCAACCGTCACCTCGGCAGGCGTTGCCGGCGCTTTGGCCGGACTCTTGCTGAGCATCCAAATGTGGTCGGGCGCGGCATTAGCGGGATCTTCGAGTTCGCCGCCTTCGTGCGAAATATGCCAGATATTGCGGTCGCGGCTATAGATTTTGGTGGTCGATTGCGCGATGGGCACGTGGCGGCTTTTCGCGTACTCAATAGCGTCTTCGCGCGAAACGATATCCCACTCGCGCCACGGCGCAATCACGTTGAGATGAGGTGCGAACGCTTTGTACGTCAGCTCAAAGCGCACCTGGTCATTGCCTTTGCCGGTGCAGCCATGCGCGAGCGCGTCGCAGCCTGTCTTCAGCGCGACTTCCGCTTGCCGCTTCGCGAGCAACGGACGGGCAATCGAGGTGCCCAGCAGATACTTGTGCTCGTAGACAGCACCCGAGCGCACCAATTTCCAAAGGTAATCGGTGACGAACTCCTCGCGCATGTCCTCGACATAGACTTCCGAAGCGCCGGTCTTGAGCGCCTTCTCCTTCAGCCCGTCCAATTCTTCCCCGCCCTGTCCGATGTCGCCGCACACGGCGACCACTTGGCAGTGGTAGTGTTCCTTTAACCACGGAATGATGATGGAGGTATCAAGGCCGCCCGAATAGGCAAGCGCCACTTTTTTCGCTGTCACTTGATTCATTTTTGTATTTTCCTTCGTCCCGCCGACGAGCGGACACACCACGGCTTCTCGCTCAGTAACGGTTCCAAGTTGTTTGCCTGACAACCGCTATTGCAAGAGCATCAAGAGCAGCGCCTTTTGAACGTGCAAGCGGTTTTCGGCTTGTTCAAAAGCCACGCTTTGGGCGGATTCCAGCACCTCGTGGGTGACTTCCAGGCCGCGCTTGGCAGGCAGGCAGTGCATAAATAGAGTGTCTTTGCGGGCTTTCGATAGCAGCACTTCATTGACCTGATACGGCGCGAACAGCTTCTTGCGCTCGTCCGCCTCGGCTTCCTGCCCCATGCTGGCCCACACGTCCGTATAGATGGCCTGAGCGGATTTTACGGCCTCGGCCGGATCGGTCAGAATTTCGATACTCGCGCCCGAAATGCGGGCCATCTCAACCGCCTGTGCCACAATGTCTGGCCGCGGGCCATAGCCGGCAGGTGTAGCGATTGACAGGTGAATGCCTAAGCGCGCGCCGCAGAGCAGCAGTGAATGCGCGACGTTATTGCCATCGCCCACGTAAGCAAGCTTCAGGCCGCGCAACCGGCCGAATTGTTCCTTCAGGGTAAACATATCCGCCAACGCCTGACAGGGATGATACAGATCGCTGAGTGCATTGATTACCGGAAGGCCCGACCAGCTTGCGAGTTCATCAATCGTTTCCTGCGAAAAGGTGCGGGCCACAATGGCATCGGTCCAGCGCGCCAAGTTGCGCGCCACATCTTTCAGCGGCTCCCGGTCGGCAATCATACCGATTTGCGTGACGCAATCGCCTCCAAGCTGCTTTATAGCGAGTTCAAACGTCATGCGCGTGCGTAGCGACGGCTTTTCGAACAGCAAGCTGAGGTAGCGGCCCTTCAGAGCGGCGGCGTAGCGTGAGCGCGATTGTTTGACTTGTTGGGTAAGCTCCAATACACCGGTCAACTGCTCGACCGACAGATCGAGATCCTGCCGAAAGTTGAAGACATGGGAGTGAGGAG
>DASYAX010000249.1:0-44208 GCA_036501045.1 Bryobacteraceae bacterium
CTTCTCCAGGAACGAGAGCGGATGCGGGGGCGGCGAGTAGCTTTGATCTTGAGCGGTGGCAATGTCGATCGAGACGTCTTCGCGAAAATTTTAATTGAGAAATGACATTACTTTAGCTTCCTTGCCACTATCCGCAGTAACAATTCATAATTTTTTTGTTGTGGCTTTCCCTTTCCAGAACGTAATTCCCTTTCCTCTCGACCGGCCATTTACCTGACAATGGAGTCCGGCTTGCTCGGGAAGCTAATGCTACTCGCCTCCCCAGAATCCGGTCACAGCTCGCCAAAATATTTTCTTCCCCCTGAATCAAAACCGCTTAACGCCATTTCCGTGGAACCCCGAAGTTCGTTTTAGCGAATTCATATGCTACGCTCCGGCAGGCTCGCCAACAGGTCTCCTGTCCGGCGAGCCATTCCATTTAGGAGCCAACCCAGATGACCGCTCGATCGATTCGCCGCGCCCAGGAGCGTCGGGAAAAGAAACTCGCCCGCAAAACTGCCAGCCAGGAAATGAACCTCACCGTCGCGTGCGCCGCCGCCGTCCCCGATGAAGAGGAAATCGTCGCCGGCGAACCCGAAATGCACGAACCGGCCCCGCTTTCTTCAGCGAGCCTCGCTGCCAACCGGACGAACGCCCAGCTTTCAACCGGCCCGCGCACCGCGCAAGGCAAAGCCAGGTCAGCGCTGAACGCCGTCAAATCCGCGCTCACCGGTCGCACCGTCCTGCTCCCTACCGACGACCTCCCGGAATACCGGCAACACTGCACCTCGCTCGCGCAAGCGCTCCGTCCTTCCGGCCGCGAAGAAAGTGAGCTCGTGCAATCCATCGCCGATAGTTACTGGCGTCTGCGTCGCATCGGTTCCCTGGAGATGGCCATCTTCGCGCAAGGCCGTCTTCAGTTCGCGGCTCAATTCGAAAATCACCCGCCCGCCGAGCGCTCCGGTCTCATTGAACTGCATACCTTCTTGCATTACCAAAAACAGCTCTCCAATCTTCAACTCCAGGAAGCGCGCCTGCGCCGGCACCGCGACAAAGACTTGAGCGAACTGCGCCGTCTCCAAAAAGAACGGGAGCAGCGTGAAAAAACCGAGCGGCAAAGGGCCGCCAATCTCTACCTGGCCGCCCAACACGATCGCCAGTCCTTTGATCCCGCCGCTCATGGGTTCGAATTTTCAATCGCCGACATCGAAACCTATGTCGAGGACCTGCGCGCCGCAAACCTGGCCCGCTTGGCTCTCTCGAGTGGCCACGGTTCAGCCCAAACGCGCCAAAACGCTGCCTGACCCGCCGCGATCAACGATCCTGAAACTGTATGGCTTTGCTCGAAGCCCGGAGTGTCGCAAAAATTTACCAGACCCAAAGCGCACCCGTGGCAGCCTTGCAGGATATTTCGTTCGCTGTGGATGCGGGTAGCTTCGTGGCGCTCATCGGCCGTAGCGGTTGTGGCAAATCGACGCTCCTCAATCTTTGCGGGGCCATGGATTTCCCTTCCTCCGGCGAAATTGTGATCGACGGCCAAGTCACGCATCGTCTGACCGATGCCGCTCTCACGCGTATCCGCCGCGAAAAAGTCGGTTTCATCTTTCAATCCTTTCAACTCCTGCCCACACTCACCGCCGCGGAAAATGTAGAGCTCCCGCTTCTGCTTCGCCGCGCGCGCCCCGCGCAGGATGTTCGCAAAGCGGCGCTCGATCGCCTGCGCTGGGTGGACATGGAAACCTACGCCGATCGCCTGCCCCATCAGCTCTCTGGAGGCCAACAGCAGCGCCTCGCCATCGCCCGTGCGCTCGTTCATGATCCGCGCCTGCTTCTTGCCGACGAACCGACCGGCAATCTCGACACCGCTACTGGCGATATGGTGCTCGATCTGTTGCGTCGTAGCGCCCGCGAATTTGGCGTCGCGGTGATTCTCGCAACGCATAGCTCGGAAAGCATCGGGCTGGTCGATCGTGTCATCGCCTTGCGTGATGGCCGCATCGAAAAGGATACCGGGCCGCGATGAAGAGCGCCTGGATCCTTTTTTCGCGCCTCATTCTGCGCCCGCTGGCGCAGGAGCCCGTTCGCACGGCGCTCACCGTCTTTGCCGTGGCGCTCGGCGTCGCCGTCGTCATCGCGATCGATCTCGCCGGCCAGGCCGCCGCCGGGAGCTTCCACTCTTCGCTCGACTCATTGATTGGCAAGAGCGATCTGCTCATCACCGCTACCGGAGGCCTGGACGAAAAGCTTCTCGGCAAGCTCTCCGCCCTGCCCTATGCCTTCGATTTCGCTCCTCGCATCGAAGACTTCGCCACTCTGGACGGCAAGGGGGAGGCTCTGCCCTTCATCGGTCTCGACCTCATTGGCCATGGCGTCATCGACGACAAAAGCAATCCTTTTTCCATCGCGAACCCGGTCTGGGTGGGCCGGCGGTTGGGTCTGAAACCCGGCGATTCCATTCGCCTTCTGATCGACGATTCCTTTCATAACTTCACCGTTGCCGGAGTGGGCGAGCAAAATGCCATCGTCGCCGATATCGGCCTGGCTCAGCAGGTCACCGGCAAAATCGGCAAGCTCGATAGTATCGATGTGCGCATCCCGCCCACCGGTTCCTTCGATCGTTGGCGGCGCCTGGTCGAAGGTGAAGTTCCCGCATCCGCGAGCGTCACGCCCCAAGGCTCGCGCACGGACGAGAATCGCAAAATGCTCTCGGCCTTTCGCTGGAATCTACGTGTACTGAGCTACATTGCGCTCATCGTCGGCGCTTTCCTGATTTACAACACCATCTCGATCTCCGTCGTGAGACGTCGCTCCGAAATCGGCATACTGCGAGCACTCGGCGCTACGCGCTCCCGCATCGCCGCTGGCTTTTTGGCGGAGGCCGCTTTCTTTGCGGTCACGGGTAGCGCCTTAGGGCTTCTCCTCGGCCGCTTCATGGCCATCGGCGCCGTCAAACTGATCGGAAATACCGTCCAGTCTCTTTACGTAAGCAGTGAACCCGCGCCCATTCATCTGACGGCCGAGGCGATAGCCGCTGGCGTCGGTCTGGGCGTGATCATATCTCTGCTGGCAGCGCTCGCTCCCGCCTTCGAGGCCGCGAGTGTCGCTCCCGTCGAGGCAATGGCGCGCGGCCGCGGTGAATATTTGATCGAGCGGCGCTCGCACAAAACCATTTGGTGGGCCGCACTCATGTTCGCCGCCGCCGTATGCTTCTCGCAACTGCCGCCCGTTCATCGGCTGTCTCTCTTCGCCTACTTAGCCGTATTGCTGTTGATCGCCTCAACCGCTGCCGCCATTCCCAATCTGGTCGGTCTCTTCGCCGCAACCACCAGCCGCGCAGCGGAAACGTTGCTGGGCGTCGAAGCGCTGCTGGCCATGCGTTCGCTGCGCGCCTCGCTGGGCCGAACCTCTGTTTTGGCGGCTGCTCTGACCACCGCCGTTGCCATGACCGCCAGCGTCGGCATCATGGTCGGCAGTTTTCGCGAGACAGTCCGCGTCTGGATGAACAACGAGCTGCAGGCGGACTTCTATCTACGCCCAGCAGGCGGCGCGGCGGCCGACCGGCATCCGACCATGAGCGTCACCATCGCCAACCAGATCGAAAAGCTCCCCGGTGTCGCAAGTGTCGATCGCTTCCGCGCCTATCCAATCTACTATCAAGGGCTGCCCGCTACCCTGGCCGGTGGCGAGAACGCGGCTGGCATCCATTTCTTGCCGGGCGAAAATCAGCAAGAAATCCTGTCGAAACTTCCTCGAGGCGATTACGCAGTGGTTAGCGAGCCCTTCGCGAACAAACATGACGTACATGTTGGCAGTACAATCTCTCTGCCGCTCGCCGGAGGAGTCCGCACCTTTACCGTCCTCGGTATCTACTACGATTACTCAACCGAACGCGGCTTCATCGTCCTCGATCGCGGCATTCTCCTCAAATATCTTCCCGATCCGTCTTTGTCTAACCTGGCTGTCTATGTAAGCGGCGGGGCCAATACATCTATAATCCGCCGCGCGATCGATCAAATCATCGGTCCGCGCCGCATCATGGTATTTGCAAACAGCACGTTGCGCCGCGGCGCCATCGAAGTCTTTGACCGCACGTTTCGCGTCACCTATGCTCTCGAAGCCGTAGCCATCGTGGTCGCCGTCATGGGCATTGCGGGAGCGCTCCTCGCCATGGTCATCGACCGCCGCCGCGAGTTTGCGCTGTTGCGATTCCTCGGCGCCGCCCAACCGCAAGTGCGCCGCATCATTCTCTGCGAAGCCGGCTTGCTCGGCTTGTTCTCAAACGGTCTTGGCCTCATTCTTGGGACGCTGCTCTCCCTGATTCTGATTTTTGTGATCAATAAGCAATCGTTCGGCTGGACCATCCAATTTCATTGGCCGATCGCGATGCTGCTGGCCGCGCTTACCGGAGTTTATCTCGCAACCGTGCTCGCCGCGCTCTATCCCGCGCGTAGCGCGCTTCGCATGAATCCCATCGAGGTAATTCATGAAGAGTAGCCTTCTCGCCGCACTGGCATTCCTCATTGCCGGCTTTCACTATGACTTTCCGCGCGATCACTTCAATCACCCCGCATACAGAACGGAGTGGTGGTACTACACTGGCAATTTAAGAACGCCTGACGGCCAGCCTTTCGGCTTCGAGCTGACCTTTTTCCGCCAGGCTCAGCCAGCGGCGAATTCGGGATCGCCCGTTTGGCGCGCGGATCAAATCTATCTCGCCCATCTGGCGCTCAGCGATATCAAAGCCCAGAAGTTTTATCACACCGAGCGTCTGAACCGCGCCGGTCCGGGACTCGCCGGAGCCGATTTTGCCACCCAACGTCTCTGGAACGGAAACTGGCAAGTCCTGTGGAAGGGCGAGACGCAGCAGTTGACCGCGGTATGCGACCGCTTCACTCTTCATCTGGTTTTCCGGCCGGAAAAGCCGTTCGTCATTAATCGCAAAGCCTCGCCCTACATTTCGTTCACGCGGCTCGCGGCAACCGGCGATCTAGAGCGCGCTGGGACCAAGACTTCGCTTTCCGGTCTTGCCTGGATGGATCACGAGTTCTTTAACGAACCGGCCGCCGCCAATCTGGCGGGTTGGGATTGGTTTGCCATTCAACTGGATAGCGGCGAAGAAGTCATGCTTTATCGCTTGCGAACGAAATCCGGCCAGATGGATGCGCATTCCTCCGGCACCTATGTAGATTCAAGCGGCGCGCCACATTTCCTAGCGGCTTCGCAATTCGCTCTCTCTCCTAGTGAGCTATGGCAAAGCCCCGAATCGGGTGCTCGCTACCCGCTGGCTTGGGATATTTCTGTGCCTTCTCTGGGCCTCGCGTTGTCCGAACGAACCGCCCTGAAAGACCAGGAGCTGTTCACTCCCCACAGCGCCTCGCCGACTTATTGGGAAGGCGCGGTTACCTATCGGGGCCGTCTCCATGCCCAGGCCGCCAGGGGCGTTGGCTACCTCGAGATGACCGGTTACAAATGAGGCTTACTTGCGCGCTCATAAACCGTCATCGTTTGCCCGCGCAAGCTCCACGAGACTACTTCATGCAGCCCCAGCTCTTCGCACTGCTCGGCAGTGATGTCCGGCTCCCATTGATAGAAGCGCCGCAGAAAGCGCCGGACCAGCTCGATAGAGATGGCCCCGTTTTTTGGAGCCCAGGTGCGCGAATAGGTAATCAGAGCGTCGAAGCTGTTCGGAGCAAGGCTGCGGATCGATCCCGCATGAAAGTCGTTGGTCTCCACCACATTCAATTTGTGAGTCACGAATCCGAAGTCCGGATCCTTGAGCGCCGAAGTGTACGGCCACGCTGTCGCGATGCTGTCGTTCCGCAGATTGCTCTCGGCGAAATGCCCCGCCAGTTGCTCGAGCCGTACGAAATCCACCATCGCATAGTTGTTCTCGTAAGGGAAAGGATACGGCGGATTCCAGAAAAGGTTTGCCGCCAGGCCGGCCAGCAGCGCGAGCGTCGCCGGCACGCTCACGATCTTCGGCAGAGAAGCCAGCCCGACACTCACCGCAATATAAAAAATCGGAAGCACCGGCAGCAGATAACGCTCGAGTTCGGCTCCGCCCAAAACCGAAACAAGAATGGTCGTCCCCGCGGCCACCGCTGCGGCAACAGTCCAGGCGGGTGTGCGAAATGCTTTGCTCGTTGTGATCGTAACGGCCAAAATCAGCGTGCCGATCCAACGAAATTCGCCGAAAAACAGATAGTAGATGCGCCTCGCGAACGACAGTGTCATTCGCACCGGATGCAGCGCGTATCCGACATTGTAATGCGCAAAGCCGGGATCGCCCATCCAATATCCGGTCGAGCCGTGCAAAACGGCCAACCAGCCGGCCAGCGCCAGCGCGGGCGCCGCAAAGAACGCCGCCCGTTTCCAGTCCCGCCGCAGGACCAGCACCACAAAGAACACGAACGGAACAACCAGGCCCGTCTCTTTCATGAGCACCAGGGCAACGCTCGCAGCCGCCGCCCACGCGTACTTCTGCTTGACGAAAAGCAGCAATGCCAGCATGGAGAAAACCATGGCCGGCATATCCAGTTGCGCCATCATGCTCTGGGTATAGAAGAGCGGGGACGCTAACAATAGCAGCGGCGGAAGAAACGCGGGCGCGCCGCTGGTTCCATGGCTCAGTTCGATCGCCAGCAGGAACGTGAAAAGTAGTCCAAAGCTGGCCATCGCCAGCATCGCCACGCGCGTGAGAGGGATCGAGTAGCCGAAGAGCCGGTACCAAATCGCCAGGTAGGCTTCGACGCCTGGCGGATGAATGTTGGGAACGGTCGAGCGTGCTACCCACTCGCCATGGCGCAGCAGATCGAGCGCGGTTGGAATAAATTGTCCGTGCTCGTCCCAAAAGAACGGCAGCGTGACCAATTGGAGGTGAACGACGAACAGCGGAATCGCGAACAGAAAAAGAAAAACGACAAGATATTGCGGCCGCCGTTTGGCTGCCGGCCGCGTTTGCGCCAAGGCAAACGGGGGCAGCTTCGGCATAGGCTTGCGAGGTGGCACGGGTCCACCCACTCTACTGGATTATTTCGCCCGACGGATGCGCTTCGAGCCGGATCTCCCCAAACGCCGCTTCGTACTGCTTCAGGTTTTGCTGCAGCAAATTCGCAAGCGCCTTGGCTTGCGGCGGGCTCAGATAAACGCCCTGGAAGTTTTGAATTGTGACTGCGTCGGCCGCAGTCTGGTTGATGGTGCCGAAAAGGAGGAAGAAATCCCAAAGGCTCACCCGCATCTGCACGCTATTGGCGTATCGCTCGCGATAATCCTCGGAGTTAACGAGATGCAACTTGGGAGCAGGCTGTCCTGGCGTCATAGCTACAGTATCCATGACGGCAAGCTTGGCGGGGACGACGGGGCTCGAACCCGCGACCTCCGACGTGACAGGCCGGCGTTCTAACCAACTGAACTACGTCCCCTTGTGTGTGGAATACGTCGGACTCCCGCAGGATAACATAGCCGGGCGCTATGGAATCCTGAGCATTCCTTTATGACTTCTTTAGGCCGCCAAGGCTAATTTGGAGTCGTGCTTGACCTCTTTTATGTGCTGATCGCCTTGGTGTTCTTTGTTGCCTGCTGGGCCTTCGCCAAAGCCTGCGATCGTTTGTGACGGGATTATGGATTACCTCATCGGCGGCATTACAACCTTGTTTTTGTTTGTTTACCTGATCTACGCCCTGTTGAAACCGGAGAAATTCTAGCGCCATGACACCCAACGGCGTGCTGCAAATCGTCATCTACTTTCTGGTCATTCTGGCTTTGACGAAGCCCGTTGGCGCCTTCATGGCGCGGCTCTTCGAGGGGAAGCGAACGTTTCTCCATCCGGTCGTGCGCCCGCTCGAGGTTCTCACCTATAAACTCGTCGGCGTCGCCGAACAGACCGAGCAGCGGTGGACGCAATACACCGCTTCTCTGCTGGCGTTCAGCATCTTCAGCGTTCTATTTGTTTACCTGCTGCAACGTCTGCAGGGAGTGTTGCCGTTAAACCCGCAAAGCTTCGGCGCCGGTCTGACGCCGCCCGATCTCGCCTTTAATACCGCTGTCAGCTTTGTCACTAACACCAACTGGCAAGCCTACGGCGGCGAATCGACGCTCAGCTATCTGGTGCAGATGGCCGCGCTCACCGTTCAAAATTTCGCGTCCGCGGCAGCCGGAATCGCCATCGCCATTGCCGTGGCCCGCGGCTTCTCGCGCCAGCAGATGAACAGCCTGGGCAACTTCTGGGTGGACTTGACCCGCGCCGTTCTCTATATTCTGCTGCCCATTTCGCTGCTCGCCGCATTGTTCCTTTGTTCGCAGGGCGTCATCCAAAATTTCCATCCGTACACAGTGGCGAAAACGGTCGAAGGAGCCAAACAGATCATCGCCCAAGGTCCGGTTGCTTCGCAAGAAGCCATCAAGATGCTCGGCACGAACGGCGGCGGATTCTTCAACTCCAATTCCGCCCATCCCTTCGAAAACCCGAGCCCGCTCACCAATTTTCTGCAAATGATCCTGATCTTCGTTATCCCGGCCGGTTTGACGTACACCTTTGGCGTGATGGTCGGCGATAGACGACAGGGTTGGGCGATCTTTGCCGCTTGCTCGGTAATGTTTCTGGCCGGCGCTTTTGTCTGTTACTGGGCGGAGCAGAACGGCAACCCGGGTTTCGCCAAACTCGGTGTCGAAACTCACGCCACCGCGCTACAAACGGGCGGCAACATGGAGGGCAAGGAGACGCGTTTCGGTATTGCGGCTACGGCGCTTTTCGCCACCATCACTACCGACGCCAGTTGCGGCGCGGTCATCGGCATGCACGATAGCTTTACGCCGCTTGGCGGACTCGTGCCGCTATTCAACATCCAAACCGGCGAAGTCATCTTCGGCGGCGTGGGCGCGGGACTCTATGGCATCCTGCTCTACGCCATCGTGGCCGTTTTCATCGCCGGTTTGATGGTCGGCCGCACGCCCGAATACGTCGGCAAGAAAATCGAGTCCAAGGAAGTAAAAATGGCGATGATCGCGCTGATCGCGACAGCGTTCAGCATCCTCGTTTTCGCGGCCATCTCCTCGGTGATTCAATTCCCGCCGCACAGCTATTGGAACCCTTCCGGACCAGCCACGTCCAACGTCGCGAATTCCGGCCCGCACGGCTTCAGCGAGATTTTCTATGCGTATTCGAGCGCCACCGGCAATAACGGCAGCGCCTTCGCCGGCATCACCGTGAATACGCCATGGTATGACTTGACGCTCGGCCTGGCCATGCTCATGGGCCGCTTCCTTTTCTTGATTCCATTGTTGGCGGCGGCCGGAAGCCTGGCGCGAAAAAAGAAAATACCAGCCACCAGTGGAACTTTCCCCACGCATGGACCGCTCTTCGTTGGCCTGCTGATTGGCACGGTGGTTCTGGTAGGAGCGCTCACCTTCTTCCCCGGTCTGGCCCTCGGCCCGATCGTCGAACATTATTTGATGCAAGACGGCAAGCTGTTCTCCATGCTGCTGTTTCCGCTCTGGAGTTAACCATGCCAGCGACTTTAGAACATCCTCCCGCCGCAGTTCCTCCGGACTCCGTCTCACTGCTGCCGCAGAGGCTCACGCGTTCACGCCCGCTTTTCGATCCGGAGATCGTGCGGCGCGCCACCGTCGAGTCTTTCGTCAAACTGAATCCGCTCAGCCTTCTTAAGAACCCGGTCATCTTCGTCGTCGAGGTGGGCGCCGCTCTGACCAGCCTCTTTGCCGTGCGGGATTTGTTCACGTACGGCGCCGCCATTGGCTTCCAGATTCAAATTTCACTTTGGCTGTGGTTTACGGTGTTGTTTGCGAACTTCGCCGAAGCGATGGCCGAGGCGCGCGGAAAAGCCCAAGCTGACACGCTGCGCAAGACGAAAAGCGATTCGCTGGCGAAGCGCCTGGCTGACAAGGGAAAAATCGAGACGGTACCCGCCTCCAAGCTTCGCGCCGGCGACACCGTAATCGCGGAAACCGGTGATCTGATTCCCGGAGATGGCGACGTCATCGATGGCATCGCGACAGTTGACGAGTCGGTAATCACCGGCGAAAGCGCGCCCGTCATTCGTGAATCGGGTGGCGACCGGAGCGCCGTGACAGGGGGCACCAAAATCCTTTCCGACCGCATCACCATTCGCATCACCTCCAACCCGGGTGAGACGTTTCTCGACAAAATGATCGCCTTGGTGGAAGGCGCGGAACGCCAGAAGACGCCGAACGAGATCGCACTGAATATTCTGATAGCCGGCCTGACGTTGGTCTTTCTACTCGCGGTTGCTACGCTCCATCCCTTCGCGCTCTACGCGGTGAGTTCGAGCGGCACGGGACATGTTCCGAGCATCGCGGCACTCGTTTCGCTGCTGGTGTGCCTGATTCCGACAACCATCGGCGGTCTGCTCTCGGCCATCGGCATCGCGGGCATGGATCGCGTCATGCAGCACAATGTGCTTGCCATGAGCGGTAAAGCCGTGGAGGCGTCGGGCGACATCAACACGCTATTGCTCGACAAAACCGGCACCATCACGTTGGGCAACCGGCAGGCTGTCGAGTTCATCGCTTTCCCGGGCGTCACCGGGCAGGAACTTGCGGATGCGGCGCAGCTCTCGAGCCTCGCCGACGAAACGCCCGAAGGCCGTTCCATTGTGGTGCTGGCCAAGGAGAAATATGGCTTGCGCGGGCGCGAAGTGGCCGCGCACGAGGCGCACTTCATTCCCTTCTCCGCCTATACGCGCATGAGCGGCGTCGATATCGATGGCCGCATGCTGCGCAAAGGCGCGAGCAACTCGATCGCGAATTTCGTAAAAGAGCTTGGCGGCACGCTTCCCGTCACCTATGAAGAGGAGACCGACCGCATTTCGCGCGCCGGCGGCACGCCGCTTGCGGTGGCCGATGGGCCCCGTGCGCTCGGCATCGTTTATTTGAAAGACATCGTGAAAGGCGGCATGAAAGACCGCATCGGCCAACTGCGCGCCATGGGCATCCGCTCGGTGATGATTACCGGCGACAATCCGCTGACCGCCGCCGCCATCGCGAGTGAAGCGGGCGTCGATGATTTTCTGGCGCAAGCCACGCCCGCCGATAAACTCGCCTACATCCGGCGCGAGCAAGGCGAAGGCCGGCTGGTGGCCATGACAGGTGATGGCACGAATGATGCGCCGGCCCTTGCCCAAGCGGACGTGGGACTCGCGATGAACACCGGCACGATGGCCGCCAAAGAGGCCGGCAACATGGTGGATCTTGACAGCAATCCCACGAAACTGATTGAAGTGGTTGCCATCGGAAAGCAACTGCTCATTACGCGCGGCGCGCTCACCACCTTCTCTATTGCAAATGACGTGGCTAAGTATTTTGCCATCATTCCGGCCATGTTCATGACCACCTATCCGGCGCTTGCGCGCTTCAACGTCATGGGCCTTCACACGCCGGAGAGCGCCGTGCTCGCTGCCGTCATATTTAACGCTTTGATCATCATCGTGCTGGTTCCTCTCGCTTTGAAAGGCGTGAAGTACCGGCCTGTCGGCGCCGCCGCCATGCTGCGCCGCAACATCCTGATTTATGGTCTCGGCGGCATTCTGGCGCCATTCCCAGGCATTTGGATCATTGACCAGCTTTTGGTCTGGCTGCACCTCGCGTAGAACGGAGAAATTTCATGCTTCCCCAACTTGCCCCTGCCCTGCGAATGACCCTGCTCCTGACGGTGCTCACCGGGCTGATTTACCCGGGCGTCGTCACCGGCCTTTGCCAGGTTTTCTTCAGGCATCAGGCAAACGGCAGCCTGCTTTCGCAAAACGGCCAAGTCATCGGCTCCGCGCTCATCGGACAGAATTTCAGCAAGGCGGAATACTTTCATCCGCGCCCTTCCGCCGCCGGCAACGACGGCTACGACGCAGCAGCCTCTTCCGGCTCGAACCTCGGTCCTACCAGCCAGAAGCTGGCCGATCGGATGAAGGCTTCGGCCAGCCAATACCGCAAAGAGAATCCAGCTTACATGGGACCGATTCCGGCAGACGCTTTGACGGCATCCGCCAGCGGCCTCGATCCCGACATCAGCGTGGCGAACGCGAACATACAAGCCGCGCGAGTGGCAAAGGCGCGCGGTGCGAAAACCGCCGCGGTCGAAGCATTGATTGCCGCAACGACCGAAAATCGCGATCTGGGATTTCTAGGCGAGCCGCGAGTGAATGTCTTGAAGCTGAACCTGGCGCTCGACCGGCAATTTCGCCGCTAAGTATCAGGGCGAGTGTCCGCATCCGAACGTCGGGGACGCGGAACCGAACGTACGCTATCCCGGAATGCCGGCAAAGCTGAACAAAAGAGTCCGCTGCTAGCGGCTTTCCAGTTGCAACCTGGAATGGATCTTGTCTCGCATCCTCCTCGACATCCGATATTCGGCGAGAAAGTTCATGCGAACACCGGCGCTGACACTGGCGCTGGTCCTGACGATTGCGGTTGGTATTGGCAGCAATGTCTCCATCTACGGCTTCGCTCGCGGGCTGACCAGATTCGACTCTCCGCTTATCTCGGCCGGTAGAGTTGTTTCGATATTCGAGCGAGATGCGCGCGGCGAAGCAGGCGCGCTTTCCTATGACGAATATGCACGGCTCAAGAATAACCTGGATGTCTTCGAATGGATGGGCGCGGCGCGGATATCGCCGGTCAGCATCGCGATGGCCGGCCAATCGGCGATCGTGCCGGCGGCCGCGATAACGCCCGCTCTCGCTCGTGGGCTAAATCTTCCGGCGGGGAATGGGGTTTTCATCAGCCACCGTCTGTGGCAGAACGAGTTCGGCGGCGAAGCCGACGTTCGTCGAGAGCAGATTCGCATCAATGGCGCGGCTGCGCGAGTGAACGGCATCGCGCCGGATTGGCTGGAAGGTCTCTATCGTGAGCGGCCCGTGGACCTGTGGATGCTGCTGCCAGAGGAAACCTTGCAAGGGGCCGATCGTCGAAGCCGAAACTTCTGGATACTCGCGCGTTTGCACCGCGATGTTTCCGTTGGCCGGGCGCAGAGTGCCGTTCGCACAAACCGAGGCGCCGCGGACGCCATGATTGTACTTCCCTACAGCGGCATGACACCCGAAACCGCGGAAGGCATCTCGCGTATCGGCAAGCTATTCGGCTTCGCCGCCGGCTTGGTGTTCTTCATCGCCTGCGCCAACGTGGTCTCTTTTCTGCTTGGCCGTGCTTTCGCCCGCTCGCATGAGACCTCGGTTCGCGTCGCGCTCGGCGCCAGGCGCGGCCAACTCGCCCGGGAACTACTCTGGGACAGCGTCGTCATCTCCGTTGCCGGGGGTTTGTTCGGCATGCTGTTGGCTATATGGACGGCGCGCATTGTGCCGGCGCTACTTTTCGATCAAGATGCCGAACGCCTGGTCTTCGCGCCAGGTCTGGTTAGCATCGCCACGGCATCAATCGCCTGCGCCGGTATCACGATTGTGTGCGGCCTCATGCCGGTCTTTGCAGTCTCAGACCATCGTCCAGGGAGCGTCCTTCGGCGGGAAAGCGCCGGACCGTCAAAGGTAATGAGAGGCGTTCGGGTGGGACTGGTGGTGGCCCAGATGACGAGCTGCTGCGCGCTCGTGATCTCGACGGCTTTCCTCTTTGACGGTCTTCGCGCAGCGCTGCAAACGAGCGCCGGACGCCGTCTGGGCGACCCGATCCTTGCCACTGCGCAAGCGCAACCACAACCCGGTACCGGCATCAAGTACTTCCAAGAAGTCCAGCAGGCGGTGCACTCGATGGCCGGTATTTCCGGAATGGCGTGGACCGGACAGCTCCCGGGGAGTCAACCAACGTGGCAATCCTTCCGTATCGAGCCACATTTGCCGCTCCGGGATGTTGCGATGGACATTGACTGGTTCACGGCCGACTCGTTTAAGCTTTTCAGTTTGCCACCCAAGGACGGCCGCCTATTCGGATTTCAAGATCAAAGGTGCCGAGCCGCGATCGTTAATGAAGAGGCGGCGGCAGAGCTGTTCGGCAGGAACACGGTAGGCCGCGTCGTTCAGGACCCGGTAGGCCTACCAGTGGAGATCATTGGAGTGATCGCGGCGAAGGGGAGCCGTCCCACTATTTATTACAACTACGCGGATCAGACCGGACCGGTGCCCAGCCGAGTCTCCGGCGCCAATTTTCGTGCGCCCATCGGGCAGGATCTGGCCAGCGCCGAGTTGGACTCGAACGTCGTATCCCAGAGCTACTTCGAAACAATGGGATTTTCGCTAATTACAGGCGAGGAGTTTACCGGATATCGAACGCCGGGCGAGTGCCGTATCGGCGTGCTCAATCAGGAAGCCGCCGACCTCTACTTTGGCGGCAAGCCGGTTGGGGCAGCCGTCATCGACGATCAAGGCATTCGAACGACGATCGTCGGAGTCGTGGACGCGAAGCCGCTCGGAGCCTTCCAACGGCATGCTGAACCTGCGATCTACTTCCCAATGTTGCAGGACTGTCCGCTCCGCATGACGCTGATTGCCGGCACGCGAAAGGTGAACGAACCAATGCTGGCGGATCTGCGCCGCAGGATTGAATCCGTCCCGGGGCAAGGTCCGGCGCCCGTCATCATACAGACGCTGGCAACGCACTTGGCTCACAGCGCGTTGGCGCCATTGCGCATTGCGACTATCATCGTTGGCGCATCCGCCACGACGGCATTGCTGCTTAGTATTCTCGGTCTGCTTGGAGCCTTAAGCGATGCGGCGCAACAGCGCCGCCGCGAGCTGGCAATTCGAGTTGCGCTCGGCGCGCAGCGTTGGCGTATCATCCAACAGGTGTTGATTGAAGGAGGGCGGCTTGCGTGCGCCGGCACTCTGATAGGGATGCTGGGGTCGCTGGCGCTCGCGCGATTGTTGGGCCGCATCGCGCCGGGCCACAGTTCGCCAGCCCTATGGGTGTGGCTGGCTGCGCCGCTTCTTTTGGCGATAGCGGTCATCATTGCGAGCGTGCTTCCGGCGCGCCGCGCGTTAATCGTAAGCCCGCTCACGATCATCCGAGACGACAGTTGACCGGGCCTTCACTCCGGTAGTTTTACGGGATAATAGAAACGTGCCTGCAACATCCGAACGAAAGCCAACTCCCGAGCAGCTTCTGCAGCAGTTGGAAACCGACGAAGAATACCAGTCGACGGCGCGGCTGAAGATCTTTTTGGGCTACGCCTCGGGCGTCGGCAAGAGCTTTCGCATGCTGGACGAAGGCCGGCGGCGGCGGGAACGCGGTCAGGACGTGGTCGTGGGAGCAATCCAGCCGACACTCTCCGCTGAAATCGCGCATACTATCGAGACTCTAGAGATTATTCCGCTGAAGCAGGTCGAGGGCACTGCGGTAATGGACGTTCCCAGCATTCTGCGGCGGGCGCCGAAAGTTTGCCTGGTGGATGGACTGGCTTACGACAATCCTCCGGGCTCCGTTCACGCGAAACGCTGGCAGGATGTCGCCCAGTTGCTTGCCGCGGGCATATCGGTGATCACGTCGGTCAATTTGCAGCACATCGAGGAGAAGCGCGAGCGCGCCGAAGCCGTCACCGGCAAACATGTGACGGAAACCGTGCCATTGAGTTTTCTGCAGACCGCCGACGAGATCGTAGTGGTCGACGCTCCCCCGGAGACTTGCATGACCACCAGTTCCCCAGATGGTGTAACGACTGGCACGAGCCGTAAGCTGACGCAGCATCAATTATCGGAGTTGCGCGAGATCGCGTTGTTGTTGGCCGCCGACGTAGTGGATAAGCAGTTAGAGCGATACCTGGCGCGCCACGGGATTGAGCAAAGCTGGGGCGCACAGGAGCGTATTATGGTGTGCCTTTCGCCGCGCGCCGACTCGAAACGCATGCTCGAGAGCGGCGCCCGCAATCGCGACCGCTTTCATGGCGAATTGATCACCGCGCACCTGAACCGTCCCGAGTGGTCGCCGGAGCAGCGCAAGCACGTGCAGGAAGGCGTTGAGCTCGCCAAGCAGAAAGGATCCGAAACTGTCGAGTTGGATGGCGAGGATGCCGCCGACACCCTTCTCCGTTTCGCCCGTCAACGCGGAATTACCCAGATTTACGTGGGTCACAAGGGGCGTGATAGCTGGTGGGAACGCGCCTTCGGCAGCGAGGTGGACCGCATTATCCGAGCCGCGGACGGAATCGACGTGCGTGTTTTCCCTGACGCCTGAACGGTTTAGGCCGTGTGAGCGACGAAAAAGAGGCGTCCATAGCCTAAGTCGGATGTGATGCCGGCGTCCGCGGAGGCGATCGCCTTAATGCTTTCAAAACCGGCTACGGCTAAGGCTTCCAGAATCTCCGATTTGGGGTAGCAGCGTTGCTCAACCACGCTCCTATGTTGCTGCCAGCAACCGTTCGCGCCATTCTTCAGAAACCAAATCAACTCCGTGCGGGCTTTTTTGCTGATGCGATCGAATTCGCCCCGCACCAGGCCGACGCTGGTATCCATGATCTCAACCGACCAACGCCTTAGATCGAGAGCGTATGCCTCGTCAAGGTTCATGTCGAACACGAAACGCCCGCCGGGCTTCAAGGCGCGGTGGACAGCGGCAAAAACCCGCTGAAGATCGCGCATGTTGAGGATGTGATTCAGCGAATCGAACGTGGAGAGCGCGGCGTCATACGGCTCATCAAGCGTGAGGTAGCGGGCGTCTTGCACGCGTAGATCGGTGTTTGGCAGCCGCTTGCGGGCGAGAGCAATCAGCTCAGCCGAATTGTCTATGCCGGTTACGCAGTATCCGCGAGAGACCAGCTCTTTGGTGACGTGACCCGATCCGCAGCATAGATCGAGCAGGCGCGAGGAAGGCTCGAGGTGGGAAAAGAATAGCCGCTCCAGCGCGGGCATGGCAGCGGGCAAATACCAGTCGGCCCACCAGGCGTCATATAACCCCGCGATTTCGTCATAAGAGGACGTGAGAGGCGCCGGCACTGGATTCCGCCATTTTAAAACAGGCGAGGAAATCGCCGGTCAAGCGGAACGCTTTTTCTTCGACGGCCGAGCCCGCGCCGAAGCCCGCCAGCCAATGGACTTCGGGTTCGCGGCGGAACCAGGTGAGTTGGCGCTTAGCGTATTGCCTGGTTTTGGTTTGGCATTCGCGAATCGCCTCAGATAGCGGCAGATGGCCGGAAAGGAAATCAACGGCTTGTTTATAGCCCAACGTTTGCAGGCACTTGGCGGACGCGGGAATGCCGGTGGAGAGAAGCGTTCGGGTCTCCTCGATTAGACCGCCCTCGAACAGGGCGGCGGAGCGCTGGTCGAGCCGGTCGTAGAGGACGCGGCGCTCGGGATGGAGGCCGATCTTGAGCACGCGGAAGCCTGACAGGGGCTGGCGAGGCAGGATCGGGGTTCGGGTCAGTTCGATGGCGCGGATGAGCTTTTGATGATCGTTCGGATGGATGCGGCGGGCGGAAGTGGAATCGCAGCGGCGGAGAAAACGGTGCAGCGCGGCGGGGCGGCGTTCTCTAAGGACAGACAAGCGAGCGCGGAGCGCGGCATCGCGTGCTGGGGCCGGGGAAAGACCGTCCAATAGCGCTCGTAGATAGAAGCCGGTTCCACCCGCGACAACCGGCACCTTGCCTCGGTTTTGAATGTCGCGCAGCACCTGGCGGCCCAGGCCCGCATAGGCACCGGCGGTGAGGTCTTGGGCGGGATCGATGATGTCTATCAGATGATGCGGAATGCCCTGGCGGCTGTGGGCGGGAAGCTTAGCAGAACCGATGTCGAGCCCGCGATAGACCTGAACCGAATCGCAGTTGACCACTTCGCCCTGGAAGGCGCGTGCGAGCGAGAGGGCCAGAGCGCTTTTGCCGGCGCCGGTTGGGCCGAGCACGACGACCAGCGGATACAAGCCGGAACTCCTCCAACGGAGCTATACTAAGGGCGAGTCACCAGTTCGGTTACTACGCCACTTATTCAAAGCAGTTTGAATGCCCCACCTTTACTTTAAATCTCTGACCGCTACTTGCCTTTTGGCGGGCGGATTGATAGCGATGCCTTCCCTGGATTGGGCGGGGGCGTTACAAACGCCGGATGCGCCGAACACGGCGAAACTGCCGCCTTCGACCAAGCAGGCAAGCTCGCCAAAGGCAGCGGCCTATTATCACTTCTCGCTAGGGCATCTCTACGAGGAACTGGCCGGCACGTATGGCAACCGCAGCGACTACGTGAATAAGGCTATCGAGAACTTCCGCCTCGCGATGAAGGAAGATCCGAGCGCCTCATTCCTGGTGGAAGATATTGCAGAGCTCTACCGGGTTTCGGGCCGGATTAGTGAGGCGGTGGAAGAAGCGCAAGCGGCATTGAAAGCGAATCCGGACGATTTGAACGCGCGGCGCGTATTGGCTCATATTTATACCCAGCAAATTGGGGATGCGCAGACCAATCACCTGGATGAAGGCATGGTGCGGCGGGCGGTGGAACAGTACAAGATCATCGCCGACAAAGACCCGAAGGATCTGGACAGCCTGATCATGCTGGGACGGCTCGACCGGGTGTTGGACAACTCGGTGGATGCGGAAGCCGCCTTCAAGAAAGCGATTGCCCTCGACGCGGACAATGAGGATGCGATCACCGGGTTGGCGAGCGTTTATTCCGACCGCGGCGATACCAAAGACTCGACCGAACTGTTAGAGAAACTGAACCAGAAAAATCCCTCGCCGCGCTCGCTGGTCACGCTGGCAAGCAATTACGAGGCGATGAAAGAGTATTCGCTGGCGGCGGACGCTTACAAGAAGGCTATCGAGCTGGACCCGAACCGCCTGGAACTGAAAGCCGCGCTGGCGCAGGATGAGGCCTTGGCGGAGCGTTACGACGATGCGCTGAAGACGTATCAAGAGATGGCGGATGCAAATCCGCAAGACCCGCAGCCTTACCTCGGCATGTCTCAAATCTACGAGCAGCAGCGTAAGACCGACGATGCGCGGCGGATGATGGACAAAGCCAAGCAGCTCGACCCGGACAACATCGAGATCCGCTATGACGAAGTCGGTCTGCTCGAAGATGAGGGCAAGACGCCGGAAGCGATCGCGGCGTTGAAGGCGATCTTAGACAGCACGGCGCGCCGCAGCTACGATCCTGCGCAGCGAAGCACGCGCGCGAAGATGATCGAAAAGCTAGGCGGGCTGTACCGCACCAACGAACAATATGACATGGCGGTAGAGACGTTCCGCGAAGTGGCGACGCTCGATCCGGATTCAGCGCCGCGGGCGACGGCCGAGATCGTCGATACCTACCGGCTGGCGCAGCAGTACGCAAAGGCAGAGCAGGAAAGCGACGCAGCCGAGGCAAAGTATCCGAATGACCGGACGCTGCGCGAGGTGCGCGCGGAACTGCTAGCGGACCAAGGCAAAACGGACGCCGCTATCGCGGAGCTGACGAAGCTGCTGGATGGTAAGGGCGACCGGGAAGTTTACCTGCAAATGGCCGATGCCTACCAGAAGGGCCGGAAGTATGCAGCGATGGCAAAGGTGCTGGATTCGGCCGAAAAATTATCGAAAGGTAAGGAGGCGCTCTCCGGCGTGGCTTTCATGCGCGGAGCGATGTACGAGCGGGAGAAGAAGTACGATCTGGCCGAGAAAGAGTTCCGGCACGTACTGGATCTGGACCCGAAGAACGCCTCGGCGCTGAATTACCTGGGTTATATGCTGGCCGATCAAAATGTCCGGCTGCAGGAAGCGCAGGACTATATCAAGCGCGCGGTAAGTCTGGAGCCGAATAACTACGCTTTTCTGGACAGCCTCGGTTGGGTGTATTTTCGCTTGAATCGGCTGGACGATGCCGAGCACGAGCTAACGCGCTCGGTGCAGTTAGTGGCGAAGGACCCGACCATCCACGATCACTTGGGCGATGTCTATTTCAAGCAAGGAAAGCTGAGAGAAGCGATCCAGCAGTGGCAAACGTCGTTGAAGGCCTGGAATTCGAGCGCGCCGAGCGATGTGGAGCCAGAGGAAGTGGCGAAAGTTCAGAAGAAGCTAGATAGCGCGCGGGTGCGGCTCGCGAAAGAACAGGCGCCGCCGCGAAATAATTAGGCGGTAGCCGGCCGAAGAATTAATTCTTTACCAGGGCCGCCTTTTGATTGTCGGCGCCGCTGAAGGTATCGAAGAACTTTTTCACTTCGGAGTATTGCCCAGCGGGAAGCGTGACCGCTTCCGTGCGCAGTTCCTCCTGCATCACTAAGCGGCCCGGCTCCTGGCGAAAGGTCAGCGAGAAACTCGCGAATCCCGATTCGGACTTCAGCGGTTCCGGCATTTCGTCGACGCTGAACCCTTCCGGGAGCTTGATAGTAACCTGCTTGCGATAGAGGCCGGCGCGCAAGACGATCGGCTCCGTTCGTTTTATGTTCTGGGAAAAGAACGGGGCCGAGGGCGCCACGACCGATGGAGCAAAGACCAGGAGGCGCTGCTGCATCAGTTGCGCATAACCGTGCGAATGGAAATCGACCTTGAGCCGGAACCGATTCTGGTTGAAGAGGTCTTCGGTCGCGAGCTTCGCGATGGTTACATCCTTGGCCCGTTCATTGAGGAGCCGCTGGATGTGGATGCGATACTCGTCCGGTGTGTGATCAGCATGGCCGGCGCGCTCGATGTGAGCGGGTTGCCCTTGATCCGCGCTGATAAGGGAAACAGTAAGGTCGCCATCAGCCGCCAAGCTCGCGTCGACAGTCAGATCGACGGTATTCGCTTCGGGCTTGGTGGCCGGCATTTTGAGAATTGCCCCCTGATCGCCAGCACATAAGAGCGCGAAGCTGCCCTGCTCGTACCAGGGGAGATCGCCCACGGGCGTGGTGGGATCGGTAGGATCGAAGATCAGCAGCGGCCCTACGGAACTGGGGATGACGGTGGCGGCGTTGGCTGCATCCGGAACGCGCACGGCCAGGATCATGTGGTTGAACTGCATGGGAGACGGCCATTCCTGTTCGACATAAGTCCGATCGCCCGAGTAAATGGCGACCAGGTAAGACGACAGACCGGCGGCCTTGAGCATAGTTCGCATCAGGTTCGCTTTATCCTTGCAGTCGCCATACTGTTTTTCGAAGACGGACGCGGCGTTGTGGGGCTTATAGCCACCGCCATGCGCCAGATCCATCTCGATGGCGACATAGCGAATCTGTTGAACGTAGCGCGCGATGGCGCGTATCTTGTCATAGGCGGTGGCTGCGTTGGCGGTGAGATACGCTACTTTACTGGAAATTTCCGGTGTCACTTCGTCCTGCCCGGCGGCCAACGCCCCTTGCCAACGCGAGACATCGGTCCAGGAGCGAAAGAGAGCGGCGGGGAAGGCCGGAGCATTGGCGGGAGGGCGGAAATCGACAGCCAAGCGCGGCGTCACCGCCCGCAGGGAAGTGCCGTGCTCTTCGTGTTCGCGATAAGGGAGGTCCTTCAACTCCCAGGTGTACGTTGATCCATCCACAATGGGTTGAATCGGCGCGTGATTGAGGACGACGGCTTGGGCGGTCCAGCCCGGCGGCAACGTCAACACATAGCGCGACCGGACGCACGGCAGGGCGCTCTGGAAATCGTACTCATCCTGAGCAAATTGCGCCTTTTCCTCTACTTCGGTCTCGTAAGCAAACACCGAACCCAACTCGGGATTCTCCGCTTTGATACTGCGTAAGCGGATGTCGTCGTACAAGACCATCTCGCTGAAGGCACCTATATCGGCAACGCTACTCTTGTCGAAAGTCTTTTCGAAACCGTTAGGCGCTATGAGCCAGGCGTGGAGTTGCTTTATCTGGCGGCCCCCTTTGTAGTAAAAATCGTCCGCCTCGGCCGCGCGCTGACCTTCGCGGGTGAGAATCTTGATGGCTTCACGCTTAACGATGGTCATGAGGCCAGAGGGATCGAGGGTGACGTGTTGTTCCTCGAGCAGCACTGCGGCGGGAACTTTGCCGGAATAGGATGGCATGGTTCGCGAACTCACCTCGGTGACCCACGATGGAACGTCTTTGGACGCCGCCGCCAACGGGAGGCCGCCCAGACAGAAAGCCACTATGAGAAGTGCCTTGCGCATTTGTGGCTACTTGGCCGCTGAGAGCGGCGCTTCCGCTTTCAAGGTCAGCAGATGGTTGTCAGCCTGTTGAATTCGGTCGAAGACCTGCTTCATGGTCGGATAGATTTTCGCGTCGAACAGCAGGAGCGTGTCCAGTCCAAAGGTCAGTTGACGACGATATAGAAGTCTTTTCGACTTGTCGATTGAAATCTGTACCGTGAAGCTTCCGATGGGCGAAAAGTTGACGCCTCCCGGCGCGTCAGCGTGATCGAGTTCAAAACCCGCGGGCAACTGCAGATCGATGCTGTCGACCTCGGACCAGGGATATTCGAAATAGATCGGCTGGGTGCGAAGGGCGCTGGTGAAGCGGCTGGTGGAACCGGCTTCGAAGTAATTCGGGGACACAAAAAGACGCTTGCCGGTGCGTTGGGCGTAGCCACGAATCACTATATGATAAGTGAGGCCGATGGGCCTTTTGAGATCATCCGGCACGGTGTACTTAACGGCAGTGAGGTCAAAATCACCAAAGCGATGTTTGAGCTCATCGCGCAGCGCGTCTTCGCGTTCGGCATCATTCGATGCGCTGAGACGCTCCCGCCAATTCACCGCTTCGTTGCCCAAGTACAACTGGCGAATGTCCCCTTCGAGAACTCCGTCGGAGGAGAGTTTCAGATTTCCGAGGCGCTGCAGTTGGGTGTCTTTGGAGGTCAGGAGCGGTGTTTGGACAAACTCCGGTTTGGGGCCGGTAATCAGGGCATAGACACCTTGTTCCTGCCAGCGCAGGACTCCGGGCGGCACATCGCGGTTGGCGACGTCGTAGAACTTCCATTTACCGTTCACGTTGACGGCAATATCGTAGGCGTTCAAGAAGAACCGGGACTGGAAGGCCGGATTAAAGAGAAAAGTAGCGCGATCGGAGATGCGGGCCAGGCGCGCTTCGTATCCCGCGCCTTGGGCAAGCGCGGCGAACGCCAGGTTGATATCCATAGACGTTCCTTCCTCGAGGCGCAAGGTATCGGCGGTTGTATTGTGCTCTTTTTTTACTTTCTCGCGTTCTTCGGTAGAGATTTCGTCGCCGTGAATGTCTTTCAGGTGTTTGCGGCAATAGGCCGCCAGATCGTCCAGTTTCTCATCGTCGGAAGCGGCTCCGGCAATGACTTCGCGGGCAATATCTTTGACTGCGCCGTTGACTTTGACCTTTGAACTATACTCGCCGTACAACTGGCGTCCGAGGGATGTCCAATATTTGTCCCGGCCGCTATTGGTGTTCTCTTCGTAGTAAATCAAGATCCATTGCTTAGCGCTCAACGCGGGCGGCATCCAGGGCTCTTCGTGAAAGGCTGGAACGTTGTGCAGCGTCAACATGAAAAAGCCGCCCATTTCCGGCTTGGGTTCGCCCGGATTACAGCCGAACGGCATGAAGCGCATGGTGGGCCATTGCACGAAAGTTCCGCTGACCGGTTTGATATGGAATGTGACTTCGTCGACGGGAAATTCGCTCTGCACTTCGAGCGGAATATAGCGGCTGATAAATTCGCCGACGTTGTTCGTCCAGCGATATTCGATGATGGAGCCTGGTTCGACGGCAGGCATGGCGAAGGAGATCACCTTCGTCCGCTGGCCAGCTCTTTTTTCGGCCGTCTTTTCGAAGATGGCGTCCTTCTTCAGCTCGACGATCGTGCCGTTGGGCTCAATGGTGCGACCCTCCACGCTCGAAATGACGCTCTTGCCCCAATAGGGGATTTGCACGTTGGCGTATTTGTCCTTGCCACGCTCGGTAAAGATCTTGAGGCGAATGTATTCGGTGATGACGTTGTGAGGATAGCCGAAGGTGGAAGCTTCATTGAGCAAGCGAACGTCGCGGAATAGCGCTTCGGCGTCGGCATCGGGATCAATTTTCGACTTCTTCAGCGAGAGATCTTCAGGGTTGATGGGCCGCCAATCTGAGGCGAGGAGAGAAGAATTAAGTAAGGCAGAGAAAAGGCAAAAACCGGCCAATGCGCGGCAAGGCACAGGGAAATCCTCCGTTTGCACTAGTTTAGCGCCTTTCGGGGAGTGAACGAACAGGATGTACTTTTAGCGTCCCCGCGCCGTCAGGAGTTAACCAGCCGGTCGTATTCGGCGTGTGTGCCGATCCAAACCCAGGTCAGCGTGTCTCCACTTAGCGTGCCAAGGGCGCGATAATGATCTCCGACGCGGACACTAAAGCGGTCCGCGCTCCCCTGCAATCGACGGAAACGTACTGAGGGATGATGGGGATCGTTACGAATCCCAGAAGCGATTAGTCTAGATCTTTAACAACGTCCGGAGGCGGCGGGTTTGGATACGGCTGACCGGGATCTCGGTCTGTTTTTTGTCGTCCATCTTTAGCTGGAAGCTCGACTTGAACCAGGGGATCACCTCGCGAATTTTGTTGATATTCACCAGAAAAGAGCGATGCACGCGCCAGAAGAGGTGGGGATCGAGATTCGATTGCAGCTCTTCAATGGTGCGGTAATTGGATTGGCCCTCAAACTGGGCAGTGACGACGGTGATCAGGCCGTCATCGATGGTGGCGTAGATCATGTCCTGTGCGTCGACGATCAGATTGCGGTTGTTGGCCTTGACCAAGAGCTTGGTGCGTTGGGCGGGGGTTTTGGCGGCGAGCGCTTCGGCAGCCTTTTCCTGGGCCTGCTGTTTGTCTTCGATGGTGCGCCGGGCGCGGGCGACGGATTCGGCCAGACGATCCTTTTCGACGGGCTTCAGCAAATAATCGAGGGCTTCCAGGCGAAACGCCTCGACCGCGTATTGATCGAAGGCAGTGGTCAAGACGAAGTGGGGGAGCGGAGTTCCCCGTTCGCGAACTTTACCGATGACCGCGAGGCCATCAAGACCGGGCATTTGCACATCCAGAAAAACCAAGTCGGGTTCGAGCTGCTCGATCAGCTTCACTGCTTCCAGACCGTTGGCGGCGGAATGCAGGATTTCGATTTCAGGGAAGTCCCTCAGCAGGAAAGAAAGCTCTTCGCGAGCGAGCTGTTCGTCGTCGACAATGAGCGCCGAGATGGTTCCCGCAACACTCTGCGACATCGAATGTTAGTATAGCCTAGGATCGGATTTGTCAGAGCGAAAGAACGTCACCATCGCGCCCGCGGATGGCAGATTGGGCATTCTTATTCCCGGCATGGGCGCGGTAACCTCGACCTTTATCGCGGGGGTAGAGGCGGTAAAACGCGGGCTGGCCGAACCGATCGGCTCCCTGACCCAGCTTGGCACGGTCAGGCTGGGCAAGCGAACCGAAGGCCGCACGCCTCGAATCAAAGATTTCGTACCGCTAACGCCGCTCGAGTGCCTCTCGTTCGGCACCTGGGATATCTTCGAGGACAACGCATATGAGGCTGCCGCCCGGGCGCAGGTGCTCGATGGGCCGCTGCTCGCGCAATTAAAAGAGCCACTCTCCGCCATCCGGCCGATGAAAGCGGTATTCGACCACGAATACGTGCGGCGCATCCATGGGCCTAACATCAAGCCGGGCACCAACAAGATGGAACTGGCGGAAGCGCTGATGACCGATATTCAGGAATTCAAGACGCGGAATGGATGCCGCCGGCTGGTGATGATCTGGTGCGGCTCGACGGAGGTTTTCCATAAGGCGGCGGCCGTCCACCAAAGCTTGGCGGCGTTCGAAGAAGGGCTGCGCCGGAACGACGCGGACATTGCGCCGAGTCAGATCTACGCTTATGCGGCTTTGCGGCTGCGCGTGCCTTATGCGAACGGCGCGCCGAATTTGACCACCGATGTGCCGGCGCTGTTGGAACTGGCCCGGCAGAATGAAGTTCCTATCTGCGGGAAAGACTTCAAGACCGGACAGACGTTCATGAAGACGCTACTGGCGCCTGGCTTCAAAGCGCGGATGTTAGGAGTCAACGGCTGGTTCTCGACCAATATTCTGGGCAATCGAGACGGCGAGGTCTTGGAAGATCCTGGCTCTTTCAAGACGAAGGAGGAGACGAAGCTTTCCGTTCTCGAGCAGATCCTGCAGCCCGATCTCTATCCGCAGTTGTACAAGGATCTTTATCATGCAGTGCGAATCAATTACTACCCGCCGCGCGGAGACTCGAAGGAAGGCTGGGACAACATCGATATCTTCGGATGGCTGGGCTATCCGATGCAGATCAAGATCGATTTTCTGTGCCGGGATTCGATTCTGGCGGCACCGTTGGTGTTGGATCTAGTGCTTTTCCTGGACCTGGCGCAGCGGGCGGGGATGAAGGGCATTCAGGAGTGGTTGTCCTTTTACTTCAAGGGGCCGATGACGGCGCCAGGATTGTATCCGGAGCACGATATATTTATCCAACTAATGAAGCTGAAAAACACGCTTCGTTGGATGCAAGGTGAAGATCTTATTACTCATCTTGGGCTCGAATATTACGATTAAGACGCGACGGGTTTTGCGCCGTCTAACAGAGTAGGTAGTTTATGCCTCCGGCCGCGCCTGATACTCGTTCCGCTAGCAGAAGGAGATCTGCTTCCTCCGCAGAGCTCGAGCCAAAACGCGTTCTGGTTATCGGAGGAACGCACTTCATCGGCAAGCTGCTGGTGACTGAGTTGCTGAAGGCCGGGCACGAGGTGTACGTTCTGCACCGTAAATCGAGGCACTCGTTCGGTAGGCGGGTTCATAATCTAGTTGCCGACCGGAACGACGCGGGGAGCGTTCGTAAGGCGGTAGGCGCGATCCGTTTCGACGTCGTGTTCGATAACGTGTACGACTGGGAGCACGGCACCACGGGCACCCAAGTCGAGGCCACGGCGCAGATTTTCGACGGAAAAGTGGAGCGCTACGTTTTCATGTCGAGCGTGGCGGCTTATGGGGATGGGCTTAACCACCATGAAGGCGATGCGCTGGCGCAGGACGACCATCCGAGCCCGTACGCGCGCCACAAAGCGATGAGCGAGCGGGCGCTGTTCCGGCTGCACCAGCGCACCGGTTTCCCGATCGTGACTCTGCGGCCACCGTTTGTGTATGGGCCGGCGAATCCCTTCTATCGCGAGGCGTTTTTCTGGGATCGGTTTCGGGTCGGCCGGCCGGTGATTTTGCCCAGCGAAGGGCATCGGCTTATGCAGTTCGTGTATGTGAAAGACCTGGTGGAATTGGCTTTGCGGGTGATGGACCTGCGAAACACTGCCGGTCACGCTTTCAATGCGGCGAATCCGCGCGCGATCACGCAGCATGAGGTGGTGATTCACCTGGCGCGGGTGGCGGGAGTGAAGGAGCCGCAACTGGTATCCATACCGAGAGAACTGATCTATCGCGCGGGCGGCGAGGTCGTGGGAGAGAAATTGTACTTTGGGTCTTACTATGATGTGCCTGCGATTACCCAGATCATTACGAAGGCGCAGCGCATGCTGGCGTTCAAACCGACCGAATTTGAAGCGGGCCTGAAGGTGGCTTACCGGGCGTATCTGAAGAAACGCGGCCATCCGCGCGCGGATTTTACGTTTGAGGACGAATTGCTGAGCCGGTTTGCGGGCTTGACTCACACGACGCGTTCCGCGTAAGTTGTTTGCTTCCTACGAGTATTAAATCAAGGTAATGTCGTGACATTATTTTTGACATGGCCGTCTATCTTGGTAGGAACCAAAATGAAAACAACAGTATTTGCTCTCGCATTGCTATTTGGCGCTGCCACGGCCGTGCCCATGTATGCTCAGGTCGGACAGGATCTGAAGGATGCCGGCCACGATACCAAGGATGCCGTGAAGACTGGCACCAAGAAGACCACGAAAGGAACGAAGAAGGCCTATCACTCGACCGTTCACGGCGTGAAGAAGGGGACGCACAAAGCCGCTTCCGCCACAGCGAAGGGCGCCGATAAGGTGGCGGGGAAGACGGATACCTCGAAGTAGGCGCGCAAGGCGCTTAGTTCGCGCTCTGCCGGCTGATCCAATCGTCCACGCGCTGTTCAAGCACATCGAGGGGAATGGCTCCGGCGCTGAGAACCGTGTCGTGGAACTTGCGAACGTCGAAGTTAGTACCGAGTTTTTGTTCGGCACGCGATCGTAACTCGCGAATTTTCAGTTGGCCGATTTTGTAAGCCGTTGCCTGACCAGGCCAGGCGATATAGCGATCTACCTCAACGACAATGTTCTGCGAGGTGAGCGCCGTGTTTGCCTTCATGAAATCGATGGCCTGCTGGCGGCTCCATCCCATGGAATGTATGCCGGTATCGACGACCAGACGGCAGGCGCGCCACATATCGTAGCTGAGCTGGCCGAATTTGGAGTAAGGGTCTTTATAGAAGCCTAATTCATAGCCGAGGCTTTCCGCATAGAGACCCCAGCCTTCGACAAAGGCCGTTGGATCCAGTTGCTTTCGAAAGTCGGGAACATTTTCCAGTTCGTGGGCCAAGGCGATCTGCAGATGATGGCCGGGCACCGACTCGTGCATCGAGAGCACTTCCATTTCGAACTTCGGACGCGAATCGAGTTTATAAGTGTTCACGCGATACGTGCCGGACTTGCTGCCATCGACGGGACCAGGCTCGTAGAAGGCGGTGGTTTCCGAAGGGGCATGATAGGATTCGATTGCCTTTACGCCGTAAGGCGTGCGCGGCAACTTTCCAAACAGAAGCGGCAACATGCCATCCGTGCGCTTACAGATGTCGCGATAGCCGGTAACCAGATCTTCGGGCCGAGTGTAGTAGAAGCGCGGATCGGTTCGCAGAAATTGCAGGAACTCGGCGAAGCTGCCGTGGAAACGGGTGGCCGCGATGGTTTTGTCCATTTCGACGCGGATGCGTTTCACTTCCCGCAAGCCAATTTCGTGGACTTCCTGCGGCGTGAGCCGGGTGGTGGTCAGTCTACGGACTTGATACTGATACCAGGCGGCTCCGTTCGGAAGGGCCGATAAGCCGATCGAATCGCGGCAGTGTGGGATGTACTCATTCGCCAGGAAGTCACGATATTTGCGGAAAGCTGGATAGACCAGGCCATCCACTGCGGCGGCAGCGGCACGGCGGAGGCGGTCCTGGTCAGAGGCGGCTATGGTCGACGGGAATCGTTTGAACATTTCGAGCAAAACGCTTTGGGCGGGCGGGGTGTCCAAAATTCGATTTACCTGAGCGGGAATATCGCGCAGAACAATTTTGGGTTGGGTAATACCTTTTTTGACGCCTTCTCGCAGCAGCGCAATGTTCTGATCCACCAGCAGCGGCACATTTTGCAGCCGCGTCAGGGCATCCTGGTAATCCTTCAGAGTCCGCGCGGGGGCCTGCTGAAGAACAGACGGGACTTGGCTGTGGACGCCGCCTTCCAGGGGATCGATCGCCAGATACTCCGAGGGAAACGGGAGCCCATCAACATCATTTTGCGTCTTCCAGCGGAAGAGATCGTAGTTGAGCTGATCGTCTTTGCCGAGCTTCGCGCGGTCGATCGAGTCAAGAACCTTGAGATTATCGCGGGGATGCTGCTTGCGGCGTTGGATGGCCGATAGCGACAGATCGGTCCAGCGGTCATTCTGGCCCGGATAGCTCGAGAAGGTGGCGAACTCCGGATATTCGCGCATTTGCCAGGCCCAGTCGTCATGGAAGAGCCGGTGCAGGCGCGCGGCATCATCCGCCGCCAAGGCCGTGGATCCGAAATAAAGAAAAATGCAGGCGGCTTTAAAAGAAAGTGTCATAGTTCGAAGCTATACTCGGAGATGTTATCCGATAAGCCAAATTTTCGATGACCCCATACGATTTGATCGTAATCGGCTCCGGCCCGGCTGGGCAGCGAGCCGCCATCCAGGGAGCCAAGAGCGGCAAGAAGGTGGCATTGGTGGAGAGGCGGGAGGTCATCGGCGGCGTTTGTATCAACAGCGGAACGATTCCGAGCAAGACCATGCGCGAAGCGGTTTTGCATCTCTCCGGCTACAACTATCAGAACATCTATGGCGTAAGCTACCGCGTGAAAGAGAAGATCACGATGGCGGACCTGGCATTCCGGGTGCAGCACGTCATCAAGACCGAAGTGGACGTGACGACGGCGCAGCTTTCACGGAATGGAATCGAGGTGCTGACCGGAGTAGCGAGCTTTAAAAGTCCCAGTTCGATTCAGGTGACGGGCGCGCGAGGCGCGGTCGAGATCAGCGGCGAAAAAATTGTAATCGGCACGGGCACGAAGCCGGCTGGGTCATCGAAAGTCCCCATTAATGGGCAAACGATCATTAACAGCGACCAGGTTCTCGAAATGCAGACGCTGCCGCGCACGCTGATTGTGGTAGGCGGAGGCGTGATCGGGGTAGAGTACACCTGCATGTTCGCGACGCTGGGCGTGCGGGTCACACTGATCGAAAAGCGGCCGAGGCTGCTCGAGTTTGCCGATCAGGAAATTGTGGAGGCTCTTTCTTATCATTTGCGCGACCACCGGGTGACGATGCGCCTCAACGAAGAAGTGCAGAGCGTGGAGGAGACGGCCACTGGTGGGCCGGTGGTGGCATTCCTCGAGAGTAATAAGAAGGTTTCGGGCGATGCGCTGCTGTACGCCGTGGGACGGCAAGGAAACGTGGATGAACTTAATCTGGCGGCGGCTGGATTGGAATCGGACTCGCGGGGCCGCATCACCGTGAACGAGCACTATCAAACAACGCAGCCGAATATCTACGCGGTGGGCGATGTGATTGGATTTCCGAGCCTGGCTTCGGTATCGATGGAGCAGGGCCGGGCGGCGGTTGCGCACGCATTTGGTAGGCAGGTTTCGTCCAATCCCAGCTATTTCCCGTTCGGCATCTACACGATTCCCGAAATCTCATTTATCGGTAAGACCGAAGAGCAACTGACGGACGAAGATGTGCCGTACGAAGTGGGAGTGGCGTATTATCGGGAGATTGCACGCGGCCAAATCCGCGGCGATACGACCGGGCGGCTGAAGCTGGTTTTCCATCGCGATACTTTGGATCTGCTGGGCGTCCACATCATTGGGGAAGGTGCTTCCGAGTTGCTGCACATTGGCCAGGCGGTTTTGATTCTGAAAGGCAAAGTCGATTATTTTGTCGACACGGTGTTTAACTATCCGACGCTTGCGGAGTGCTACAAGGCCGCAGCCTTTAACGGGCTGAATAAGCTGTCGCGGTCATAGATTCAGGATCAACATGGGACACGGGATAGGCATCGTCATCACGGAGCGAATCGCACTGGCAATCGTTTCGGGCAATGCGGTTAGCGGGTCTTTGCGGCTGCACCCGCAAGACGACGGCGCGGTTTCGGATTCACTTCGCGGCGTTCCGGCGGAAAGCATCGTTCAGATGATTGCCGAGCAGGTACGGGAACTAGGAATGAAGGAGGCGCCTTCGCACATCGGCTTGGGAATACCCGGCATTGTACGGAGCGGCGTGATAGAAGATTCGCCGAATCTGCTTCAGTTCAAGGGATTGAACATGAAGGAGCTGATGACGAATGCATTTGCTCCGCTATTTGGAAGAGTACCGGTCTCCGTATTCAACGACGCCGATGCGATGGCGGCGGGTATCGCGGCGACGCACGGCCATCTGGATCGACTGATTCGCGTGTGGACCATCGGCACGGGCATCGGCTATGGGCGCTACCCTTTCCGCGACGGTGTTTGGGAAGCTGGACACTCCGTTGTTACGCTCGATCCCAAGGAGACGTTCTGCGGCTGTGGCGGACGAGGCCACTTAGAAGGAATTATGGGCCACCGCGCGATGCGTCTGCGCTTCATGGACCTGGAGCCCGAGGAAGTATTTGCGGAAGCCGAAGCGGGCGAGGCGCGATGCGTGGAATTTGTGAAGCTTTGGCATCGCGCACTGGCGGCGGGCACGGCTACCAGTATTCACCTGGATGGCCCCGGGAAGTTTTTCATTACTGGATTCAATGCGCGCTTTCTGAACCTCACGCTGCTGAAGGAATACTTACACGAGATGGTGAAGCTCAGCCCGCTGCAAGGCTATTCGGTGGAAGTGGTTCCCGGCGGCGAAGCGGTGGCTACCATCGGCGCCGCAGTTAATGCGTCGCAAGCGGCGGCGGCCAGCAACTAGCGTACGCCGCTCTTCACTCTGGCGGCTAAGAATTCGTCTCCGGCGTGCCAGGTTGGCAGAGCCGGCAGGTTGGCGATATCGATTCCGAGCCGCAAACCGAAGTCGGCCATCTGCTCCATTCCACTGAAATCCCAGTCGGCGTGATATTCGTCGGACGGCCGATGATAATGCTGCTGGTTATATTGCTCGAAGATCGTGTGGCCGAAGTCGGCAGGCTTGCCGAGGTAGTTGGTGCCCTGCGAAATGGAGAAAGACGGAATGCCCACGCGCGCGAGTGAGAAATGATCGGAGCGGTAGTAATGACCCTGGCCGGGTTCAGGATCGGGCGTAATGATGAGGTTCATGTGCTTGGCGTCGCGCTCGACGAGCGGCCAGAGGGTTGTTCGCTCGGCACCGGTAACGGAGACGTCACGGGTTTTGCCGAATGGGTAAAGCGCATCGTAGTTCAAGTCGGCGGCGGTTTGGCCAGCAGGAACTTCAGGATGCTCGCCGTAATATTCGGAACCGAGAAGGCCTGATTCTTCCGCGGTAACAAAGGCGAATAGCGCGCTGCGGCGGGGCTTTTGCGCGGGCGATGCCCAAGCCCGGGCGATCTCGAGTACGACGGCACACCCGGTAGCGTTATCGACCGCGCCATTGTAGATCTTGTCGCCATTCACGGGCACGCCGATTCCGAGGTGGTCCCAATGGGCAGTGAACAGGACGGCTTGCGACTTATCGGCGCTGCCGTCTACGCGGCCCACCACATTGCGGCTATCCACTTCGCGAAGTTTGACGGGAATGTGGCCAACGACGTGAATGCCAAGCGGGATGGGGCGAAACGACTTCTGGTTGGCTAGGGCCAGCAGTTGATCGAGCGATTTGCCGGTTACGCCGAGCAGTTTTGCACCAGCCTCCTCGGAAAGCCAAGCCGCGAGTTTGAGCCCGTGTTCGCCGGGTTTCAGCTTCAATTGCGGGTGTTCTCCGCTGGAGGAGCCACTCACGACTTGCCAACCGTAGCCGGCCGTCGGAGTGGTATGAACGATCAGCGCTGCGACCGCGCCGCGGCGAGCCGCTTCCTCAAATTTGTAGGTCCAGCGGCCGTAATACGTGAGCGTCGGGCCGCCGAAAAATTTGACATCATTGGACGGCGGTTCGTTAGTGAAAAAGACCAGCACCTTGCCGTGGAGATCCTGGCCTTTGTAATCGTCCCAGCCAAATTCGGGTGCTGCGATGCCATGGCCCACGAAGACCGCTTCGGCATCGAAATCATTGGTGGGCTGCTGCGAGAGAGCGGTTCCGACATAATCGGTTACGAACTTGAGAGACACGCGGCCGGTTTTGGTGGAAAAGCTTAAGGTGGCGCTTGGGAGGGTCGTCGAGCCGATGAGCGGAACACGTTGGAAGTAGGTGCCGTTGTCGCCACCGGGCTTTACTCCAGCGGCCTGGAGCTGCGAGGCAAGGTATTCGGTCGCGAGTTTCTCTCCGTGGGTGCCTACGCCGCGGCCTTCGAGCGCATCGCTTGCCAGATATTTGACGTGCGCGCGGATTTTTTCACCAGACACATGAAGATCTTGCGCTTCCACCGCAAAGACGATTGCGATCACGAAAAGGGAACGGAAGAAGATCTTAAGCATGGATTTAGTCTAGCGGCTAGCGGAAATTGCAATTGCCTGTAAACTGGAGGCAAATGCACCCGGGGTTTGTGCGCTTGCGGTCAACAACGCTTGCCGCGACGAGCGTAGTGGCGCTGGCGCTGCTGTTTTCTTTTGTCATCCACGCCAACGCCACAGTAGCCGCTATCGTACTCTTGCTGGGGGTTCTGCTGGCCGGCGTTTACGGCCACCGCACGGAAGCGATGGTCACTTCGGTCGCAGCCACGCTGAGCCTGGATTATTTGTTCATACCGCCGATCGGGAGGATTACGATCGGCGATCTGCAGGGATGGATTATTTTGGGCGTCTTTCTACTGGTGTCACTGATGGCGAGCGATCTCTCGTCACGTCTGCGCCGGCAGCGGGACGAACTTCTGGCGCGGCAAACCAAGAGCGAAAAACTGCATGCGCTCAGCCGGGCAATCCTGTTGAGTAGCGGGGGCGCGGACCTAAGACGTATGCTGGTCAACAAGTGCATGGAGTTGTTCGGATTTACCGAGACCGTAGTATTTGAGAGCGCTACCGGCGAGTTTTACCGTTCGCAGATGGATGGGTCCATTCCGATCGAGGATCTGCGGAGAGTGGCATTGTACGGATCCATCGAGCACCGGGAAGCGGATCCCAGCGGCACCACGGTTATGCCGGCGACGCTCGGCAACAAAACATTCGGGAGCTTCGCTTTTCGGGGCCCGGCGCTGCGCGAAGGAGCGCTGCAATCATTGGGGAACACAATCGCGATCGGCTTGGCGCAGGCGCAGGCGCAAGAGGCGGGCAGCCGCGCGGAAGCGGTTCGCAAGAGTGAAGAACTGAAGTCGATCATGATCGATGCGCTGGCACACGAGCTGAAGACGCCATTGACTTCGATCGAAGCCGCGGCGGATATGCTTCTGCAGCCTGCGAACGTTTCCCAAGAGCAGCGCCGGGATTTGCTGCATATCATTCAGCAGGAGACGCAAGGATTACGGCGATTGATGGGCGAGGCAATTCATCTGGCGCGTATTGACGCCAAACGAATGAAGCTGGAATCGGAGCCGCTGCAGGTGGATGAGTTGATAACGGCGGCGATACAAGCGTTGGGCGAGCAATCCGCTTCCTATCCGATTCGCGTGGAGGTTCCGGATGATGTGCCATGGATCTTCGCCGACCGGGAATTAATGGTGCAAGCGCTCAAACAATTGCTCGATAACGCGATGAAGTATAGTCCGGCGCGATCGGCCATAACGGTAGCGGTGCAGGAATCGAACGGCGTAGTTTCACTGTCGGTACGGGACCAGGGGCAGGGTTTGACGGAGTTGGAACAGCGGCGCGTGTTCGATAAGTTCTATCGGGGCCGGCGCGACCGTTCAGCGGTGCAGGGGACGGGCATGGGCCTGGCGATCGCCAGAGAGATTGCGGAGGCGCATGGCGGGTCTATCGCGGTCGAGAGCCAATTGGGGCAAGGATCGCGATTCACCATCACCATGCAGCCGGCGGCTGAAAGCGCACGCTCGGGATCGCGTACTGCATGACGGCGAGTGGGCGTATTTTGGTGGTTGACGACGAGCCCCAGATCCGGCGAGTCATGAAAACGGCGCTCACGACCAATGGCTATGAGGCTTATGAGGCAAGAACGGGCGAGGAAGCGCTGGAGGCATTGCGTGAAAATAATCCAGACCTGATTCTGCTCGACATGAACATGCCGGGAATGGGCGGAATGGCGGCATGCCGCGAGATTCGGGCGGTCTCGGAAGTGGCGATTATTGTGCTATCCGTACGTGACAGCGAGCCGGACAAGATTGCAGCGTTAGACGCCGGCGCGGACGACTATATCACCAAGCCGTTCAGCGTAAATGAACTGATGGCGCGCGTTCGAGCCAACCTACGCCGCACACCTGGGCAGAACGAGAATGAGCAGCCGATCGTGATCTCCGACCACCTTTCGGTGAATTTCGCCGGGCGACAGGTGGTTGCCAACGGGCAACCGGTGCGGTTGACGCCTAAGGAGTTCGATCTGTTGCACTACTTCCTGGCGAATGCCAACAAACCGATTAGCCATCGCAAGCTGTTGCAGACGTTATGGGGTCCGGATTATGGAGATGAGGTTGAATATTTGCGGGTATTCGTAAGCCAGTTGCGGAAGAAAATCGAGGCAGATCCGGCGCATCCGCGCTACATTGTTACAGAACCGTGGGTGGGGTACCGGTTCGCGCTGCCATTAAAAACATGAGCGATTGCAGATGAATCACCCAGGCAAATTGAAGATCTATCTGGGGTATGCCGCGGGAGTTGGGAAGACGTATCAGATGCTCGAAGAGGCGCAGGGTCTGCGCGCCGCGGGCATCGACGTGGTGATTGGCTATTTCGAGCCGCACGGACGGAAGGATACGATCGGCAAGACCGAGGGCCTGGAGACGGTGCCGAGGAAGGTGGTGGAGTATCGCGGCGCGACCTTCGAAGAGATGGATGCCGAGGCGATTGTCGCGAGGCATCCGCAGGTCGCGGTGGTAGATGAGTTTCCTCACACCAACGTCCCCGGTTCGCCGCGCGTGAAGCGCTGGGAAGATGTTCTCTTTATTCTAGAGAACGGCGTGGACGTGCTGACGACGATGAATGTTCAACACCTGGAGAGCCTCAACGATCACATGGCCCAGATCACCGGCGTTAAAGTGCGGGAGACGATTCCGGATTGGGTAGTGAAACAGGCCGGCGAGGTTGTGATGGTGGACCTGACTCCGCGCGCGCTCCTGAATCGACTGGAACGCGGGGTGGTGTATCCGCCGGACAAGGCGAAACGGGCGCTGGAAAACTTTTTTAAGGAGTCCACGCTGGTGGCGCTGCGGGAGATGGCTCTCCGGCAGACTGCTCACGAGGTGGAAGAACGCATGGAGCAGGGTGCTGACGCGCTGCGCGCGGAGACCCAACTCTCGGCTCGCGTACCGAAGCTGGATGATGCGGTGGTGATTTACATTAGCGACGATCCTTCGACCGCCATGCTGATCCGCCGTGGCAAGCGCGTGGCGGATATTACCCACGCCGATTGTTTTGCCGTGTTTGTCGCCGAGCATAGCGATTTGCAGACCTTACCGGTGGGAAAACGCGATGCCGTGGAGCGGCACTTGAACTTTGCGCGCAATTTGCACATCGAGACGCGGGTACTGATTGGGAACGACCATCCACAGACCATTGTGGAGTTTGCCCGGCTGCACAACGCCCGCCAGATTTTCCTGCCACGGCTGGTGGGCAAGGGAATGGACCGCGTGCTGGGAAAGAGCTTCGTGAATCAGGTGGTCAGTCTGGCGAACGACATGGAAGTGACGATTGTGGCCGATCGGCGACAGGAAAGCGCGGCGGGGAAGGCTAAAGGCGTGCGTTAGACTGAAGGGGTTCGGGCCGTGGCGCAGCCTGGCTAGCGCGCTTGCTTGGGGTGCAAGAGGTCCCGGGTTCAAATCCCGGCGGCCCGACCAGTGGTGTCAGCCGAAACTCTCCGGTCAACAAACAGTCGACACTCCGGCCCGGTTCGCGGTTTTTCAGTCTAGGATGCAATTCCCACTGACAGTGAGAGCATTAGTAAGTGGTTAGACTTTTCATGAAAAGCCACCTACTTCGGCGGGAAACCTTCTGGGCGTCGGTCATTTTGCTCGGCCTGCTGGAGTTCACATTTTTTCCATTTACGCTGGGAAATAAGACCTTTCTGGAGAGTGCCCGGGACGTTTCGAGCATTCTCCCCAACGGCGCATGGGCAGGCCCTCCAGGAGGGGCCACGTTCACAAGAGTGTTGGACCCCGGGGCAGGCGCCTGGGTGTCCGAGCCTCTATTGGAACTGATTCGACGAGACTACGTCGACGAAAAGACCCTGCCCCTTTGGAATCCGTACGCAGCGTACGGTAGTCCCCTTGCCGCGGACATGCAGTCGCAGCCCTTTTATCCGTTAACAATCGCCATCGCTTTTCATCACACTTTAAGAGCCTATAACTTCTACATTTTGCTTCGCTTGTTTCTGGCTGGCATTTGTTCTTACCTGTATATCAGATTGTTCGTATCCTTTGTCCCTGCTTTGGCGGCAGGCGTGACCTCTATGTTCGCCGGGTATTTTATTCTTTACATAACACTACCTCATCTCAGCGTTGAGGTCCTGTTGCCAGCTCTTCTTCTAACTGGGGAGCACCTCCTAAGAAACTCTAGATTCCGGAGCATGATTGCTTTTGCCGCAGTCATAGTTCTGGTGCTGCTTGGCGGGATGCCTGAAAGCAGCTTGCTCTCTCTGACTTTCTGCTACGCTTATCTGGCATTTCGAATAGCAACGGATTCGGATTTGCGACCGCGCTATTTCTCCAAGATTAGTTATCTGCTGATCGCCGGCATCGTTGGCTTTTCCATTTGCGCTCCGTTGCTTCTGTCTTTCCGCGAATACATGAGTTACGACTATGATGTACACCAGCTTTCAACAGTAGGCGGCATCTTGCCCGGCATGTTTCATGATCCTCGCGGCTTGTCCGTTTTTACCTATTTTTTCCCTTTACTCTACGGATCAGCGTGGAGCGGGATTATTGGACCGGCTTGGAACGGACTAAGAAATTACGTCGGCTTGATCAGCATCTTTCTTATCGCCATTGCTATATGCAGTATTTCATTCCGGCGCGACAAGCACGACCAGAATTTAAATCTACTAACTTGCTTCTTTAGTTTTTTCGCGGCAGCCGTAGTAATGAAGCGTTATGGACTTCCGTTTGTGAATTTTATTGGGGCCTTCCCGCTCTTCAAATTCGTATTGTTTTACAAGTACCAAGAAGTCATTCTATCGATCTGCGTCTCCATGCTTTGTGCGATTGGGCTCGAACGACTGGCGAGGGGACAAGTATCTATCTTGAAAGGCGCCGCTGCTCTTACGACGGCCTCACTAATCGTTCCCTTCGCGTTGATCCTTTCGCGAAATCTACTTTCCAAAGAAATCACTACCGGGCAAGTCAATCCGATTCTTCCAGTTTGGGCTATCAGCGTCCCCACAGCTTTGCTTTTTTGTTTAGCACTTTCACTAATTCTCTCTAAGAACAAAGACCCGTCTCCGTTCTCTCAAGGCAAAGCCGCAAGGAATGGACTTGTGCTTTCCACATTGGTGCTTCTCACCATTGAGATGTTGTTCAGCTTCATGATGCCGGCCTATTATGCGTGGAGTACGCTAGCAACACGGGCGAACAATCCGTATATTGGCGCACCGTTTGTTAATCGGCTGAAAAAACTCGCAGGAACATATCGTATTTTTGGACGAGAAGGCGTCTTGGTTCCTAAGTGGTCGTCTGCATTCGGCTTGTTCGATATACGGGACTTAGATGCAATGTACTACAAGAGATATCTTCCTTTTGTTCGGGCGTTTCAGCCTAAGGAAGACGTCAATGGAGAGATAGCCGACCGCTTTATCGGCGGAGGACCTTACGAATTCAACGCGCCTCTAGAACAACGCTTGCTGCAATTGTCATCGGTAAAGTATTTCGCCACCATGACCCCAGTCGTGATAGCTAACAGCGCCATTATCGACGAAATTTTGCAACAGAACAAAGGGCGGCTCACTCCGGGGAAAGAAAGATTCGTCGGCCGTACGGAGTTTACTCTTGATGGGATAAGCCGGGTGGTACTTGGGGAGCATCCTCCGTATGATCGCTTGCCGTACCGATTCAAGGTTGATCAGAACAAGGAATTGTTTCACTTTTCCTACGGACTTAATCCCGCGGCCTTTAACCTGTGTGGCGATGGCGTTGAATTCATCTTGGAGATTAAAGACTCCGCGGGCAAAATTAGGAAGCTTTTTTCAAACTACATAGATCCGAAACATAATGTAAACGAGAGGAGATGGTTCACGGGAAACCTGGATTTAACCCGCTATCGCGGACAATCGGTCAGTTTGCTTCTGTCGACGAATCCCGGACCCAGAGGGGACAACTGCGCGGACTGGGCGGTATGGTCGGACCTCCGTTTCAACAATTCGCCCGAGCCATTCAAGCAAGTTTATGATGGTGAGGCGAAAATTTACGAATATGACCATGTGCTGCCCCGGGCCGCGATTTACTTTAACGCCAAGATCAGCAGAGATAAGAATGAGGTTCTCAAGAGCCTCGTAGATCCATCGACAGATTTGTTTAAGACCGTATTGCTAGAGCAGTCGAACTTGGACAAGACTCAGACCGCCTGGGTAAATGAAATCAATCGCGCCCTGCCTGCTCCGGTTCAGCCAGCTACGATCACCTCGTATAGATCGCAAGCAGTTACGATTACGGCTTCGCTCGGCCGGAGTGGAATACTCGTCTTAAACGACAGCGACTACCCAGGGTGGATAGTCTCGGTTGATGGGCATGAAGAGCGGGAATTCACCGCAAATTATCTTTTTCGCGGTGTTCTGTTGCGGCCCGGCACCCACACGGTACGATTTGTTTACCGGCCCACGAGTCTGCGGCTCGGAGCTGCCATAAGCTCGGCGAGTTTATTGTCTCTTATGCTATTCGCCGTATTTCGAAGAGGCCGTGAAACAGATGAGCCGGCGACCTGTTCCCCTGAAGTTGTCCCGCAGATGTCGAAACAAGGAGAGCGCGGCTAATGGCCGGCATTTCTTTGCCGGCTTGATTGCCGAAAATATCACGCTGAAATCTCGAAGCAGATGCCGGAAAACTATACATTGGAACATTCATCGCGTATGGAGAATTTCATTTCTGAGGCATCGTTCTGGGTGCCAGAACGTTTCCCCCCTAATACGGCTTGGACAGCGCACGCACCATTTGCTTTCTGGCTCATGGACGTGCATCGGCCGCGGATGCTGGTTGAGCTGGGAACGCACTTCGGGTTTTCGTATTTCGCGTTTAACCAAGCCCTGAAGCGTCTGGAAACGAAGGGCCGCACCTGCGCAGTCGATACCTGGAAAGGCGATCAGCACGCCGGCTTTTACGGCGAGGAAATCTTCAATGAGGTGAGCGAGTACAACGAGCGGCATTACGGTGACTTTTCGGAGCTGATGCGCAGCACATTCGATGAAGCGGTAGCGGCCTTCCAGGACGGAAGCATCGACGTACTGCACATTGACGGCCGTCACTACTACGATGACGTGAAGCACGATTTCGAGATATGGAAACCTAAACTTTCCGAACGAGGGATTGTTCTGCTGCATGATACGAACGTTCGCATTAAGGACTTCGGTGTCCATCGTCTTTGGGAACAACTGGCGGCGGAATACCCCCACTTCGAGTTCTTAGAGGGACACGGACTGGGCCTCATCGGTCTGGGAAACGCGTTACCGGATCAGCTAAGATCTCTGTTCGCTGCAGACGAGAATGTCACGCAGCAAGTTCGGAGAGCATACGCGCGGCTTGGCGGCGCTCTAGAAGACCGAGTCGTCGCCGGGGGAATGGCTTCAGATACTTTGGCGCGGCAAGAAGTCGCCCGATTGGCAGCGGCCATCCCACCTCTCGAAGCTGAATTAGCGCGTCTGCAAAATGTTGAGACTGAGTTCCGTCAAAGCTTAGGGGCACGAGAGGAAGCCGCCCGGTTGGCAGCCGCCATGCCGCTGCTAGAAGCTGAACTAGAGCGACTGCGAAATGTAGAAGCCTTGTCTCACGAGCAAGCCCCGGTCCTGACACAAACGCAAATCGATTGTGCAGCGGCCCGGGAGGACGCCGAGACCATCCATGAGCAATTCAAGGCGTCCGCTCTGCTGGTGCGTCAGCAAATGGTGGTCATTGGGCGTTTACAATATGACTCGACACTGCAGGCGAAGCGTAGTCGGGCAGCGAAGGAGCAACTCGACGCGTTGAAGGAGCAACTTGGCGCGTTGAAGGAGCAACTCGGCGCAACCAAGGAAGAGGTGGCCAGATACACACGTGCTTATAACGATCTTTCGAGCCTGATCATCCCAGTCTGGATGCGAAAGTCGGTGCCGGCGGCGGTCAGGCCGCCGTTACGCGCTCTCAAACGTGCCATCCGAACTCTTGTCCACCGGGGCGGCTCGGGAGGTTTGCGTACCCCATGAACGCACAAATGACGGTCTCAATATATCGAGGAGGGACGTTTTCGAGCGGCTGTGACCGTTCTTCGCAATCCACCCTCTCGAAAAGAGAGTCGCGGAATGGCTGACGCATTAACCCACCAGCGCGCCTCATGGTCGACGAGACGGGACCTTGATCTTGAACGTAGCCTAATCAGTTCCAGCGGCCTGTTTGACGATGAGGTTTACATCGAGCAAGCCGGGGAGGAGTCGCGGCCAGATCCGATTGGACATTATGTTCGGGAAGGATGGCGTTTAGGGCTGGAGCCCAACGCATTTTTCCCAGGAGAGCGGCTGCGACCTTACTTCGCCAGTTTGGGCTTCGACGAACCTCCGGCAATTACCTGGCTCACGCTGCGCTCGGCCGGATGGTCATTGCCGGCAAGCCGTGGGGAACTAGAGCGGTCGCTCGCAAAGTTGCGTAATAGCGAGTTATTCGATGAGGCTTTCTATAGGACTCAAATAGGCATCACAGCAAACGGCCTGGACCCGGCGACGCACTACATAGCCGTGGGCGAGCAGACGGGAATCGCTCCGTCTGCCCAGTTCGATCCAGCTTATTATGGCGACCGCTATCCTGATGTCGCTCAGGCAGGGGTTGGTCGCTTGCTGCATTACATCGAGCATGGGCGTGCCGAGCGCCGGGAAGGATGCCCACCTAGGGTCTCCCGTCGCGGCCGAGCTATCGTTGATCCCGACAAGGAGAACGTCCTTTTGATCGTCCATGACACCTCGCGCACGGGCGCTCCTGTACTAGCCTGGAACATCGCGCTTCATTTGGCGCGGAGTTACAATCTCTACACTGTACACGTGGGGGATGGCGAACTTACGCCGGAGTTCGAGGCTCTGAGCGCAGAGGTGCATGGTCCATTCCCCAGCGCCAATCGCAGCGAAATAGATGTCAAATATTCTCTGCGGGCACTGCTCGATACGCGCAAGTTCCGCTATGCCATCGTCAACAGCGCCGAATCCCGCCTTTTTGCCGAACCCTGCGCACGCAGTTTCATCCCAACAGTGCTGCTAATGCATGAGTTCGCATCCTACGTAAGTCCCCTGTCCTCGCTGCATTCGGCATTGGACTGGTGCACGGAAGTCGTCTTTCCGGCCCGCGTTGTTGCGCAATCTGCGGAGGAAAGTTGTCCGCTTTTGCGCGGACGGCTAACACACGTCATGCCACAAGGAATGGCGGTCCTCCCTGCCGGCAAAACTTCAAGGAACGATGCCTCCTCTTCGATTCTGGAACAACTCACCTATCAACACGACATTAAAGGAACCTTCGTTGTCCTAGGTGCGGGTGCCGTGCAGATCAGGAAGGGAGTAGATCTATTCCTTGCCGCGGCGGCAGCCGTGATTCGGAGTCAGCCGGATCGTGCCATACATTTCTTATGGGTCGGGAATGGTTTTCGTCCGCAGGAGGACATGAGCTGCTCGGTCTACCTGCAGGAGCAGGTGAATCGATCTGGTCTGACCGCGCATGTTACCTTCCTCGATGCAGTGCCGGATCTCGAACCCGTCTATCGGATCGCGGACGCCTTCCTGCTGAGCTCGCGCCTGGATCCTCTCCCAAATACCTCGATCGATGCCGCCGTACGCGGTATTCCCGTGATCTGCTTCAGAGAGGCGAGCGGCACGGCTGACTTAATGCTCCGCGACCCAGAGACAGCCAGAGGAGTTGTGAACTATTTCGACGTCCAGGCTGCGGGACAGGTGATCCTCGAACTTGCCGCCGATGAGGCTTTGCGGCAGCGTATTGCAGAGGCAACACGGCGCTTGGCACAGACCAGCTTTGTCGATATGCAGACCTACGTCGCGCAGTTGGATGCACTCGGGACGGCGGCGGCGGCCCGGATGGCACAACGATCCGCAGATACTGAGACTCTGCTCGGTGATCAGACTTTCGATCAGCACATGTTCCTAGGACCTAGCCAGGTGGTGGAGACGCGGGAGGAAACCATTGTCAGTTACCTGGCGATGGCGGCTGCCCGCGGTCAAGCGTATCAGCATATACCGCGTCCCTGTCCGGGTTTCCATCCACCGATCTATGCTGCGGCGCATGCCGCAAGGCTCACTGACGGTACTGATCCTCTTGCCGATTTCGTGCGATACGGCAAGCCAGCCGGGCCGTGGCAGGCAATGGTATTGCGACCGGACGATCCCGATGACCAGATCCACCCATCCGACCGGTTGCGCGTCGCACTACATGCGCACTTTTTCTACCCAGACCTGGCCGCCGACTTTCTCGCGCATCTCGAGTCTAACCACACGGGCTGCGATCTGTTGATCAGTACGGATGACAACGCGAAGGCACGACGGCTTCAGCGAGTGTTAGCCAAGTATACGGCCGGGATAGTTGACGTTCGGGTTGTTCCCAACAGAGGCAGAGACATCGGGCCACTATTGACGGCGTTTGCCGACGACCTAATCCGCTATGATTTGGTCGGACACGTGCACGCCAAGCGCAGCCCTTTGATTGATGATCCGACTCTGGGCGATCGCTGGCGCGAGTTCCTTTGGCAAAACTTACTTGGGGGCTATTATCCCATGATGGACCGGATTGTGGCCGCATTCGAGCGGCAGGACAATCTAGGCTTAGTATTTCCGAGCGATCGTCACCTAGTTGGT
>DASYAX010000250.1:0-7849 GCA_036501045.1 Bryobacteraceae bacterium
GTCCGTTCGCCCGCGGCAATCTGCTTGGGGCCGATGAAGCGTGCTCGCGCGCGATGCACGTCCACCTTCCCATCGAACTTCTTCGACCAGCCAGAGCGGAACTCTTCCACGACTTCTCTCTTCCGCTTGAGTACCGCCGGCAGGTCAACGGTCACCCGCTCCGCGCGAACTCCCCAACGCTCCGCGCTGCGCGCGTAATGCGCCACCTGCGCGCTCGCAACCATCGTCTTGGTCGGGGTGCATCCTGTGTTGATACACGTTCCGCCCAGCCAATCCGATTCAATGAGCGCCACCTTCTCGCCGCGGGCCGCCAGTTGCGCTGCCAGCGGATTACCGCCCTGTCCGGACCCAATCACAATCGCGTCATACTTTAAAATTTCATTCGCCACGACAATACCCTCTCTTTGACGGCAGTTTCCACCCGGATTGAGACAAGCGCCTGCGCTATCCTGAACTCAAGTTTCGCGCGAACTTGTCCCCTGACGTGATCACTGTATCCTGCGCAGCAAACATCGCATCGAACGAAGTTTCCGTGAGGTCGTGAATGTGGATCGTTCACCTCGCTTTACGGCGGCCATATACCTTCGTTGTCTTTTCGGTGCTTGTGTTAATCCTGGGAGCGGTGGCCGCCGCCATTACTCCTAAAGACATTTTTCCTTACATCAACATTCCTGTCGTTAGCGTCGTGTGGACGTATACCGGACTTTTGCCGGACGACATGGAAAAACGCATCGTGACCGTTTGCGAACGCGCCATGACGACCACTGTAAATGACATTGAGCACATGGAATCGGAATCGTTTACCGGCGTGGCGGTGATTCGCGTTTTCTTCCAGCCGAAAGTAAAGGTGGAACTGGCGCTGGCGCAGATCACTTCCATCGTGCAGACGATCCTACGCGTGCTTCCACCCGGCGCCTTTCCGCCCAATATCCTGAAATACGACGCCTCGAGCGTTCCCGTTCTCCAGTTGGGTCTCTCGGGAGAAGGCCTCACGGAGCAGGACCTCTTCGATCTCGGTCTGAATTTCATCCGTACACGTCTGGCTACTGTTCAGGGAGCGTCCCTTCCTCTTCCGTGGGGTGGCAAATTCCGCGAAATTGTGGTCGATATCGATCCGAACGCTTTGTACGCCAAGCATCTCTCGGCTAGCGATATCTCTACAGCGATTAATAATCAGAATTTGATCCTGCCCGCCGGCACGGCCCGCGTCGGTAACACGGAATACCTCGTCAAAACCAATAGCAGTCCAAGTACGGTGGAGGCCCTGAACGATTTACCCGTGCGTGCTTCGAATGGCGCGGTGGTTTATATCAAGGACGTAGCGCAAGTGCGTAATGGCTATGCCGTTCCAACCAATATCGTGCGCGAGAATGGCCGCCGGTCGTCCTTCCTGAGCGTCTTGAAGAGCGGCCAAGCTTCGACCCTCGACATCGTGAATGCGGTCAAAAAGGCGCTGCCTCGCGTAAAGGCCGATCTGCCTTCCACGCTGCGGATCACGCCTCTTTTTGACCAATCGATATTTGTCCGCTCTTCGATTAATGAAGTGCTGCGCGAAGCGAGTATCGCGGCGCTGCTGACCGCGCTGATGATCCTGTTATTCCTGGGAAGTTGGCGCAGCACTTTAATCGTTTGTGTTTCCATTCCGCTTTCCATCTTGACCTCCATCTGCATTCTTGCGGCTCTCGGCGAAACGATCAATGTCATGACGCTCGGCGGTCTGGCGTTGGCCGTCGGTATTTTGGTCGACGATGCTACCGTCGAAATCGAAAACACGCACCGGAATTTGACGCACGCGCACACCTCGCTCGTGCATGCGATTCTCGACAGCGCCAGCCAGGTGGCCGCTCCGGCGCTGGTCTCCACTCTTTCCATCTGTATCGTTTTCACGCCCGTGCTTTTGCTAACCGGAGCCGCCAAATTTCTGTTTACTCCGCTCGCCATGGCCGTCGTATTCGCCATGCTCGCCTCGTATTTTCTTTCAAGAACGCTGGTGCCCGCGATGATGCATTATCTGCTTCCAGCCGAAGTGGCGCTATATCAGCGTGAAAAGGGCAGCCCGGAGCCGAAAGAAGCCCAAAACTGGATCTGGCACGTGCATGAAGCCTTCGACAGGCGCTTCGAAGCTCTGCGCGAGCGCTACAAGGGATGGCTTGAATGGAGCCTTCATCATCGCGCCGTGGTTTTGCTGCTCTTTGCGCTATACGTCGGCGGATCGTCTTTTCTTGCTCCTATCATTGGCCGTGACTTTTTCCCCTACGTCGATTCCGGCCAGATGCGTCTTCATGTTGTGCCTCCGACCGGGACGCGCATCGAACAATCGGAAACGATTTTTGCCGCCGTGGAAGAAGAAATCCGCAAGGTCATTCCAGCGGGTCGCATCGACATGATCCTCGATAACATCGGCCTTCCTAACGGCGGTTTTAACTTGGCGTTTTCGAATAACGCCACCATCAGCGACTCCGATGGCGACATTCAAATCCTGCTAAAGCCCGGGGAGCGAAAAACCCTCGCATACACCCGTAAACTGCGCGCCACGCTGGCCGCGAAGTTTCCGGAGGAAATCTTCTTCTTTACGCCGGCCAACATGACGAACCAGATCCTCGATTTTGGCCTCCCGGCGCCGATCGATCTGCAAATCGTGGGCCGCAATCCACAGGCAAATTATGCCATTGCTCGAAATCTGCTTCGTCAAGTGCAAGCGATACCTGGTATCGTGGACGCTCACATCCATCAGCAAATCTTTTATCCCTCGGTGCAGGTCAATGTGGACCGCAGTAAGGCGCAGCAGCTTGGCTTGAGTCAATCTGATGTCACCCGAAACATGCTGATTTCGCTTTCGGGCACGGGCCAGACCGCGCCCAACGAATGGCTCAACCCGCAGAACGGCGTCAATTACCAACTTGTGGTCCAGAGCCCCGTTTACCGGATCGATTCGTTCGATGCATTGAAACGTATCCCGGTGACCGCGGCCGGTGGAAGTAATAGCCAGTTGCTGGCGAACCTGGCGACGCTTCAGCGCGACAGCTCCACCATTGTCATCGATCACTACAATATCCAGCCGACCTACGATATCTATGCCGACGTAGACCGGCGCGATCTGGGAAGTGTAGCCGATGAACTGCACAAAATCATTAAGCAGACAAAACAGTTGCCCGGCGGAACATTTCTCGATTTGCGCGGCGAAGTCAGCACCATGGAGCAGTCGTTCTCGCGCTTGCTACTGGGCATCGCGTTCGCGGTCGTCATCGTTTATCTGCTCATGGCGGTCAATTTTCAGAGCTGGCTCGATCCGTTTATCATCCTCATGGCGCTCCCCGGGGCGTTCTCCGGCATTTTGTGGATGCTCTATCTGACGCGCACTACATTCAGCGTGCCCTCCCTCATGGGCTCGATCATGACGATCGGTGTGGCCACGGCAAACTCTATTCTGCTGGTCGTATTCGCCAATGACGAGCGCGGCCCGGGCAAAGATCACCCGGGCAAAGATCAATGGCAGGCCGCTCTTTCCGCTGGTTACATTCGTTTGCGGCCGGTGTGTATGACGGCGCTCGCCATGATTATCGGTATGTTGCCCATGGCCTTGGCATTCGGCGAGGGCGGGGAGCAGAATGCGCCGCTTGGCCGCGCCGTCATCGGCGGCTTGCTGGTTGCCACGGTCAGCACTTTGTTCATCGTTCCGATCATTTACTCTTTATTGCGAAAGAAGGCCCCCATCGACTACGACGAGCGCATCGACAAAGAATACAAGGGTGAGTTCGATCCCAGGAAAGCGTGAGCATGGCGTCTCCTAACGAACCTTCCGCTAACGGATCACCGAATCGCGGGCACTCGCCCAAGCACTGGCTGTTGTTCGTTTTCCTGTTGATTGCCGCCGCCGTCCTGGTAATCTTTGTCGGCTGGATGCCGCGCCACAAAGAGCGCCAGGAGATCGATCAGCAAGCTCGCGAACGAACGCAAGCTCTTCCCAAAGTCGAAGTCATGAAGGTTGTTCGGGCTCCTTCCAAAACGGAATTGACCATTCCCGGCACAACGCTAGCCTACACGCAAGCCTACATTTATGCGCGCGCCTCTGGTTACCTTACCCGTCGCTTGGTCGATATCGGCGATCGCGTCCGCAAGGGCCAGTTGCTCGCCGTCATCGATGCTCCCGATCTCGATCAACAGGTAGCGCAAGCACGCTCCAATCTGGCCCAAAGCCAAGCGAATCTCGCGCAGCTCGCCGCACAGTTGCGTCTGGCTCAACTCACCTGGGACCGTTATCGAGTGCTGGTGTCCAAAGGCGTATTTTCTCGCCAGGACGGCGATAACCAGGAAGCCAATTTTCGCGTCGCCGAAGCCAACCTGAATGCCGGCAACAGCACCGTCCAGGCCAATCGCGATAATCTCCAGCGCCTGATCGTTTTGCAGCAATATGAGCACGTAACCGCGCCGTTCAGCGGCGTAATTACCGCCCGCAATGTAGATGTGGGTTCGCTGATCTCGGCCCAAGGAACCGGTCAAGGGGCTTCTTCCGGCTCGGCCGGCACAACACAGGCGGGCGCGGAGGGCATCAACTCGGGAGCATCCGGCTCTCTTTCGTCTTCGGTCTCTCCAACAACCGGCGGTTCGCAAGGAGGTGAGATGTTCTCGATCGCAGCTCTCGATCCCCTGCGCATACTTGTCTCCGTGCCGGAAGCGTATGCCTCGTTTGTGCGCTTAGGCCAGCATGCCGATCTCCGTTTTCAAGAGAACGCGCAGCAGGAGTTTCAAGGTACCATTGCACGCACGTCCTCCTCTATCGATCAAAACACCCGCACGCTGCTGGTCGAACTGCAGGTGCGCAATCCAACCGGACGCTTGTTGCCTGGCATGTATGTGGTTGCCAATTTTGCTCACCTCGAAGGGGACTCGCTGCTGATTCCCGGTGAAGCCATTTTTGTTCGAAACGGCCGAAGTATGGTAGCCGCGGTCGACAACAACCGCGTGCAATTCCGGCCCATTGAGATCGGCCGCGACTACGGCAACCAGACCGAAGTCGCAAACGGGCTCAAGGCCGGAGATGTTATTGCGCGGATCGTTACCGACGAGGTCCAAAACGGCGCCCAAATCGAACCTGAATTTCAGAAAGGCGCCGGATCAAAGCAGTAATGAGATCGCTACTCATACCTCTGTTGATCGTTGCTCAATTGCCGCTGGCGGGGCAGCAATCATCGTCCAGTATCGTCCAAACCGTCGAGTCGAGTACCGTCGAGCCCAAGAACGAGCACGCCAACGTGCCGATTCGAACCTCATTTTGGGATTTTCTGGCGCCTTACCGCACCATCGACGCGCCGGCTTTGCGCCTCGGCCCCGCGGATCGCGCTCGAACCCTGATACGCAATGGAGCCATCTATCTTTCCCTCTACGATGCCATCGCGCTTGCCATTGAAGATAATCTCGACGTGGAGGTCGCGCGCTACCAACTCTCCATTTCCGGCACTGACGTGCTGCGCGCCCGTGGCGGCGGAAATCTGCGTGGCGTCGATTATTCCATCGCCGAAAGCCCTACGGGGGTTGGCGGTCCGGGCTCACCCTTGCTCAACAGCGCTGCTTCTACGGTTACTCCCACCACGTCCACCGTCAACGATCTCACCTCATTGAATGTGCTGAGCGAGACACAGACGAATCTTTCACAACAGGGAACTGCCGCTTACTCAGCGGGGCCAGCCGTGCCCACCTTTCAGCCGACGTTCATCGGCCAAAATACGTATTTTCAGCGCTCGAACGGCAGCTTGCTTACCAGTGGCACCGGCTTGGGCATTCCGGAAACTCCCCCCCAGACGCTACATTTCACGACCGCGAACTACGCGCTGGTTCAGGGGTTCGGTTATGGCACGCAAGTCGAGGTAGATCTCAACAACGCGGCGCAGGCTTTATACGGCGCCGAGAGCCGTTACGATCCGTTTTCCGCGCCGAATACCTCGGTCACCCTGAGCCAACCGTTGCTGCGCGGCTTTGGCCGGGAGGTCAATCTTCGTTATATGCGAATCGCCGCGATCAACCAAAAAATTTCGCGTTTGCTGTTCTACCAGCAGTTGATCAGCACCGTTTACGGCGTCTCCCGGCTTTATTATGATTTGGTCAGTCTCAATGAAAGCGCCGCTGTCAAACGGCAGACTCTCGAGGCCGCCCGCAAGCTATACCAGGACGACTCCGCGCAGGTGGAGCAGGGAACACTTGCGCCGCTCGAATTGACGCGCGCGCAATCGCTTGTAACATCGAGTCAGCTCGATTTGATTCAGTCCGAGGGCCTCGTTCATCAGCAGGAGACCATTCTCAAATCGCAACTTGCGCGCCGCGGCTCGGCCGACCCGGTACTTTCGAATCTGCCCATCGTTCCAACTGATCCGATCTCTATTCCCGCCACGGAAGCACTACAGCCGTTGGACGCACTGGTCTCGGAAGCTCTTGCTACGCGTCCCGATCTGGCCCAAGCCGCTTTGCAATTGCAGAGTGGAGAGATTTCCGTGAAGGCTTCACGCAACGCCGTCCTTCCCCAGGTGGATTTAGTAGCAAATTTCCAAACGCGAGGTAGCTCCGAAGTTCCTTTCACCACCCTGGGTACACCTGGCACGGGATTGATTGCCGCGCCTTCCGATCTCGGTGTGGCCGCCTTGAGAACATCCCGCGTGTACCAGGCGGGAGTGCAATTGAACCTTCCCCTGAAGAATCACGTGGCCCAGGCCGATGCTGCGCGGGACGTGTTGCAACTCCGTCAGGCAGAGGCTCGGACCCAATTGTTGGCCAACCAAGTCCGCGAGCAGGTGGAAAATGCCGTTATCGCCTTGCAGACCGCACGCTCGGCCCTCAACGCCGCCGTGCAAAGCCGGCAGTATCAGGAGCAATTGGTGAGCGCCGAAAGAGATAAGCTAACGGTCGGCGCGTCGACCAATTTTCTTGTCATTCAGCAGGAAACATACCTGGCGCAAGCTCGCTCTACCGAGGTTGCTGCCCGCAGCGTTTGGATCAAAGCACGTGTTGCGCTCGATCGCGCCATCGGCGATCTGCTCGAGAAAAACGGAATCAGCTTTGATCAGTCGGTGACCGGCGATTTACCGGCGCGTCCTTAATCTGCCTGCACGAGCGGCAGAGCCACCAGGTGCTCGGCCACAAACCACACCTGCATCTCGTTCGTGCGAATGACGCCGCCGACAATCAGATCGTTCGTTCCGTCGTCGCCCGCTTTATCGGCGGCGGCCGCAAACTCATGCGATTCCTTTAAAATCAATTCGTGCGCCTCTAACAGCCGGGACAACTGGACCGGCACTTCTTCGCGATGAATGGGAGGCCGCTCGAGCCTCGTATGCTCTGCTACATCGTGAGCGGCGGCGATAGCCACGCCGCCTAGCGACTGGATACGCTCCGCGATATCGTCGACCAATTTAGACTGCTCTTCGTAATGCTTGTCGAGCAATAGGTGTAATTGATAAAACGTGTGACCGGACATCTGCCAGTGATGCTTTTTATACAGATCGCGCAGCATGATGGTATCGGCCAGGAGCTGATTCAGATTTTGCGTGCTTTCGAGCCGAACTTCCTCGTCGAGACCAATCGGCAGGTCAATTACCGTCCCGAACTCCTGGATGGGTTTCGACCGCTGGCCCAACAGGGGCGCGGCGCGTTTGCTGCCGTTGGTAGTCGTCTTAGTTTTGGTCATATTCGTTAGATGCCGGAAATACCGCCCCCGAGACGCTTTTTCCTGCCGATTCCACCAGGAACTTCTCCGAAATCTGCGAAAGTTGCGGGCAGCCGATCAGGCCCATTGTCATCTCGAGTTCCGTGCGCAGAATCTCGACCACCCGCGCCACGCCAGCCGCTCCACCGGCCGCCA
>DASYAX010000251.1:0-2765 GCA_036501045.1 Bryobacteraceae bacterium
CCGGCTTCCTCGACGAGACGTTTTGTTTCCTGTGCATCCTCGTGCTCATCCAGATATGAGATCAGCACATCGGCGCCTTCGCGCGCAAAAGCGATCGCGACCGCCCGCCCGATCCCGCTGTCGGCTCCGGTGATGACCGCCTTTTTTCCTTTGAGCTTCCCGGACCCGCGGTAGCTTTTCTCACCGTGATCTGGCGCGGGCCGCATCGCGCCAGTGCGGCCAGGCATCGGCTGTTTTTGCTTGGGGAACGGCAGTCTGGCGTGTTCATTCATGATATCACTTACGCGGCACGCCCGTGATCGGGCTTCTTCTTTTCGTTCAGGTGGCGAACGCGGGCCACCAAAGGGGCGTGTCCTTGCTTCTTGGCCCATTCGATAGCTTCGGCTTGGGTTCTTAATAGTACCGAGACCATGGTCCGCGTGGTCTTCGACAACATAATCGTCGATCGTATTGCCCTCAACGCGGCCCTTGGGCCGTGCTTCAACATAGACATTCGCCATGGCTATGCCTCATTGCGCTACGCTGCCTGGGCATGCTGGTTGACGCCGTTTTGGGCGAGCTCGGAAAGCGTCTCGTCCGTTTTCTTTTCCTCGGCAAGCGTCGCATCGAGTAATTTGACCGCCTGATCGAAGCCGAGTTCGGTCGCCCAGGTCCTTAGCGTGCCGTAGCGAGCAATCTCATAATGCTCGACCGCCTGTGCGGCGGCGAGCAGGCCGGCATCGAGGGCAGGCTTACCTTTGAATTCCTTCATCACCTCCTGGCCTTCTTCGATGATGCCGACGATCGCATCGCAGGTCTTGCCGCGCGGCGATTCATCCATCTCGGCGAAAACCTTCTCAAGCCGCGCAACGTGCTCCTCGGTTTCGCGCTCATGCTTTTGGAACGCAGCGCGAAGCTCGTCGGACTTCGCGGCCTTAGCCATTTTCGGCAACGCGGTCAGAATTTTCTTCTCCGCGAAATAAATGTCCTTCACTGTGTCGTGGAAAAGCTCGCGTAGATTCTTGTCTGTCATCGGTCGCTCCTTTATCTGCAATCGCTGGCTAGCGTGGTTTTTGCCTACGCGCCCCTGGCTCTGGCGGAGAAGGCCGGAGGGTCCAGGAACGCCAAGAGCATCATCGGTACGTCCGCGACGAGCCTGCTCCGTGAACGCCAACGCGTTGCGATGGTTCCAGGATTGAGTGCCTAAGCGCTTGGTTTGCTTGGCATGTTCGCGGAGTGAAGCTGCTTGCGGACTGCGGCTGCCCGAATGCCGACGAGTGGCAATACTACATCGCGGGATGGGCGCCGCATGGGCGTGTTCGCCGGCGGCGAAAACGTGCGAACTAAAGACTTCCATGCCGGTGACGTTGGATATATCCCGCGCTCTTTCGGCCACTCCATCGAGAATACCAGCAACAGCGACCTGGTGTTTCTTGAAGTGTTCAACAGCAGCTATTATTCGTCGGTCTCGATTCTCGCAGTGGCTCTCGCATCTGCCTGCGGAATTGGTACAAGGCGCAATTTAATTTCTCGGATGCGACGGTCGCCGCATTGCCGCGGGCGGAGCAAACGGTCGTTGGCTGAGCATTTCAAGCCGGCCGTCGCGCTCGAGCGCGGAATCCGAGCCGGGCATTGCAACTCCGTAACTTCGGCGGCCACTCCCGGTCTTCTGAGCGCTTTGATGGGTGCCGCTGCCGCTGCCGCATTGCTTTGCTGAGCGAACGCAGCGCCCGATGCAACGTGCAATCGCCATAGCCCACGGCGAAAGTTTTCGTCTTTGTCATGCGGACAATGTCATGGTCATGCGGACAATGCCATGGGGACAAATCTCCTTCTTCCGAACAATCTCCTCTTCGAACGCGGTGGCCCAATAAAAGTTGCCTTGTTCCGTCAATTTCAAGTTTCCGCGCGACTTGCCGGTGCGCCGCTAACGGCGCGCGATGCAAACGTCTGGAACCCATGCGCAAGCCCGGCGGTTATTCGGGGGCTCCTGCGAATCAACAGGTGCCCGTGTTGACGTTTGGTGGCCAAAGAAACCCATTCTCGCGCGATGACAACGCCGGCGCCGAAAAACGGGCACCATGCCAGTCATCCCGCCGCCCGGGTCCAGCACAAACCCACCAGTCAACCGAAATGAATGCTGAGAGAACCGAACCGAGCGCGACCGTATCAAGCAATTACCACGATGAGAGACTTCATGGAAACATATAACATTGTTCACGGCAACGGCGGCTGGACGATCAAACACAACGGCGCCCAACCAGAAGGCGAATACGCGACCAGAGAGGGTGCTTTGGAGGCCGTTTACCTGGCGGCCTCAAATGACATCAAAAAAGGACTGGCCATCACCATCAAGATCGATGCGCCCGCGCCAGGCGAGGCGGCGATGGGCGGACCAGCGACCTAACTGCGGCGTCCCTCGTTGCCTTCGTTAAGGCTGGCCGGTCCCGCCGGCGGCGCCATAGACCTGACCCGCTGCGAAGCGCGCGGTGGGATCGGCCAATGTTCGGTGATGCTTTCTGCTGCACAAACCTTGCCGGCTTCAGCCTCTCCTATCAGTGTACCAACTTAAGCGGCGGCCCGCCGCAACTGCGCCCTCGCCGCTTTAAGGTCGGCGACAAAGCCGTTGTAGGCCGCCCGCTTCTCGCGTTCATCCCGTATGCGCAGGAGCGCGGAGGGATGAATGGTCACCGCGAGAATAACACCGTCCGAAAGAGGAATTGGCCTGTTCCGGGCTTTGGAGATAGTGACCGTCTTGCCGGTCAATCCGCGTGCCGCCGTAACAC
>DASYAX010000252.1:0-14415 GCA_036501045.1 Bryobacteraceae bacterium
TCGTTTGACGGCATGCCCGCGCCCGCCATCCCCGCCAGCAGGGAAAAGCGGCCGCCGCGAATCTTTGAATTGCGAACCTACGAATCGCAAACCTTTCTCACGTTGGCCCGCAAGGTCGGCATGTTCAACAACGGCGAGATGCAGATTTTCGAGCGCCTCGGCATGCGCCCGGTTTTCTTCGGCGAAACGCTCGTTGGCCCGCGCCAGCCGAATCTGAACTACATGCTTTCCTACGACGATCTGGATGCCCGCGACAAGCTGTGGCACGCTTTCGGCACGGATCCGGAATGGAAGAAATTAAGCACCGAGCCGCAGCTTAGAGACGCCGAGATCGTGGCGAATATCAGTAATGCCATCTTGCGGCCGCTGACGTTTTCGCCTATCCGCTGATTTCCGGCGGCGGTCTGTGTTATGCTACTAGAGGTTTCCAGCCAACTTGGGAGGTAGAGGTCAGTGTGTCCGGCCTTTGCCGTTTGGACCAGTCATAATTATGAGTCAAAAGCCCGGTAAGAAGTATGAAGCCGCGGCGAAGCAGGTGGCCGCCAAGCCGTATGCTCTCGCCGAAGCCGTCAACTTAGTTCAAAAAATCAAGTTCACGAAGTTTGACGAAACCGTCGAGGTGCACATGCGCCTGGGCGTGGACCCTAAGCACGCCGACCAGATGGTGCGCGGCACCGTAGTGTTGCCGAACGGCTTGGGCAAGTCCAAAAAAGTTCTGGTCATCGCTTCGGGCGACAAGATTCGCGAAGCCGAAGAAGCCGGGGCCGATTTTTTTGGCGGCGATGACATGGTCAACAAAATTCAAGGCGAGAATTGGATCGATTACGACGCCGTGATTGCCACGCCCGACATGATGCGGTCTGTGGGACGGCTGGGTAAGGTGCTCGGCCCGCGAGGCTTGATGCCCAATCCGAAAACCGGCACCGTGACCACGGATGTCCGCAATGCCATTCTTGAAATCAAAGCCGGTAAAGTGGAATTCCGCGTGGACAAAACCGGCGTCATTCACGCGCCCGTCGGCAAGGTGAGTTTCGCGAGCGACAAGCTGCTCGAAAACACCAGCAGCCTGATCCAGGCGGTCATCAAAGCCAAGCCGTCCGCCGCCAAGGGAAAGTATGTCAAGAGCGCGACATTGTGCTCGACCATGGGGCCGGGCGTGCATCTCGACGTCACAGCTTTTAACGCGAACGTGAAAGCCGGATCGCAGGACTAGCCATGAAGGACAAGAACGAAAAACAAAAAGATCTCGAAGATCTCAAAAAGACGATCGCCGAGAACCAAAACATCTTTGTCACCAGCTACGAGAAGATGACCGTCAGCCAGGATTTTCAGCTTCGCAAAACCGTGCGCGACGCGGGCGGCGAGTATCGCGTCGTGAAAAACAACCTGGCAGCCAAGGCCTCGGAAGGTACGTCCGCAAGCGATCTCCTGGGTGAGTTAAAAGGAATGACTTCGCTGGCGTATACCTCCAAAGATCCGGTCGCGCTGGCCAAGGCGCTCTCCAAGTATTCGAAAGAAAACGCACAGTTTACCTTCAAGGCCGGAATGGTGGAAGGCCGCGTGATCGACATCAAGGCGATCGGCGATCTGGCGGCTATGCCGCCGAAGGAAGAAATCTATGCCAAACTCCTGTTCCTGATCAACGCCACCGCCACGCGGTTGGTGACCACGATCAACGGAGTCGGGCGCAATCTCGCGGTGGTTTTGGACCAAGCCGCGAAAGAAAATAAGTTCAAGCAGTAAATTTGTTAAGGGAGTCAAGAAGACATGGCGGATATTAACGCAATCGCGGAACAAATCCAGGGTTTGAGTTTGCTCGAGGCCTCTCAGCTCGTCAAGTTGCTGGAAGAGAAGCTGGGTGTTTCAGCGGCTGCAGCTTCGGTGGCGGTCGCGGCCCCCGGTGCGGGTGGCGGCGCCGCGGCAGCCGCTCCAGTGGAAGAGAAGACCGAATTTACGGTCGTCCTGACGGCTGTGGGCGCCAATAAGATCAATGTCATCAAGGCCGTTCGCGAAGTCACCAGCCTTGGTTTGAAGGAAGCGAAGGATCTGGTGGACGGCGCGCCCAAGCCGATCAAGGAAGGCATCAATAAAGACGAAGCCGAGACCATCAAGAAGAAATTCACGGATGCCGGCGCGACCGTGGAAGTGAAGTAGGTTACAGTCTAGGATTTGGCCATTAATTTGATCGTCGATTTGACGCAGTTAGGCCCTTGGTGTGCTACTCTAGGATAGACGTCAAACTGGAACGGTCCCGCATCACTTTTGCGCTCTCAGTTGTTTAACGTTCCCCGCGGATTCGTTGTGGGTCAGCGGGGATTTGGCATGCCCAATTTTCATCCTTTCACTTTCTACTCATGTGTACAGTGGCAAGGACGCGCTCAGGTTCACCCTAGATCTACAACAACATTATCGTCAATTGCAATCTTTCTCAACAGTCTTTCTTTACGCGCGATTGTTTGCTCAAAGCCCGCGCAAGCATTTGCCGGTGGCTCGCCTGAGCTGCCCGCCGATGGCTGCGGCGTCTTAGTGCCGCGGCTTAGCTTCGTTTAGCCGATTGCTGAATGTCGCATTTTTTGTCATTGGTTTCCTAAAGGACAAGCGTAGATGCCCAACGTGTCAAATGGTTCTCTCCGTCAGAGAGTTGATTTTTCGAAGATCAAAACTTCGATTCCCATTCCTAACCTCATTGAAGTCCAGAAGCGTTCCTACGAGCGGTTCCTGCAAATGGAACTGTTGCCGAAGGAGCGCGAAGACGCCGGCCTGCAAAGTGTTTTTAGCTCGGTCTTCCCGATTTCCGATTTCCGCGGCTTGAGCCAACTGGAGTTTGTCGATTACTCGATCGGCAACTGGGAGTGCAAGTGCGGCAACCTCAAAGGTCTTCATCACCTGCGCACGATTTGCCGCAATCCCACCTGCGGAGCGGAAATCCGCACCGATCCCTTCCATGCCGGCGATGTGCTCTGTCACAAGTGCGGCACCTTTAATAAGAACATCGTCACCTTCTGTAACCGCTGCGGCGATCCCGTGGCGCTGCAATTGAAGTACGATGTGCCCGAATGCGAAGAGCGCGGCATGACCTATGCCGCTCCTCTCAAAGTCACGATTCGCCTGACCGTCTACGACAAAGACGCCGAAACCGGCAACAAGACCGTCCGCGACATCAAGGAGCAGGAAGTTTTTTTCGGCGAAATTCCGCTGATGACGGAGAACGGTACCTTCATCATCAACGGCACCGAGCGCGTGATCGTTTCGCAGTTGCACCGCTCGCCGGGCGTCTTTTTCGAGCGCGTGCAAACGCAGGGTTACTTCCTCGGCAAGATCATTCCGTATCGCGGAAGCTGGGTCGAGTTCGAGTACGACAACAAAAATCTGTTGTACGTCCGCATCGACCGCAAGCGCAAATTCTATGGAACGGTATTTCTCCGCGCGCTCGGCCTGAAAACCGATTCCGACATCATCCACGCCTTTTATAAGCTCTCCACCATCTCGCTCAAGGGCAGCAAGCTGCTGTGGGGCGTGAACGACAGTTTGATCGGCATGAAGCTTTCGCATGCCATCTCGAGCAAAGGCGAGCAGATTGTGCCGCAGGGGCGCAAGATCACGAATTCCGTTTTCCGCGAAATTCAAAAAGCCAAAATCGAGCAGGTAGAGGTTGCTTCGAACGACCTCGAGGGCGCTTATGTTGCCTCCGACGTGATCGACATGTCGACAGGCGAAGTTTTGATCGAGGCGAATCACGAATTAACCTCGACCGCGCTCGGAAAACTGGCCGAGGCCGGCATTGAGCGCTTCGAGATTTTCTTCCCGGATCGCGATGAAGCGGGCAACGTGATTTCGGCCACGCTGCGCAAAGATGGCGTAAAGAGCCAGAACGACGCGCTGCTTGAAATCTATCGCAAGCTGCGTCCCGGCGACCCGCCGACGCTTGATACCGCAACGCAGTTGTTTCAAGGCATGTTCTTCGACCCGCGCAAGTACGACTTTTCGCGCGTGGGCCGCATGAAGTTCAACATCAAGCTGTACGACAAGGCCGATGCCGCGCCGCTCGACAAACGCACCCTCGACCAAAAGGACTTCATCGATACCATCCTCTACTTGTTGCGGCTGCGCAAAGGCATCGGCGCCGTTGACGATATCGATCACCTGGGCAACCGGCGCGTGCGCGCGGTTGGCGAATTGCTCGAAAACCAGTTCCGCATCGGCTTGGTCCGCATGGAGCGAGCCATCAAGGAAAAAATGTCGGTCTACCAGGAAATGTCGACGGCGATGCCGCACGACCTGGTGAACGCCAAGCCGGTCATGGCCGCGATTCGCGAATTTTTCGGCTCCAGCCAGTTATCGCAGTTCATGGATCAGACCAATCCGCTTTCGGAGATCACGCATAAGCGGCGCCTCTCCGCGCTCGGACCGGGCGGTCTTTCGCGTGAGCGCGCCGGCTTCGAAGTGCGCGACGTGCACCCCACGCATTACGGCCGCATCTGCCCGATTGAGACGCCGGAAGGGCCGAACATCGGTTTGATCTCTTCGCTATCCTGCTTCGCGCGGATTAATGAATACGGCTTCATTGAAAGCCCCTACCGGCGTGTCCGGGATGGCGTGCTGGTGGATGAGGTCCGGATTTTGAATCCCGGCGATACGGAATTCAAGGTCGGCCATGTCGTTTCGCGCGAGAACGTTGAGAAGGCCAATCATGCCATCGCCGGCAAAAAGCAGCAGGCCGAAATTGAGGCTCATTCCGATTACCTCTCCGCCTGGGAAGAGGACAAATACATCATTGCCCAGGCCAACGTGGCCATCGACAACAAAGGACGTATTGTCGAGGATCTGGTGAACGCCCGTCAAGCCGGTAACTTCGTGCTGAAGCACCGCGACGAGATTGAATACATGGACGTCAGTCCGAAACAGCTTGTCTCGGTGGCGGCCAGCCTGATTCCATTTCTTGAGAACGACGACGCGAACCGCGCCCTGATGGGATCGAACATGCAGCGCCAGGCGGTTCCGCTGCTGCGCGCCGAAGCGCCGTATGTCGGTACCGGCATGGAACGCGTGACCGCGCGCGATTCCGGCGCCGTCGTGATCTGTAAGCGCGCCGGTGTGGTGGATTCGGTCGACAGCGAACGCATCATTGTGCGCGTCGAAGGTGGAGCACACGAAGGACAGATGTCGCGCGAGGTAGGCGCCGATATCTATCAGCTCACCAAATTCAAGCGCTCGAACCAGAACACCTGCATCAGCCAGAAGCCGATTGTCTATCAAGGGCAAAAGGTCAAGAAGGGCGACGTGCTGGCCGATGGTCCGTGCACCGAGGCGGGTGAGCTCGCGCTGGGCCGCAACGTGTTGGTGGCGTTCATGCCCTGGCGCGGCTACAATTTCGAAGACGCCATCGTGGTCAGCGAAAAGCTGGTCAAAGACGACTACTACACCTCGATTCACATCGAAGAATTCGAGATCGAGGCGCGCGATACCAAGCTGGGGCCCGAGGAGATCACGCGCGATATTCCGAATATCGCCGAATCCTTCCTCCGGAATCTCGACGAGAGCGGCATTATCCGCATCGGCGCGACCGTGAAACCGGGCGACATTCTGGTGGGCAAGGTAACGCCGAAGGGCGAAACACAGCTCACTCCGGAAGAAAAACTGTTGCGGGCGATCTTTGGTGAAAAGGCCGGTGACGTAAAGGACGCTTCACTCTACTGCCCGCCCGGCATCGAAGGCACCATCGTCGATTGCAAGGTGTTCTCGCGCAAGGGCGCGGAGCTGGACGAACGCTCGAAGCAGATTCTCCAGTTGCAGGAAGAACGGCTGCACCGCAACCTCGAAGACGAAAAGCGCATTCTCAGCGACGAGCGCGCCAAGCGCCTGGAAGAGTTGCTCAAGGGCAAGGAACTCCTGGCGGACTTGCACGACGACAAGACCAATAAGAAACTGCTCTCGAAAGAGACGCCGCTTTCCCGCGATGTGCTCGAAAAGCTGCGGGCACGCGATCTGAAGCGCATGCGGCTCGCGACGAAGGATATTCGCCTCAATGAGCAGATTGACGAAATCGAAGAGATGACGTCGCGGCAGATTGCCGTGCTCGAAAAAATCACCGAAGAAAAAATCGCCAAGCTACGCAAGGGCGACGAACTGCCGCCGGGCGTGATCAAGCTGGTGAAGTGCTATATCGCCATGAAGCGCAAGCTTTCGGTGGGCGACAAGATGGCTGGACGCCACGGTAATAAAGGTGTGATCGCGCGCATCGTTCCGGAAGAGGACATGCCGTATCTGCCCGATGGCACCCCGGTCGAAATCGTGCTGAATCCGCTCGGTGTTCCGTCCCGTATGAACGTCGGTCAGATTCTCGAAACGCACTTGGGCTGGGCGGCGGCTAAACTTGGTCTGCATTTCGCAACGCCGGTGTTCGACGGCGCGGCGGAAAAAGACATCAAGGCGCGTCTGACCGAAGCCGGGCTGCCGACTTCCGGCAAGATTACGCTCCACGACGGCATGACCGGCGCGATGTTTGAGCAGCCGGTAACCGTCGGCATGATTTACATGCTCAAGTTGAGCCACCTGGTGGATGACAAGATCCACGCGCGGTCGATCGGGCCGTATTCGTTGATCACCCAACAGCCGCTCGGCGGCAAGGCGCAGTTCGGCGGACAGCGGTTCGGCGAAATGGAAGTTTGGGCGCTCGAAGCATACGGCGCAGCCTACATTTTGCAAGAGTTGCTGACTGCAAAGTCGGACGACGTCTACGGGCGCGCGAAGATTTACGAAGCCATCGTCAAGGGCGAAGCGGCTGCCGAGCCCGGCGTGCCGGAATCGTTCAACGTGTTGATTCGTGAATTGCAGAGCCTTTGTCTGGACGTGGAGTTGATGAAGAAGCCGCGCGAGATGCAAGACCTGGCGCACGCGGCGGATTAAATAGCGGGAAGTATTGCGAGGCGGGCGCTGGGACGGCCGCCGTTCGCGGTCAAGAATGGAAAGGTATTTAAGGATTATTCATGTATCGTTCCTCTCCTTACGAAAGAGCCAATTTGATTGCCGACTTCGATTCCATTCGAATCAGTCTGGCTTCTCCGGAGAAGATCCGGAGCTGGTCGCACGGTGAAGTCACCAAACCGGAGACCATAAACTACCGCACCTTCAAACCCGAGCGCGATGGTCTTTTCTGCGCCCGTATTTTTGGGCCGGTTGCCGATTGGGAATGTCTGTGCGGCAAATACAAACGCATGAAGCATCGCGGAGTCATCTGCGATAAGTGCGGCGTGGAAGTTACCCTGTCCCGCGTGCGGCGTGAGCGGCTCGGTCACATCGAACTCGCTAGCGCCAGCTCGCATGTGTGGTTTTTCAAGGGCCTACCCAGCCGCATCGGCTACCTTCTCGATATCACGCTTCGTGAGCTGGAGCGCGTGCTCTATTACGAAGCCTTCGTCATCATCGATCCAGGCGAGGGCACCGGTCTCTCCACCGGCGAGGTTCTCAGCGACGAACGCAAGCGTCAACTCGATCAGGAGTTCCCCGGCAAATTTGTCGCCATGATGGGCGCCGAGGCCGTCAAGGAATTACTGAAAAAGATCGACGTTGAGTCGTTGAGTCTCGAAATTCGCGAGAAAATGAAGACGGAAACTTCAGCGCAGAAGAAGCTAAAGTATGCCAAGCGTCTTCGCGTAGTGGAGAGCTTCCGCAAGTCGGGCAATAAGCCCGAATGGATGATTCTCGACGTCATCCCGGTCATCCCGCCCGAGCTGCGTCCGCTGGTCCCGCTCGATGGCGGGCGCTTCGCCACCTCCGACCTGAATGATCTGTATCGCCGCGTCATCAATCGCAACAATCGGCTGAAGAAGTTGATGGAGCTGCATGCTCCCGACGTGATTGTCCGCAATGAGAAGCGCATGCTGCAAGAAGCTGTGGATGCGCTCTTCGATAACGGACGCCGCGGCCGCGTGCTGCGTGGCGCGAATAACCGTCCGCTGAAGTCGCTCTCCGATACGCTCAAGGGCAAACAGGGACGCTTCCGCCAAAACCTGCTCGGCAAGCGCGTCGACTATTCAGGCCGTTCTGTCATCGTGGTTGGTCCCGAGTTGAAGCTGCATCAGTGCGGTTTGCCGAAGAAGATGGCGCTCGAGCTTTTTAAGCCCTTTATCTATCATCGCCTCGAACAGCGCGGCCATTGCACCACCATCAAGCAAGCCAAGGAATTGGTTGAGCAACAGGACCCGGTGGTTTGGGACATTCTCGAGGAAGTCATCAAAGACCATCCGATTCTTCTAAACCGCGCTCCCACGCTGCACCGCCTCGGTATTCAGGCGTTTGAGCCGGTGCTGGTCGAAGGCAAGGCGATCAAGCTGCACCCGCTGACTTGCACGGCGTTCAACGCCGATTTCGACGGCGATCAAATGGCCGTTCACATTCCCCTATCGCCCGAAGCGCAGATCGAGGCATCCACCTTGATGCTGGCTTCGAACAACATTCTGTCGCCCGCGCACGGCGCGCCCATCGCCATTCCGACCCAGGACATGGTGCTTGGTCTTTACTATCTGACCAAGATGCGTCCCAATTCGAAAGGATCGGGCCGCACGTTCGCCTCGATTGAAGACGTTCTGATTGCGCTCGAAATGGGCGAAGTCGAAACGCTTACCGCCATCAAGCTGCGCTATACGGGTAAGGTTATCGACCTGACCAAGGCGTTCGATAACCAAAACATCATGCATACCGAGCCGATCGAGTTCAACAAGCAATACATGGACACGACGGTTGGCCGCGTCATTCTGAACGACGTGCTTCCCAAGGAGATGCCGTTCATCAACGGCTTGCTCAAGAAGAAGGGCGACGGGCAATTGGTTCATTACTGCTACCTGAAGTTCGGCTTGCAGACCACGGTGCAGATGCTCGACGAAGTCAAGAAACTGGGCTTCCTATACGCGACCCGCGCCGGTATCTCCATCGGTATCGACGACATGGTGGTTCCGGAGGAAAAGGCCGGTCTCGTGCACGATGCCGAGAAGCAGGTCATCGAGGTGGTGCAGCAATATCAGGAAGGCGCCATCACGCAGTCCGAACGCTACAACAAAATCATTGAAATCTGGTCGAAGGTGACCGAAGCCGTATCCGACAAGATGTTCAAGAACATGGAAGAGGACGACCGGACGGGACGCATTCTCAACCCGATTTACATCATGGCGGATTCCGGCGCCCGCGGTTCGAAGCAGCAGATTCGCCAGCTTTCCGGTATGCGCGGTTTGATGGCCAAGCCCTCGGGCGAAATCATCGAGCAGCCCATTACGGCGAACTTCCGCGAAGGCCTGGACGTGTTGCAGTACTTCATCTCCACCCACGGCGCGCGCAAAGGCTTGGCCGATACCGCTTTGAAGACGGCGGATTCCGGCTATCTGACGCGCCGCCTCTGCGACGTGGCGCAAGACGTCATCATTACGGAAGACGATTGCGGAACCACCGACGGCATCTACGTAGAGCCGATTATCGAATCGGGTGAAATCATCGAGCCGCTGCGCGACCGTATCGTCGGCCGCGTGGCTCTCGAAAATCAGCGCGATTATGAGAACAACATCATCGTCGGCGTAAATCAGGAGATCACCGAACAACTCGCCAGTGCAATTCAGGCGGCCGGTATCGAGCGCGTGAAGATTCGCTCAGTGCTGACCTGCGAGTCGAAGCGCGGAGTTTGCCGTCTTTGCTATGGCCGCAATCTGGCAACCGGCCGGATGGTGGAGCGGGGCGAGGCGGTCGGGATCATCTCGGCGCAGTCGATCGGCGAACCGGGCACGCAGCTCACCATGCGTACCTTCCACATCGGCGGCGCGGCGACTCGTATCAGCGAGCAATCGACCCAGGATGCCAAGAGCAACGGCTTTGTCCGCTTCAGCAACGTCAATACGGTTCGCAACAACAAGGGCGAGCTGGTTGCTATGAACCGCAACGGAATCCTGATCGTGCTCGATGAGAAACAGCGCGAACGTGAGCGCTATCCGGTGGTTTATGGTGCCAAGATCAGCGTCGCTGACGGCTCTCCGGTCAAGGCCAATCAGATCCTGCTCGAATGGGATCCGTACACTTTCTCGATTTTGACCGAGGTCAGCGGCGTTATCCATTTCAAGGATCTGATTGACGGCGTAACCACTACCGAGCAGGTGGATGAGATCACCGGCAATATGCAGGTGGTGGTAACCGATTCCCTGGATGAAAAGCGCTTCCCGACGGTGATCATCCGTCCGGATGGCGGCGGACGTTCGGAAGAAAAGCGCTATCTAATGCCGACTCACGCCCACTTGATGGTTTCGGACGGGGAGACGCTCCACGCGGGCGACGTCATCGCGAAGATTCCGCGAGCCACTACCAAGACCAAAGACATCACCGGCGGTCTACCGCGCGTGGTCGAGCTGTTTGAAGCTCGCAAACCTCGTGAAACGGCCGTCATTGCTGAAATCAACGGCGTCGTTAAGTACGGCGAAGTGAGCAAGGGAATGCGCAAGCTCTACATCGTTGGTGATGACGGCGTGCAAAAGGAATATTCGATTCCGCGCGGCGTGCACATCAACGTTCAGGAAGGTGAGCGTGTTCGCTCGGGCGATCCCTTGATGGATGGCCCCCGCAATCCGCACGACATCCTGTCGGTGCTCGGCGAGAAGGAACTGCAGAAATACCTGGTGAACGAAATCCAGGAAGTGTACCGGCTGCAGGGAGTGAACATCAATGACAAGCATCTCGAAGTGATCTCGCGCCAGATGATGCGTTGGGTCAGGATCGAGGAAATCGGGGACACCGAGTTTCTACCCGAGGAGGTCGTTGACAAGTTCAGATTCCGCGAAGAGAACAATCGGGTCATCGAAGCGGGAGGCCGTCCGGCAGCGGGCAAGCCGATCCTACTCGGTATCACGAAGGCTTCGCTTTCGACCGATTCGTTTATCTCGGCGGCCAGCTTCCAGGAGACCACGCGTGTGCTCACCGAAGCCGCTATCAACGGCAAGGTGGATTATCTCCGCGGCCTCAAGGAAAACGTCATCATGGGCCGCCTCATTCCGGCCGGAACCGGCATGGAATTCTACCGGCGCGTCAAGATTGCCGGCGAGGACGTGGTGGAAGAAGAGCCGATGCCGGAGCAGGATGTGTCCTTTGCGGATGGTCTGCAAGACTACTCCGAAGACACTCCGGGCATCTACACCGGCGGACTTTCCGACGATCTCGCGGCGGAAGAGGCGTTAGGAGCTGCGGCTGTCGAAGAAGTGTAAGTGATCTAAGTCAGTTGGAGTATCTAGAAGGGGCGGCTCATTGCGAGCCGCCCTTTTTTTGGTCCAAGCGCCTCTAGGGTGTGCGCAAAATCAGGCCTCCGAGCCACTTGTTCTATACATGGGTCTTTCTGAGCCCGTCGCCCGTTCGGTGCGCTTTCTGGCTGTTTGGCTTCCGGTCGCCGTCCTGCTGTCGCTTCTTCCCGTTTATTTCTGCTACCTGATACAGGCGGCGACCGGGTACTTTCATGACGATGGCGTGTATCTGGTTAACGGCCTCTCACTCGCCTCCGGGCACGGCTTTCGGACCATTAGCCTGCCCCAGGAGCTCTTTCAAACCAAGTACCCGTTCCTTTATCCAGCCCTTTTGGCCTTTTTGTGGAAACTGTTCCCGGCTTTCCCGGCCAACGTGCTTGCGTTTAAGCTTCTATCCCTGTGCGCTACCGCTTTGTGGTCCTACATGAGCTACCGGCTGGCGCTTCGCGAGACGAAGAGCACCGTCCTGGCCTGCTGGATTGCAGTGCTTATGCTTACGTTGCCCTGGGTGGTGTTTCTGAGCACCAGCACGATGCCTGAGACTCTGTTCGCTCTCACGTCCACGGCCTCGGTCCTGACCTTCCAAGACGGTCAAAACAGCCGTGCCGGTTGGAAGGTGGCGCTCGGTGCGGTGTTGGCAAGCGCGGCTTTTCTTTTGCGCTCGGCGGGTTTGGCGTTAATTCTTTCCTGGCTTGTGTTACTGCTATACCGGAAGCGCTGGCGGGCGGCGGCAAGCTTTTGCCTGATTGCGACGGTTTTGACGGGTCCGTGGCTCGCCTGGCAAGCGGCGCATCCGGCCACCAATGATGTGGTCGGCGCCTATTACACCAAGTTGAGTTATGAACACAAGACCGTCTTCAGCTCTCCCGATGCCACTAGTGCTGTACGAGCTTTCGGCGTAAACCTCATCGGTGCATTGGCGACGATCTGTCCGCTGAGCGGACCTTGGCTCGGGCCGGTGGGCTCCGCTCTCAATCTCCTTGCTGGTTTACTTTGCCTGCTCGGCCTGGCCCGTTATCTGATCGATTGCCACTTGACTTTGCCTCTTGTCTGGTTTGTGGCAAATATCGCAATGACTGCCGGCATGATGTTTCAGCCCATGAGATATGAAGTTCCGTTGTACGCAGTTTCGCTCATCCTGTTTGTGAGCGGCGTCTCGCTTGTATTCGTCCGAATCAAAGTTAGACCGCAGGCCACTGTGCTCGTGCTGTTCGCCGTGTGTGCAGCAGTAAACGTAAGTGGCTCGTTCAAACTTCGCCAGATTACTCTGCAGCAAGGTTCACCTACCTGGTCGCTCGCCCGGCTCGATAACTGGCGCCAGACCATGCAAGCCACCGCCTGGCTGCGCGAACATACTCCAATTGACACCGTAGTCGCTGCCAACTGTGATCCCATCGTCTACCTCTTCGCGCATAGAAAGGCGATTCGGCTCTTCATTCAAGACAATTACGTTTTGCTTTTCGATCCTTCGCCGGACAAACTTCCGCTCGGGCCTCCAGAACGGCTGAAAAATCACTTGAAGGCGAATCATATCTCTTACATACTGATGACGCCCATGAAATGTTACATGGAGGCGCCGTTTCTGCGCCAGCAGCTTGCCTCGCTCATGCGGGCCCATCCTGCCGCGTTCCGGCTTGAGAAAAGGTTCACCGATCCGGGCTTCTATATCCTGAGCGTGGATCCTGGCAAACTCTAATCAATACGCCTTGGCAATCACGACGCGACGCTCCACCGGTTCTCCGGTGATAATGCAGTCTCCGCCGCCGCCGTATTCGTCCGTTAGAGGAATGCAGCGCACGGTTGCTTTGAATTCCTTCAGCCGGGCATCACAGCGCGGATCGTCTTTGACGTGCGCCAGCACGAACTTGCCGCCGCCTTTTTCGGCAGTCACCTCCCGAAGAATGTCTTCCACCTCGGCAATGGAATTCGCTGTCACGCAATTCTGTTTGAGACGCGCTTTTGCGGCATGGTAGAGATCCTGCTGCATCTGTTCAAGCGTTTCACTCAGCTTCACGGATAGGACGGTCTGCCCAACCACCTCTTTCACTCCTGTGTCCCGCCGCTTGAGCACGACGTTGCCGCCGGCCAGATCGCGCGGGCCAAGTTCCAGCACCACCGGAACGCCGCGCTGTTCCCAATGAAAAAACTTGGCGCCGGGAGTTTGCCCCTCGCGGTCATCGAGTTTGATGCCGAGCGCCGTGGCTATTTTGCCGGCGGTCTCCATTACCGGTGCGCGCTCTTCCTCCTTGCGATAGATGGGAACCAAAACTGCGGGCACGGGGGCAACCTTGGGCGGAATGACCAAACCTTTATCGTCCGAATGCGTCATGATCAGCCCGCCGATCAGTCGCGTGCTGACGCCCCAACTCGTCTGCCAAACATAATCCCGCTTTCCTTCTTTGTTCTGGAATTGGACGTCAAACGCCCGGCCAAAATTCTGTCCCAGATCGTGGCTGGTACCGGCTTGCAGCGCCAGGCCGTTCTGCATCATGGCCTCGATCGAGAAGCTGCGAAGCGCTCCCGCGAATTTCTCGGCGGTCGTCTTCACGCCTTTGATAACCGGCATGGCCATTACGCTCTCGGCTACCTCGGCATAGATATCCAGAATGCGCAAGACTTCTTCGGCGGCTTCGGCGTGCGAGGCGTGCGCGGTATGGCCTTCCTGCCAGAGAAACTCGGTGGTACGCAGAAACATTCGCGTCCGCAGCTCCCAGCGGATGACGTTCGCCCATTGATTCACTAAAAGCGGCAGATCGCGCCAACTCTGAATCCAGCGGGCGAAGAAATGCCCGACAATCGTTTCCGAAGTAGGCCGAATGACGTAGGGCTCTTCCAATTCCTTCCCGCCGGCGATAGTCACGACGGCGAGCTCGGGCGCGAACCCCTCCACGTGTTCCGCTTCCTTCTTCAGGAAACTCTGCGGAATCAACAGCGGGAAATAGACATTTTGGTGGCCGAAAGCTTTGAAGCGCTGGTCCAACTCTCGCTGCAAAGCCTCCCAAACGGCATAACCATTCGGCTTGATAACCATACAGCCCTTTACGATTTCCGCCGGTTCCGCCATGTCGCCCTGCATCACGACATCCTGATACCAGGCCGCGAAGTCCTGGTCTCTTGGGGTAATTCGAGATTCCGCCATCAGTTGATTTTC
>DASYAX010000253.1:0-14079 GCA_036501045.1 Bryobacteraceae bacterium
GAGAGGAGATTGATTGCCCTTCCCTGCAGGCCGGGTCAAGCCTACAGTGGCAGCGTTTTCTCGCGGTGCGGACCAGCAGTGATCCATTACGCATTGTGAGAGAACTCCGGCGCATTGCGAACGATCTGGACCCCGATGAACCGCTCAATCACGTGATGCTACTGAGTGATATCGTCGAGGCCGAAACCCAGCAAAGCAAGACTCAGAGCACATTGCTCGGCATTTTTGCCGCTCTGGCGTTAATCATGGCGAGTATTGGGATTTACGGCGTCATGGCCTATCTGGTAACCCAACGAACAAAGGAGATTGGAGTTCGGATGGCCCTTGGAGCTCAGAAGAGGCAGATTCTCGGCCTGGTATTGAGGCGCGGATGGATACTCACGCTGATCGGCACGATCATCGGCATTTCCGTGGCTTCCGGTCTGATGCGTTTGTTGAGGAGCCTACTCTTTGGCGTAAGTCCAACCGACGTTGGCACTATGGCTGCAGTCGTAATCCTGCTAATCTTCACCGCAACCTGCGCTTGCCTGGTCCCGGCACGTCGAGCAGCATCTATCGATCCGGTCGAAGCATTACGAACGGAATAGAATAGAATGCTCTTCTGACCACAACCTCAGTTGCGGTAAACATTCGCCATCATCCAGTCACTGTCTTTGCTGCCCCTGTCCTCCGGGGAAACGCTACCTGCCCGCGGCGGTCGATTACGGACTTATCAGCTTGTCACGCCCTTACCATGAGAAAGGACGGCAATCTGAAACCATTCCACGCCGATCCCCGCCTTACGGCGCTTGTTCATTATGCGAAAGAGAGGGCCACCGCCCAAAGGCCCAAATAGCCTGGCTGCCGGCGCCATCAACCTGTTTTGCAGCGCCGCGATTATCGCGGCGATAGCCTATTACTGGCCGGAAAAACTTGCGCTACCAGCGCCTGCCATCCCACAGAACATTGAAGTGTTGGATGGCCGGCCCATCGTCTACATGGTAAATCGGGACCTGGTGGGGGAACTGGCGGAATTCAATGACGGATTTTTTGCGTATTTGATGTTCGACTATTATCGTTCGCAAGCGGCTCTCGAGCAAAGGCATGTGATGCTCATCTCAGACGATCGTGCCCAACAGACGCTCTACCGGATTCTGGTGCGGCTTCCCAACGATTTGATTGGCGGCATAGAGGAACTGGCGGCGCTCAAGGCGGAGCGGCTTACTTCGGTTGTTCAATTCAACTGGATCACCGCGGATGAACTCGCGCGGGACTTCCATCAGACCGCGGTATTCATGGAGTCGTACGCAGGGGAGGCTCCAGCAACGCTGGAGAGTCTTCACGGCCTCGAGCTGGAAGCCTATCTAAGGAGATTTATCCGCTTTAAATCGGTTACCGACCCGCGAATTCATGGCGACCTGGGACCTATTCCCTCACCGCTGACGCAGAAAGAGGCGAGCCGGCTGGCCGCCGATATGATCGCCGTTTCCCAGTTCTACGGCATACCCCTCGATCTTCTTATTGGGATCGGTGCGATGGAGAACAACTTCATGAGCGTGCCGGGTGACCCGACAAATACCATCTGGAAACGCCGCGCTCAGCCGGGCGACATCATTCTGAGACGGAGGCGCAGGAGGGTTCTGGTCCGGAATGATTCTGCAGGAGTCTGGCAGATTACTCGCGAGTCCCTGCGGTACGCTCACCGCCTTTATCTGGCGGACAAGCGTGACTACACGCAGCTCCCACCGCGCTTGAGGCCGCCGAAACAGCTCGACATGAACGATGTAAATCAGGATGTCTTGACGACATACGCCGGGCTTTTATTGAGAGATCTCCTGGACCGCTTCCACGGTGACGCCACCCTGGCCGTGGGAGCCTACAATGGAGGCTTCCGGAGCCCGAATGCACGATATGCCGCCGGAGTCGAAGTGGTAGCGGATTATGCACGAAGGATGATCGATCGAGCAGCGGAGCTGAATCATCGGGCGGTTTCTGAAACTTCGGTCAACCAGCGAGCTATCGAGGCCAAGCCGCAATGAAGGGCAAACCGAAAGTATGAAAAATGCTAGCGTTCACTGTCTGCGCGAGGAAGCATGCGGTGGCAAGCAGCCCGAGGAAGCGGCGTATGTCGTTTGGCTGCAAATAGTCACATTCTCGTGGATGACAATCGAATGCTGTGTCGCAATGCTTTCGGCTTGGCGTGCCCATAGTTCCGCGCTTCTGGCGTTTGGTTCCGATAGTTTCGTCGAACTGATGTCGGCCGGCATCGTGCTGCTGCAGTTTGGACGAACGTTTCGCGTCAATGCTCGGCAGGCAACGCGCGCGGCAGGAGCCCTTCTATTCGTGCTTGCGGCGGTAGTAACGGTCGATTCCGTCAGCGCAATCGCTTTTCACGTTCGTCCTGAAACAAGCTGGCTTGGGCTATTGATTACCGCCGCGGCGCTCGTGATCATGCCTGGGCTTGCTTTTGCAAAACGAAAAGTCGCCCGGCGGATCGAAAATCAAGCGCTTCTGGCCGATGCCGTTCAGTCCGCTACCTGCGCATATCTAGCGTTGATCACGGTGTTCGGCTTAGCAATCAATGCCCTCTTTCACATTTCGTGGATAGATCCCGCCGCCGCGTTGGTGGCCGTACCTATCATCTGCATCGAAGGAAAACGCGCGTTGAGCGGTGAAACTCGCTGTTGCTGATCGCGCGGCGGGTAACGGAGAACTCTACCGTCCAATGCCGGATTATAAGGGCAGGAGCCAGCAAGCTTCACCCTATACTGGAATCGCCGAACATCTATGGATACGAATCCGTCATTAAACAAATATAGTTCCAAGATTACCCAGCCAAAATCGCAAGGCGCGTCACAAGCGATGCTTTATGCAACCGGCCTGCGCGAAGAAGATATGCGCAAGCCCCAGGTCGGCATAACCAGCGTCTGGCTTGAAGGCAACCCGTGCAATATGCACCTTCTCAAACTCGCGGAGAGCGTCAAGGAAGGTGTGACCGCAGCCGGTCTGGTCGGGATGCGCTTTAACACCATCGGCGTTAGTGATGGCATTTCGATGGGTACCAACGGCATGAGCTTCTCGCTTCAGTCACGCGACCTGATCGCGGATTCGATCGAGACCGTCATGGGCGCTCAGTGGTATGACGCCAATATTTCCATCCCCGGTTGCGACAAGAACATGCCGGGCTGCGTGATGGCGATGGGAAGGCTCAATCGGCCCGCGCTGATGGTCTATGGAGGCACGATCCGGCCCGGACATCACAACGATCAGAAACTGGACATCGTCTCCGCATTCCAGAGCTATGGGGAGCATATCGCCGGCAAGATCGATGAGCGGGAGCGTCAAACGATCGTCCGCCTGTCTTGTCCCGGAGCCGGGGCATGCGGCGGAATGTATACCGCCAATACAATGGCATCCGCCATTGAGGCGCTGGGCATGTCTCTCCCTTACAGTGCTTCTACGCCCGCGGAAGATCCACAAAAGCTGGAGGAATGCCGCCGCGCCGGAGGGGCGGTTAAGAACCTCCTGGAGCTGGATCTCAAGCCGCGCGACATCATGACACGCGAAGCGTTCGAAAATGCGATGGTACTGGTGACGGTTCTCGGGGGGTCGACAAATGCTGTTTTACATCTCATTGCCATCGCCCGGGCTGTGAACGTTCCTCTCTCACTCGATGATTTCCAGGCGGTCAGCGCGCGCGTGCCTTTGCTGGCGGATTTCAAGCCCAGCGGTTCCTACGTGATGGAGGATTTGCATGCAGTGGGTGGCATTCCGGCCGTCATGAAAATGTTGCTCGCGGAGGGGCTGTTAAACGGCGACTGCATGACCATAACGGGGAAGACGCTCGGCGACAACTTGAAGGACGTTCCCGGCCTGGCTGCCGGTCAGCTAATCGTCAGGCCCTTATCGAATCCCATTAAGGCGACGGGACACATTCGAATCCTCAAAGGAAATCTCGCGCCGGAAGGAGGGGTCGCCAAAATCACGGGTAAAGAGGGTCTGCGCTTCTCCGGACCCGCTCGGGTATACGATTCCGAGGAAGACATGCTGCACTCTTTGGAACGCAGAGAAATCCAGAAGGGCGATGTCATTGTTATTCGCTACGAAGGGCCGAAGGGCGGTCCTGGAATGCCGGAAATGTTAACGCCGACTTCCGCCATTGTTGGCGCCGGCCTGGGGAAAGACGTTGCTCTCATTACGGACGGCCGGTTCTCGGGCGGCTCCCACGGCTTCATCGTCGGACATGTTACGCCTGAGGCGCAAGAAGGCGGGCCAATCGCACTCATTCGAAATGGCGATCGCGTGACCATCGACGCCGAGAAGAATCTCCTCGACGTCGATCTATCGGGCGAAGAGGTTGCCAATCGAAAGCGCCAATGGCAGATGCCGCCTTACAAGGCGAACCGTGGAACGTTAGCCAAATACATTCGCTTGGTCAAGAATGCGAGCTTGGGTTGCGTTACTGACGAATAAATTAGTGCTTGACAATTGCACGCGAGCCTTGTTACTTCCCTGGCCGTCCCGAGTCTATGTAGTATGGCGGCTATTGTCTGGAAAGGTTATCTGAGCTTTGGATTGGTTTCGTTTCCCATTCGCTTGTTCACGGCGGCGCGGCGCAATCCGCTTCGTTTTCACATGCTGCACCGGAAGGATCTCTCGAGGATCAAAGAGGTTTGGTACTGCGCGGCGGAAGACCGTCCGGTAGGCCGCGGCGACATCGTGAAGGGCTACGAGTACGGCAAAGACGAATACGTTGTGGTCGAAGACGCCGAGATCAAGAAGGCCGCGCCGCCGACCGCCGAGGCCATCGAGATTCTGCAATTCGTAAAGGCTGGCGAGGTCGATCCCGTATTCCTTGACCAGTCCTATTACATGAGGCCCGAAGAGAAAACACCTAAGCCGTATGCCCTGTTTCTCGCTGCGTTGAAGGAAACGAAATACCACGCCATCGCGCGAGTCGCGATGCACGGCCGGGAGCATATCGCGCTCATCCGGCCGGCCTTCAAAGGATTGGCTCTGCATACGCTCTATTACAACGGCGAACTGCACAAGGCCAATGAAGGGGCGGAAGACGGTCAGAGCAATTTGAATCGAAAGGAGATGGAGCTGGCCAAGAAGCTGATCGAGTCATTGGCGGCGCCATTCAAGCCGGATGAATTCCACGACCGCTATCGTGAAAACCTGGAACACCTGATTGAACAGAAACAGCACGGAAGAAAAGTGACGCCGGTAAAACATCCGAAGACGGCGCCGGTAGTCGACATTCTCGACGCGCTCAAACGCAGCCTGCGCGAATCCAAACCAGCCAAAAAACGCAGCCGCGCGGCCGCCTAGAGCCCAGACCGCTCGTGTGATCGGACAGGCCCGAAACTCAATTTATATTGCCGGTTCAACTCGCTCGCTTCCGCCGGATAATATCGTGCTTGCGGAGACAGGTCGTCTCCAAAAATCCAACTGACATAGCCCGTTACGTAGGGGCGAACCTGACTGATCTGGCGCCGAATCCTCGAGATGTTGGCCGGCGGGTACTGCTCACCGCTGGGGCTGCAATCGGCGGTGAATGTTTCCACAATGCTCCAAAGAGAAGTTTTGGTTGCGCCTGCGCGCACGCCCGCCGCCATGGCGGCAAAATAATCGGGCAGATCGCCGATCGACGGAGCGCCGGCCCCGGCTCCCGCGCCATCTTGCGGCATCAGAATATCGAGCTTCGTTGTTCGTACCAAGCTGGTCGTCCACGTACGAAGTTCCGAGGCTGTCAGACCCGGCATCGAGCCCTGGCCTCTTGCTTTGACAACCACCGTAGCGGCCGTCAGCTTTGTCGAGTCAATGCTCCGCATGTCGGCAGCCCAGTTCGCCAGTTGGCCGGTTCCGTAGTAACCGCGGCCGTAGTATTTCACCCAATTCATCCACAGCTCTTGCGTGAAATACCAACCCTGAAACGATGGGTGGTGGCCGTAGCGCTCGCGAATCTCCGCCGCCACCAGCCGATTATAGGCGCGAAGAGCCGCAAATTCCCTACCGTCCGTCCAATCCGTTGCCGTCTGCAGCGACCCGACATAGACCTTCATCCTTTGCTGGTCGGCCAGCGAGAAGACCATCTCAAGTCGATCTTTTGAGGAACGGTCTGACGCCGCTAGGTATCGGCCCATTAAATATCTGCTTGGATACAAGCACCCGTCCGGCGCCAGACTGTACCCTGATGCATCATTCGAATCGGGGCGCAAGTGGCCAACCGACAAGAGGACGACGGTATCGATATCGACGTCCTTCATGTACTGAAACTCGAGCTTCCAAAGCTCCGGTGTGAGGTCCCGGTAGAAATTCAGGAACGTGCCTTGAATCGGGTATACGCGCGCGAGGCAGGGCGAAGCCGCCGCCAGGAAAGCCAAAAGAAATAGCCGCCAACGCATCCCGCCCGTTTCTCCTGGGGGTACTATCGGCGGTATGGGCGAGAAGGTTCAGTATCGTAAGGCGCGCGAGAAGGTTTTCCGCACTACTTCAAAGCCCGCCGTACCGACGATCTGCTGCATGAGGACGGTCCAGGGTTGATCCTGCTCTTTCACCAGAACGGCGGTTGCGCGGATCACGCCCACCAAGTGGCCGCTGATTTGATCCGAATAGGTGTGGTCCCAATAGCTGAATGAATCGACATACTGTGAGCCGGGCGCGAGTACAGGGCCGACGAATCCTTGCTCGCAATACAGCCGCAGCCAGTTCTCGCCCTCAGCCTTAAGCAGCAACCGCGAGCAGGTGAATTCGGGCAAGAACACGAAGCGCTGCGGGGGATCGTGTTTCGGAATCAGAATGGAGCCGCCGGGCGGGACAAAATAACTGACTAAATGTGCATCTGAGTAGAGATGTAAAGCGGGCAACAGGCGCGCCGTCGATCGCTCCTTGAGCGGTTGAATGTCTATGTTATGCGCGATGCGGTGATCCGTAGGAATCAACTCGTCGGTAAACAGGACGGTCTTTTCCAGGTACTGCCGGGGAGCGGTTTGAAAGAGTAGATTGAGCCGCGAGGCCATGCAACGCTCAATCCTCCTGCTGCCGGAACACCGGTTCTTTGCCTGCCAGCAGCAAGCGCTCGTCGAGCGCGGCCTTTACCAGCTCCTCTTCCATTTCAGACAGCCCTTGCGCGTCCTTTTCGATGCGCGCGAGCAAACCCTTCATGCGCCCGCGTGACACTTCGGCCGGAATCGCCAGCGTGTACGCGAACAGAGCGTCGCTACGCAGTTCTTCGTCCGCAAACAGCTTACGCACCTTGTCCAATTCGCTTTTCAGACCGTAGTAGCCGACACCCCACACCGCGGCCCGGCGAATTTCCACATCGGCGTCGTTCAAATGCTTGGCAAAATGGTCGCGAAAGCTGGGATGCACCGATCGCCACATGGCTTCGAGCGCCTTGGCTCGTCCAGCGGGAATCGCGTAGAGCTCTTCCATCGCGTCACGCACTTCGTTGCGATCGGTCTCGGGCGCCAGTCCGACCAGCAACCCGCCCTTTTCTTCTACGGAAAGCTCCGGCGTCCGCAGCGCTTGCAGCATGCCTTCGACGATCTGGGCGTCTTCGGTGGCGTCGATCAGCGCTTCCCAGGAACGCGCGCGGACTTCGATGGATTCGTCTTCTTTCGCCAATTTCAATAGCTTCTGGCGCTGGTCCGCGCTGAGCGGCCGGTTAAAAAAAGAATGGGCGGCGGCGGCACGCACGGCGGCTACCGGGTGGGCCAGCAGCTCGCGGCGTTCATCTTCATCGAGCAAATCGACCGGCAGTTCCTCTTTCCGCGGATACAGTTCCCAGATGTCAAACGGCTCCGGTTCGGGACGCTCTCTCTGCGATTCCGGCTGGCTGAGCATCTCGAGCGCATCGGCAATTTCTTTCGCCTCTCCGGGCGCTTGTTCGATAGCCGGTTTTGCCGCGGGATCACCGTAAATGCCCAGCAGCACAAGCGTGTCGCTGAGATCGTATTCCAGACGCTCAAGCAGAAGCTTCAAAACGCGCTCATCGCGAATACGCAGGTTCGCAAGAATGAAGGCCACTTCCCCGCTCTCGGATTCATCGAGTTCTCCGTAGAGCGCGAGCAGCGGCTCCAGGGCGGGTTGTCCGATCTCGACGAGCGAGACAACAACTTCATCCGGCACATTTTCCGGATCCTCTTTGATCAATCCGATCTGAAAAGGAATGCTTTCGGGGGCGCGCCACAGATGAAAAAAGGCGATGAGCTCAGAGGCGAGATCGACCGGATCTTCGGCGCGGTCCCGTTCGGCGAAAGCGACAACGGCCGGCAAAGACTCCGCCGGACGGTCGAGAATGGCATGCAGAAAACGGTGGTCCAAGCCGAGGTGGCCGCGGGCGGCCGCTTCCAGAACCTCGGCGGGTGTGGCTTCGAGTAATCGATCCGGATCGAAAAACAAAATGACGGCTTACTGCTCAGGCTCGACAATCACTTTGATCTGAGTGGTCACATCGCGGTGCAAGCGAAGCGTCACTTGGTGCTCGCCGACCGTGCGGATCGGCTCATCAAGCTGAATCTTTCGCCGCTCGACCTGAAATTTCTGCGCCTCCAGCGCATCGGCAATATCTTTCGCCGTTACCGACCCGAACAGATGATTGTTTTCCCCAACCTTCTGGCGGAAGGTCAGCGTCACGTTCTCTATCAGCTTGGCGAGATCTTGCGATTCGGTCTGGAGCTTGGCCTCGCGGCGCACGTGAGCTTCGCGCTCCTGCTCGACGATCTTCTTATTAGAACCGGTAGCGAGTACGGCCAAACGCTTCGGCAGCAGGAAATTGCGCGCATAGCCATCGGCGACTTTCACCAGTGCGCCGCGAGCGCCAACCTTTTCGACATCTTCTCTAAGAATGACTTCCATAATGTTCTCCGGCGATCAGGCACGCGAGGCGAAGGGCACCAGCGCGATGTTGCGCGCCTGTTTGATGGCTTCGCTCAGCCGCTTCTGGTGCGGCGTGCACACGCCCGAAATGCGGCGCGGGGTAATTTTGCCGCGCTCCGAGATGAAGCTCATCAGCATGCGGACGTCTTTGTAGTTGATGTCGTCGACTTTCTCGACACAGAACCGGCAAACCTTTTTGCGCCGGAAATACTGCTTCTTACCCGTCGCGATCGCTTTGTCACCGCCGGTGGGGCGCTGCGAAGCCGCTATCGGACGGCCACCGCTTCGTTGTTCTGGCATGTATTATTCCGCCTTCTCCAAATTGGCCGCCGGCGGCGTAGGCGCCGTTCCCGGAGCGCCAGGTACCGCGGCGTGGTGCTCGGCCGGCAAGCTTGGCGTCGCGAACACCGGCGCCTGCGGCGGCGCTACCGGTTTGCGGGCCGCGCGCTTTTCGCGCGCTTTCTTGCGCTTCTCAATTCGCTTCAGCTTCTCGTCGATACGCACGGTCATGTATTTCATGACCAAATCGGTGACGCGCAAGCGGCGTTCGACTTCCTTTACCGTGTCCGCCTGGGCGGTGAACTGAAGCAGAATGTACTGTGCTTCATTGTGTTTCAAGACACGATAGGCGAGCTTGCGCACGCCCCATTTTTCGGTCTTGTCGAGCGTGCCACCCGCATGGGTGATCACGTTCTTCAGTTGTTCGATCAGCGGATCCAATTCTTCATCGGTGGCATCCGGACGAACGATGAACAACTCCTCGTAAATTCTCATTCTTCCTCTTCTTTACTGCCTCGGGCGCGACGATTGAATTTCGCCATGGACTGAACGGCGCCTTCGGCAACGATGGATTCGATGGCATCGGCGGCATACCATACCAACTCCTCCACCTCGCCTCTCATTTCCCGCTCAAAAGGAGCGAGAACGTATTCTGCCGCGTCGTCTATTTCGTGATCGGGCCGTATGCCAACCCGCACCCGAGTGAAGACTTCCGTCCCCAACGCGGCAATAATCGACTTGACACCATTGTGCCCAGCCGCCGAACCGGCCACCTTGATCCGCAATGCGGTCCAAGGAAGGTCCAGTTCGTCATAAACCACGATCAAATCGCGGCTCGTCAGGTTGCGGTACTTCAAGGCGGCCTTGATGCCCGTTCCCGAATTATTCATGAAGGTATGCGGCTTTACCAGAACGACACTTTTGTCCCGAATCCGCCCGCTACCTGTCAGCGCCGCGCCTTCGTCTTTCGAAATGCGAAAGGCATGACGCTTTGCCAACTCATCTATCACCCGGAAGCCGATATTGTGAGGCGTCGCCTCATACCGGATCCCCGGATTACCCAAGCCCGCGATGCAGAGAATCCGCGATTCCGGCTCCTCTGCCTCAGACATGATCCACGATTACTTCTTCTTCGGCGGTGCAGCAGCTTCGCCGCCTTCCTCTTCCTTCTTGCCTTTCTTGATGACCTCAGGCTCGCCACCAGTCGGCGCAACGACGGCCTCGACAGCCGGTTCTTCTTCGACCCTCAGCGAAACCACGTGCGAGATCACGGCGTCGGGCGGACTTAGCAGCTTCATGGAACCGGTCATCGGGATGTCGGAGGCACGGATGCTCTCACCGATCATCAACTCGACGACATTCATCACGAACTGCTCCGGGATTTCGTCGGGCAGGCATTCGATTTCCACTTCGCGCGTAATGATTTCGTGAATACCGCCCTGGATTTTCACGCCCTTCGGATCGCCGTGAGTGACCACGGGCACCTGGACGACGATGCGCTCGGTGAGGTCGATCCGTTTCAGATCCACGTGCAAGAGCGAGTCTTTGATCGGATCGTATTGCCAATCGACGACCATCACCGGAGTGTCTTCGCTGCCTGTCACGCTCAAGTTGAAAATTGTGTTGTGCCCGGTCTTACTGTTTAGAATCCGGGTGAGTTCCTTGGGGCTGACGGCCACCGCGGTTGCTCCAGCCGGGCCACCGTACACCACGGCCGGCATAGAGCCTTTGGCGCGCAAGCGGCGCGCTTCGTTCTTACCGCGCGAATCCCGCGACTCCGCGATTACTGTAATGTCTTTCCTCATTCGTTAACCCGTCCTGACCTACATGAAAAGCGTACTGATCGAACCACCTTCGTGGATCGACTGAATGGCTCGCGCGAGCAACGAAGCCACCGACAACGTCCGGATCTTCGAACATTCGGCGGCCTGCCCGGAGAGCGGAATCGAATTCGTGACCACCAACTCCAGCAAAGCGGAAGCCTGAATGCGCTCCACCGCCTGACCGGACAACACCGGGTGAGTGGCGCAAGCCGTCACGCTGACAGCGCCTTGCTTGAGCAGCGCTTCGACACCATTCACCAGCGTTCCCGCCGTATCCACCAGATCGTCGACCATCAAACAATGCTTCCCGCGAACCCTGCCGATGATGTTCATCACCTCGGCAACATTCGCGTCGGTGCGGCGTTTATCGATGATCGCCAGCGGCACATTCAGCCGTTTCGCGAACGATCGCGCGCGCTCCACTCCACCGGCATCCGGCGAAACGATAATCAGCTCGCCCCGGCCGAATTTTTCCTCAAAGTATTCGACCATGACCGGGGCGGCGAACAGGTGATCGACTGGAATATCGAAGAAGCCCTGAATCTGAGCGGCGTGCAGATCGAGCGCCAAAACCCGACTCGCTCCCGCCCTTTCGAGCAGACTGGCTACCAGTTTCGCGGATATCGGCATACGCGGCCTGTCCTTGCGGTCCTGCCGCGCGTACCCATAATAGGGTAACACTGCCGTGATGCGTTCCGCACTGGCGCGCTTAAAGGCATCGATCATCAGCAGCAGTTCCATCAGGTGATGGTCCACCGGCGAGGAAGTTGGCTGGACGACAAACACGTCGGCGCCGCGCACGTTTTCCTGGATTTGGAGATGCGTTTCGCCGTCCGCGAAACGCTTAATCATGGCCTCGCCGATCGGGCAGCCGAGCGCCCGGCAAATCTCTTCCGAAAGATGGCGGTTGGCGGTACCGCTAAACACTTTGAAATCGGTGAAGAGGGATCGGACGACCTTGGGGGCGGACATATTTACGGGGGCGGACATATCTTACGCCTCCAAGACCGAACTCAGCGCGCGACACCAGAGGCTGCGATATTGCCGCCTGGTAACGAAACGAACCGCATGGACACGCGCTGCCGGAAAGTGCCCGGCGGCCGCCCGCGCCGAAGCGGCGTTCGGGAAAACGCCGAAGATGGCTGAGCCGCTGCCGGTCATGCGGGCGGGTCGTGCGCCCAGTTTACGCAGTTTTCGAACTACTATCGCCAGTTCCGGGTGAATTTTGAACACCACTTCCTCGAAGTCGTTTTTCAACGGGAGTTGGTCGAGACGGGAGCCTTTGAGATCCCAGGCAATCGTCTGAAACTCTCTCAGGATAGGAGACTCGTCGGGTGAAGTCAACGCATCCGTAACATCGCGCCGGAGCAGGCCATAGGCGGCGAGGGTAGAGACGTGGATTCCGGTCGAAACCACCAGCGCGTGGTGGGAGGGCAAATCAGGAAGGGGATAGAGCTCGGTTCCCCGTCCTAAGCCGAGCGCCGTGCCGCCGCGCAGGAAGAATGGCACATCGCTGCCGAGCGATTCCGCGAAACGAACTTGGGTGGAGAACGGAAGGTGTTTGCCGGCCAATGCAGGCAAGGCGATCAGAACGGCGGCCGCGTTACTCGAGCCGCCTCCCAAGCCGGCTCCCAGCGGGATTTGCTTGTCCAGTGCGAAACGAACCCAAGCCCGGACGCGGAGATGCTCCAGAACCAGTTTGGCCGCACGGACCACGATATTGTCCTCTATGTCTATCGAACTACTTAGGTCTATTTGGGTTCGTTTTGCAAAATCGAATTCGACGCGGAGAGTATCTTTCAGACTGATGGTCTGAAAGATGGTCCGAAGTTCGTGATAACCGTCGGGACGCTTGTGCAGGACCCTTAGGTCCAGGTTGAGCTTGGCGAACGAAGGGACGCTGACCTGCACAACCTAATATTGGAGCAAGGAAAAAACGTCAAAACCGGTGAGTTTTTGCCGCCCGTTCAAAAAGGAGAGCTCGATTACGAAGCCGAGGCCCGCCACTTTGCCCTCACACATTTCGACCAATCGGGCGACGGCCGAAGCAGTGCCGCCGGTGGCGAGCACATCGTCAATGATCAGCACGCTTTGCCCAGGCACGATGGCGTCGGCGTGCATTTCGAGTTTATCGGTACCGTATTCGAGGTCGTATTCGACACAACGGACGGTATGCGGCAGCTTTTTGGGCTTGCGTACCGGCACGAAGCCCGCGCCGAGGGCATGCGCCACGGCGGGAGCAAAGAAGTAACCGCGGGCTTCGATACCCACGACTACATCAATGGGCGGCAGATTCCGGTAATGCTGCTGGAGAGCTTCGATGGTCTCGGCGAAACCAAGCTTGTCTTTGAGCAGCGTGGTGATGTCGTAAAAATTGATGCCGGGCTTCGGGAAGTCGGGGACTTCGCGGATGAGTTTTTTCAGATGATCCGCGTCCGGACCGATTTTCATGGCGTTAGCGGACACGCCGCTGATTGTAGCAGGCACTTGGCGCGCGGCCGATTCCTTTGGGGCGAAGAAAAAGCGTTTTTTACGAAACGAAATGGCCTTGGGTGGGTGGCCTGGCGGCCGGGATGGGCGCGCAAGTTGGTGCTCATTTCGCCCGCGAGTATCGCAGAGCACCCTTTCGGAAGAAGACCGTTTTGCGAGTAAGCTACTGAGACTAGACGAGAAAATAAGTTCGTAGCGGCTTGTGACGCCCCAAAGGCAGGGCGGCGTGTAATACGATGAGGTTTCCGTTGTCCGCGATGCTGCTGCGTACTCCATCCGGCATCCTTGCCGATATTGTTTTTCACAAGCAACAAGAAGTGGCGGAACTGCGTTCGCGGGCCGCGCTGATCGAACGGCAGGCGCACGAGCGCAAAGCGGGGCCGCGGCCCTTTGTCGAAGCGCTTGGCGGGAGACATCCCGCGGTCATCGCCGAGATCAAGAAGGCATCACCCAGCAAGGGTCTTCTGCAGGCGGAGTTTCTCCCGGCATTCATTGCCCATAGCTATGAACAAGGCGGCGCGGCGTGCCTTTCGGTACTTACCGACAAGGCGTATTTTCAAGGCGGGCTGCACGATCTCGAGGCAGCGCGGGCGGCGGTGCGGCTGCCGGTACTGCGCAAGGA
>DASYAX010000254.1:0-2882 GCA_036501045.1 Bryobacteraceae bacterium
CGCGGCCGGCATTGGATTTCGGATACTCCTCAGCTAAATGGCGGCCAATCAGCGCCAGCTCCACCTGCGCCTCGCCCAACGTGACGCCGGGCCGGAGGCGCGCCCAAACCTGAATGCCCGGATGCGCTTCGCGATTTTGCATAAATGGCGCAGTATCTTGACCGAGCGGTGTAAAGACGTCGGCGTCTCGCAACCGGAAACGTGCCGGGGTGATGCCGATGATGGTATACGGCTTTCCCTCGAAAATGAGCGGCATTCCGATCGCTCCCGGGCTTCCTGCAAAGCGGCGCTGCCACAAGCCATAACTGATGATGATCGCGGGCGCTCCGCCGGGGCGGTCTTCTTGCGGCAGGAAGGCGCGCCCTCGCTCGAGGGTAGATCCTAGGACGGAAAATAGTTCCGATGAAATCTCAAGACCGTCCACATACTCGGCTTCCCCGGACCCACTGACTGTGCCTCCGCTGTAGCGAAACGCCGCCATAACGACAGATTGGCTCGCACGCTGGCAATCGAGAAAGTTAGGGTAAGCAAATGCCCATCGGTCACCCCACCGGTAGTCGGTTATTCCTTTCGTTTGTTCGTCGAGTTTAACCAGTCTGTCGGGCTCGGCATAAGGCAGCGGTTTCAACAGAACACCGTTGATCACACTGAACATGACGGTCGTCGCTCCGCTACCAAGCGCCAGCATCACCAGAGCGATCGCCGTAAAGCCAGGCTTTTGCCGCAGCGTGCGAAGCGCGTAGCGGAAGTCCTGCCACAGATCCTCTAACCAGCGCGTGCCGCGCGCATCGCGGCAATCTTCCTTCACCTGCTCTGGACCACCGAAGACAAGCCTCGCCTGCCGCTGCGCTTCCTCTACGCTATAGCCGCGCGCGACCAGAGCGGCGGCATGTTGCTCGATGTGAAACCGCAGTTCCTTATCGAGTTGCTCTTCCAGCTTGCCGCGCCGCCACAAACGCTGCCACCAGGTCATTTTCCTATACCTCGTCCTTCTGCCTATAAGAAGGGTAGCACGTGTAGAAGCTTAAGGCATGATACGGTTTCGACGCGCTCTGGCCGTCCAGGCGAAAATGGGAAGTTCACGGAATGCAAAATGAGTCTGCCCCTATCCACCTTGCTCTCCGAGTCGCTGGTAGCGTTCACCATCGAGTTCGACAACGAATTCGAAAAACAAATGCCGCATTGGACGACGAATTACAGCGCAACTCCCGGTTCCCGCCGCGGCCTTTGGCTGGTCTCCATGGTGATGTGGTTGAATTGCATGCGCTTTGTCGGGGAAAACGGAGTGCGCGTCAGCGAGCTCGAAGACTTCGCCCGCACAAAAACGAACCTTGAGGGTATGAAGAGGTGGGGCTACATTGTCGTGGGGCCGGACCCGGCGGACACCCGCCCCAAGCCGCCTCGCCCCGACTGGCTGATTCACGCCACCCCCAAGGGCCGTTATGCGCAGGAGGTATGGCGGCCTCTTTTAGACGTCATCGAAAAGCGCTGGCAGGCGCGCTTCGGAAAGGACGAAATCGGCCAGCTTCGGGAATCGTTGTCGGCGCTGAAAGGTCGGCTTGACCCCGATCTGCCCGATTGTCTGCCGATCTTGCACTACGGCCTGTTCAGCCGGGCGGCGGATCGTAAATCGCAGTCGCGAGGCCAAGAACCTGGCGGTTCCGTGCTTGCTTTGCCGTCGCTCCTGTCGCGAGTGCTGCTCGCCTTCGCTATCGAATTCGAAGACGAGTCGCGTCTGTCGCTCGCCATCTGCGCGAACGTGATCCGGGTGCTCGATGAAACAGGCGTCCGGCTGCGCGACCTGCCGCACCTCACTGGCGTCTCGAAGGAGGCGATCGCGATGGCGCTGGGCATTCTTCGCAAAAACGGCTTTGCCGCCCTCGACGGCCGGCCGAAAATGGTCGATCTCACACCGCTGGGCCGGGAAGCGCAAAAAGCCTACGTCTGGCAGCTCGGCGTCCTCGAGGAGCGCTGGCGGAAGCGCTTTGGCAGCCACGCCATCCTCGCCCTCCGCAACTCGCTTGAGCGGTTAGTCCCGTTCTCCGGGTGGGAGCCCTATCCCGACGGCTGGCGAGCATCGGCCCCGAAGCCTGCTACCCTGCCGCATTATCCGATGGTGCTGCATCGCGGCGGATTTCCCGATGGCAGTTAGCGGCGTTTTCGATCCGAGCCGGGCCCAAATTGGCTTCGAATCGCGCCATTCTGTTGGGATTGTGCATGACGGTCATATTAGGAGCTGCCAACGCTTACCTCGGCCTGCGTGCCGGCGTCACCATCGCCGCAACCTATCCGGCGGCGGTGATCAGCATGGCGGTGCTCAGAGGCTGGAAAGGCTCTCTGCTCGAGGAAAACATCGAGCGCCGCCAACCCGGCGGACACCCGCCCCAAGCCGCCTCGGCCGGAGGAAAATGGGTGATCTCGCAAGGCGGGGGTCTCCTGCCGGCATGGCGGTGGCAAGGAGTTGTTTTACGTTTCTAATGACGGCAACATCATGGCGTCCCAGTCTCCGCAAACGCCTGCGGATTTCAACGTGGCATAGCGGTGGCGTTGTTCAAGGGTCCGGTCAGTTCGCAGGGATGGGACATTTCCGCGGACGGCAAGGGATTTCTGCGCAAGCACGCTTCACAGTGGTGCTGAATTGGCTATCTCTGTTGAAAATAAGATAGCCGATCAGTGCCTTCGATGTATATCATTTACGAGGCTTGTCCGCCGCGCCGGCGGCTTGGTTTTAAACGCCCATGGAGGCGAGTTCGTGGGATTCTCCCCAGATTTCGGCCACTCAGAAGCGACGCCTAATTTCCTTGAATCTGAGTTTCGGTTGACTTCTGGATCGAAGAATTTCCTCGTTTAGGTTCGTCAGTCCGAACGGATGCAATTCGAAA
>DASYAX010000255.1:0-2986 GCA_036501045.1 Bryobacteraceae bacterium
GCAAAGTTGCGCGCGATCTCGAGCTGCATGCGCTGGTGCGGCATGATCTGCCGCGGACCTTCTTCCCCGATACCCTCGTAAAAGTAGGTGATCGGCACGCTCAACGCGCGGCCGATCTCAAATAGTCTTCCGGCCGAAACGCGATTGATGCCGCGCTCATATTTATGAGCTTGCTGATATTTTCGATGTCACTCGTGCCGCCGGTCGAGAATGCTTCGATATGATCGATCACTACGCCGAGAACGGCGCGCCCTGGCGGCTCCAATTCGCGTGATGATAGGCGAGCGGGGTATCGGCATCGGTCTTCCTGACTTCCCGTTGCAGATATTTCATGGCCGGCGCCAAGATCACCGGTCGTTTGCACCAGCAGCACAGCCATCCGTCTCGTCGATAGACGGCGACCTGTAGGCTCTTTGACAAAGGTGGGCGGCTGCCAAGCATAGGGTAGCAAACTCAGAATCGGCAAAATCGGAGGTCATTCTGTTACGACGTGGTTTGGGGCTGACGCCTTTGCGGGAATCGCCGGATGCGCTCCGACGTCCCGGGCCCGAATCGGGTTCGCTGCTGACTCCTTGCAGGAGGGAGATGGATTCGAACTGTTGGTACCGCGTCAGAGTCCTGCTTGGACTTCGGGAAGTCCGTTCATCTCGCGGAGATATTTGCAAGCCAGGACGCCACCTCCGGATGCGGACGAAGCCGTTTGCGATCATTGCGGTTTGCGCCTGCGTCGAGCGTCGGCTGGCAGCGCACGACGCGCTGGATGGCCTTACGTCGCGAACTCTGCGCGAGCCGGCAAGGGATACAGCGGTCAGATCTCTCTTAAGGCGTCCTTTCCCGGCCGCTTAGAACCCGACCGTGGGTCAGTCTCGCCGTCTCGCCCATCCTTTCCAAGCGATCTACGAGACGAGACTGAGCAAAGGGCTGATTTCTACCGCGTCAAAGCAGCAACCCACCCATCACCGTTTTGTCTGTCTAGATACGAAGGTCAAGTGCTCGTCGGTTTCGGGTTCGGAAATGAAGAGCCGTCCGAATACCTTGAGTTCGAGCACCAAAATTCCCCCACCCCGTTTCTTCACCAGCCAGTCATCAGGATTTTCAGCAGGATCGGCGATAAGTTCAATCTCACCCACCTCTCCATGCAGTAGAACACGATCGCCCTTTCTGATTTCTTCACCCGATGAATAAAAGAATGGCATAGCAATCAGCGGCTATTTCTACATTGGTCCAGAGGATAGTTCATTTCCCGTTTATTTTGGTATAGGAGCGCCATAACGCTCCCCGGCTCAGTTACGCTGCCGCATCAGGCTGACGCGCTCGCCGATTGCTTTCGTCGGGTGGCCTTCGGGGCACAGGAAGATCGAAGGTGGGCTGCAACTCTGAAGCCCCTTCTCGCCTTCCGTCAGTCACCCATCTTAGAGAGGCCAATCACCGTTTCGCCTGCGGTGTCGGGAGTAGACGCATCTCAGCCGGTACATCCCGCTTCTCGGACAGAAACTTCACCAGCTTCTCGATATCAACGTCCATCAGGTAAACCGTCGAGACCTCGCCGGTATGGGCGCGGACTCCCACGACAAAATCTTGGCCGACTCGATCGACGATGAGGAAGCAGTCATCGTGACCGCCGACCGCGAGCCCACGGGAATGGCATGACATTCAGCGATCATAGCCGAATGCACGTGAAACGTGTATAAGATACGTGGTTTATCACAAAAATTTGAGCGACGCTGGTTTTGGAGAGAACCCGGCCAGCGGAAGCGATTAGCGAGGATCTTCACGACCAGAACAAGACGCGGATCAGGAACCGGCGTGCCGAAATTACTTATCACGTCGAGGATGCAGACGAGGATTCGTGGCACGTCGCGCCGTTGCGGCGGCCGCTTCGCTAAACAGATGGCGGGGGATATTGAGAAGGGCGAAGCGCCGACGTTCTTCCGACATAGTATCGAAATCCGCCTCGATGAAAATCTCGACGGTCTCTTCGCTGGCATAAATCTCGACACGAACCGGCGCGTCGCCGAAATCGACCTCGTGGCGTCGTCGATTCGCTCCTCGAATGATGGCGTGGGCCATTATCGTTTCGCTTAGAGGGACTTCAGGAACAATCAATAGAACTCGTTAAAATCTCGGCGGCGGTGATGAGCGCTTGATCAACCCCGTGTGGACCAATGAGCCGCCCTGAGCGGCAGTTCCGACATTACGCCTTCTACCCAGACCCGGTCGGCGCGATCGAGATCAGGGGCGATTGTCCGGGTCGATAGCCGCCAAAACTCAGAACACCAAAACGCTAGGGATGCGGTCCCCAAGGTGCGGCCTGGAGCAGCTTGACCTCCTGGGTCATCAGTAGTGGGCGGAACTTCGAGGCGAAACCTTCGACGAAATCCTTGTTCGAGTACACCGAGGCCCAATGCGCGCGACGGTCGGTGTCGTCATCGAATTTCCACAGATGGACAAGCTGGTTGATCGTGCCGGTATCGGCCTGGAAATACCCGACCAGCTTTTTGTCCTGCCCGCCCCTCTGGAGCGCCGGGAAACCGAGTTCCTGGTACAGCTTCACGGCCTCCGCCATCGCCCCGACGCGGAGCGTGTAAGTTCTCAGTTCGTAGAGCGCCATCGGAGTACCTCCTTAGCTCGCACGCAGCCTAGCGACCGACAAAGGTCGCCCACACGCCCTCAGGATGCCAAACATCTTCCATGTCGGCACGCGCCTGCGCCTCATCCGTGCCGAGCACATCCCGGCGATATCGGTAGAAAAAAGCCGAGACCCGGTAGTTCGCGATGCAATGAACATGCACCCGAACCTCTTTTAGCTGCTCCATCGCGGAGCAGAACCGGGTGAAGTCCTCGCCAGTGGGGTTCTGAAAATCGACCGGGATATGAAGATACGTCATGCCGAGACGGCTGACACTTGCCGCCTCGTTCGGCAAAGCCTTTTCATGGCTGTGAAGCCCGAGGTTGATGATATGGCGGACGCCCAATGCGTGGATAT
>DASYAX010000256.1:0-8946 GCA_036501045.1 Bryobacteraceae bacterium
AAGACGTTTGAAGAGGACGGCGACTTCCGCAAACAGTATTCGAGCCTGTTCTTTCCGACCGGTGAAGAATCGAAGGGCCTGCTAGGCGGCCTGCTCGGGAAGCATCAAATTCCTCAGGCCAAGGGCACCATCTTCGGGACCATTGTCACGGGTCTGGAGTGGGAGGGCCAGAGGCCCGATCGTCCAACCGAAATCAAAGGCAATCAATTAGTGATTGAGGGCATTGGAACCATCTATTTCGGTGAGATTTTCATCGAGGAGAATTTGCGGCGCCTAACCTTGGTACGCTTTCAGCTTGGTTCTCCTCATGGTGGCGAGGGATCGGCAGTCGAAGCGGTGGCAAACGGCGGAAGTTGGCCGCCGGCGGATATCGGTAACTAGCCAAGTCGCCGTCCTGTTCCCGCTGGTCTGCATCCTGAGCAGTTGCTCCGGTAGAAACGCGGCCTCATCCGCGAATCCGAGTTCTCTTTTTCAATTAGCGCAAACGCAATACAAGCATGGTGAGCTGGTTTCGGCCCGGCAAAGCGCCGGGCGCGGATACGTCCAGTTTCAGGCGCAGCCGCAATCGAAGTGGCACTGGCAATTCGACCTGCAGTTTGCCGAAATGCTCCTTTGGAACGGCGATACGAACCAAGCGCAGCCGTTGCTCGCGCAAGCGCCTCCGCCGCAGTTTGCCGATTTGCTTCCGCAATATCAAGAGCTGCGTGGTTATCTGCTGTACCGCACTCACCGGAACGCGGACGGCCGGGAACTGCTGGCGGAGGCCATCCAGGGCGCTCATGCCGCGGCGAATGCAGAGCTCGAAGCGGAGGCGCACCTGCTGCTGGGGGCATGCATCCTGCAATACGAAGATGGCGAGCCGGAGGCCCGAAGCGAATTTGAGAACGCATTGGCCATTGCCGAATCTCACCAGCTCGCGTATGAAAAGAGCGCGGCGCTGGTGGACCTGGGATTGGTCGACATCCGGCGAGAGCACTACGGTGACGCCATCCCTTATCTTGAGCGCGCCCTCGACATTGCCAAGAGTTCCGGAGCGCTGCAGCTAGGTTCCTTGGCGCGGCTGAACCTCGCCTCCTGTCATCACAATCTGGGCGAGTTGGATAAGGCGCTGGTGTTCTTGCGGGAAGCGGCGGCCGAGGAGAGCGGCCGGGGTCTGGCAACCGCACTCAGCGAAATTTACTCCGAAACCGGTGATATCTACCTGCAAAGGACCCAAACGGCCAGCGCGATTTATTTCTTTCGTCAAGCGCTGGATCTCGTTCACGAGGATGCGCCCTTTCAATACGCACTGGCGGCCGGAGGCTTGGCCGAAGCTTTGACGCAAACCGGCTTTTTGGACGAAGCGGAGCAATACAACCAACGCGGGCTCCGGGTTTTGAGTAAGGGCGATGCCGCCGGCGTTGCCTCTCTGACCTTGAACAAAGCGGCCATCGCGGAGCGCCGCAAGCAATATAGCAAGGCCGTCGGCGCTTATCGCCAGGCGATCGACATCAGCAAAGATGTTCCGTCCGTGCGCTGGGAGGCTTATGCGGGTCTGGCGAAAATTTATGGCGAAACCAGCGATTTCAACGACGCGAATCGAAGCTACGAGAACGCCCTACAGGTGATTGCCGGCAATCGCGCCGATCAATTACGCAGCGAATACAAAATCACCTTCCTTTCCGACCTGATTCGTTTCTATCAGGACTATGTGGCGCTGCTCATGAAGCAGAATCAGCCCGAACGGGCGCTCGAGATCGCCGACTCGAGCCGCGCCAGTGTTCTCACGCAGGATTTGCTGGGAAGAAGCGACGCGAATCGCAAGCCGCTGCTGAGCCGCATCCAAAAGGCGGCTAAAACAAGTGAAAGCACCTTCCTTTTCTACTGGCTTGCGCCGAAGAATTCGTATCTGTGGGTGATTACGGGCAGTGGCGCGAAGGCGGTTTTGCTCGGAGATCAAAAGCAGATCAATCGCGATGTCGAATCCTATCGCATGTTGATCCAGCAGGAAAAACGGGATCCGTTGACAACAGCAAGCGCGGTAGGCAAACGGCTATATCAGACGTTAATCGCGCCGGTAGCGCAGTTCATTCCACCAGGAGGCCGAGTCATCGTCGTACCGGATGGATCGCTGCACAATTTGAACTTTGAAACGCTGATTGTTGATAAGCCCACGCCGCATTATTGGATCGATGATGTGACGATTTCTATCGCGCCGTCCCTCGGCATTTTGCAGGCGCGGCAGGAAACGCGGTCCGGTCAACAGTCGCTCCTGGTGATAGGCGACCCCGTTACGGAAGGAACGGGATACCAGCCGCTGCCCGAGGCCGCGCTCGAAATCCAGGAGGTCCAGCGGCACTATCCGTCGGCGCAAACGGTGGTTTATACGAAAGACAAGGCTACGCCCGGCGCGTACGGGGCGGCGCGCCCCCAAAAATTTTCGACCATTCATTTCGCCACTCACGTCGAAGCAAATGAACAAAGCCCGCTCGATTCCGCCATCATCCTTTCCTTGCGGCAGAACGCCTACAAGCTTTACGCGCGGGACGTGGCGGAGATGCCGCTGAGCGCCGATCTCGTGACGATTTCGGCATGCCGCGGCGCCGGCGCGCGCACGCTCTCGGGTGAAGGCCTGGTGGGCCTCGCCTGGGCGTTCTTCCAGGCTGGCGCGAAAAACGTGGTGACCAGCCTCTGGGATGTGAATGACCGCTCCACCGCGGACTTGATGGATCGTTTCTATGGCGGCGTCGCATCCGGGAAATCGTACGCCGACGCGCTGCGTGATGCCAAGCTGCAGATGCTCCACTCGCAATACGCCAAGCCCTACTATTGGGCGCCGTTTCAGCTCTATAGCCGGAGCATTATTCGCCCGACGACCAAGCCACGCGAAACTCAGGAAAGAGCGTCAAACCACCGCACGCAAAGAGCGTTTGGCCAGTAATATAGGAAGCCTCATCGGAAGCCAGGAACGCGAACACCCCAGCGATCTCCTCCGACGTGCCCGCGCGGCCCATCGGGATGTGGCTCTCCACCTCCGCTTTGGCCTTCGGATCGTTGATCCACGCCATATTGATGGGCGTAACGATGGCTCCCGGCCCCACCGCATTCACCCGGATGCCGCGGTCGGCGTATTCAAGCGCCAGCGTTCGGGTCATGTTCTCCATGCCGCCTTTGCTGATCGAATACGGAACGTATTTCGGCTTCGGGATGATCTCATGCACGCTCGAATTGAAGACAATCGAGCCTGGCGCCCGACGCGAGAGGAAGTGGCGGATGGCCTCGCGCGCGCACAGAAACGCGCCGCGAAGGTTCACGCCGATCACCTTATCGTAGTCCGCCATCTCAAGCAAGTCGCTTGCCGCGGGCTTCTGAATACCGGAGTTATTAATCAGAATATCCAGTGAGCCAAGCCCTTTGATCACCGCGGCGAACATATCTTTGACTTGTTGTTCGTCCGCCACATCGGCCTTCACGGTCAGAGATTTCGCTGCGTGCCCGGCCGCTTTCGCGGCAGCGTCGGCTTTCGTTTTAACCGCCTCGGCGCGGTCCTGGCCGCTGTGATAGTTGATGGCAACGTTCGCGCCTTCCTCGGCAAACCGGATGGCAATTGCTTCGCCGATGCCAGACGACGCGCCGGTGACCAATACGTTCTTTCCTAAGAGTCTCGTCATGTGCCCTACCAGCATACCCTCTAGGAAACTTTTCGCAGCAGGCCGGAAACATCGATCGCTGCCGTGTCTACCCCGCCAGGCGTCAAGCCCGGACCGATCGCGACAGCCTCGGTCCGATCCTCGAACCAGACCAGAAATCCCGATCGATCGGCGCCCGTCAAGCGCTGCTGATTCAGCCAGGTGTAGTAGGCGCCCATATCGGCGTCGATCAGCGAGCCGAGTGGATCGGTGACCGCTTTGCCTCGCGTGCCGGCCAGCAATTCGTCCATCGAGCGCTCCCGCTGCCGCGGCGCATAACGAATCCACAAGCTGAGCGGTTGCGCGCGGCGCAGCGCCTCGCGCGCGGCCCACTGCACGAAGGTCGTGCTGTAGATTTGGGTGCCCGAACCTTCGGTAAACAAAGTGAGCGCGAAGCGATCGAGGACGGCATCCCGGCCCTCGCCGTTCATGCCCACGGTGGCCGGGACAATTTCCGCGAGCGTCGTCCGCAAAACTTCCGGACTAAAGGCAGGAGATTCGTAGGCCGCTTTCATCTTTGCGGCAAGCGTCTCGCGCACCGGAGCCAATTCGTCGTAGGAAATGCAGGTGAGTCCGGCGGTCGAAGAAAATTGTTTGCCCGCTCCGTCGATATACCAGTGGCCGTAAGGCTCCGGATGATCGGCGGCCCTCGCCTTTAGCGTATCGGCAATTGCCTCCAGGCCTTTGGCCGGATTGACCTGGCTGAAGTAGACGCCACGGCGGCGCAGCTTTCGAAACAATGCATACTGATTCCCCTGAACGCCCTGCCCAAGCACCACGATTCCGAGCCGTGGCGCCGGCAGCGCAGGCTCCGGCAAGGTCTCATAGAACTTGTGGACGTATGCTTCCGAAGCACTCCGAAATTCATCGAGTTGCTGTGTCGCCCAAAGGTGCGCGGAAAGCTTTTCGAGGAACTGCGCCGGCGAGTTCACCCAATCGAACGAATCGAGCTTGGGATCGAGGCGTAATTCCGCAAAACGCTCCATCTCGCGTTTGCGCTTCCCCGGCCACAACGCTCTTAAGTAGGAAAGCTGCGCATCCAACTCTTTTTGTTCCGCCGGGAATTTCCAGTCGTAGCCGATGATTTCCTTGAGCAGAAAGGGAGTGAAGCTGAGCGGAAGGTCCTGTAGCAGAGCAACGTTTTCGACCGCCACGGCGCGCGCTTTAGGCGGATACGTCTTAAAATCTTCGGCGGTGAGCCGCGCGGGAAGCATGCTACAGCACCTCGAGCATCGGTTTTCCCTGCGCGAGAGTAGGCGAAAAACCGAGCAGCGAGCCGAGTGTGGGAACCAGGTCGGTGGATTCGACGGGCCGCTCCACGATGTGATTCTCACGAACATCCGGCCCCAGCACCATCATCCAAGTCGTCCGGGAAGTGGCGTCGCCGGTGCGGTGATGCTGAAAACCGTTGCCGCCGGCGCTGGTGTCCGAATCCCGGCCGAAATCGGGCAGGATGAACATGGTGGTTTTGCCGGCGTACTCCGGCTCGGCCTGGATGGTGCGCCAGATATCGGCGCACAACCGGTCAGAACGCCGGATTCCCTCGATGTAAAGCGAAAACGCGCCGGAGTGCGCCACATCGATGTCGTGCAGTGTAATCCAGAGCAGGCTCGGCGCCAGATGATGCATAAGCTGGCGGGCGATGTAGACGGAGAGCTCATCGGGGCTGGCGAGGCTCTTGGCGTGTCTGATGAAATCCGTCACCGATAGCTTGAGAATGCCGACGAGCTGCTGCATTTCGACGTCGGTGCCGCCAATGACGGGACTGTAGGCAGCCGACTCGTAGTTGTCGCGCAACAAATGATCGAATGCGGGTCCGTTACCTGCCGCGAGAGCAGCGGCCAGCAGGCGTTTGGGAAGAATTACGCCCGCCCCCAGACCCGGACCGTAGCCGCGGTGGTCGCTTTCGCCAATACGATTGAAGCCGTTGCTCGGCGCAATGACCCAGGCGTCGGTGGATGGACGCTTCAGATCTTTGCGAAAATATTCGAAGACGGTCGGATGATCCGGCGAGACGGCCGCAAAATTGTTAAAGGTCTCGTAAACGCCGGTCGCCAGGCTAGCGGTGGCGACATAGTGGCCCAGAATGCCGCGATTGATCACCTGGGTGAAGAATGTCGAGCGCGGCGCCAGTTCGGACAGCATGTGAGGAATGTTGTCCTGGCCGTCGGGGGCGAATGTTTCGTCGTCGCGCGCACCTCCGCCGAAGGTAACGACCACGGCCTTCCGCGAGGCCGGCACGCCTAACGCGCCCAGCGGGTAGGGATGGAGCAAAGTCCCGGCCACCACGGCGCCCGTTGCCTGTTTCAGAAAATCGCGGCGGCTGCTGGAAATGGCCTGCGCGATTTCCCGCGGGCTGGACGGTACTCGGGTGAGGCGACGAGGCATCATGGATGGTCGCGATTCAACTTAGCGGATATATAAAGCATAGTCCAAACGCGACATGCCGACGACAATCGACCATCACGATTCAGCGCTGCAAAAAATACTCATCGATTTTTGCTGTGCCGCATTAATCTTCAGTCGCGAGCGCCCAGCGGGTAGGGATGGGGCAAAAGTCCCCGGAGAACACATTCGTCCCATGGGGCGGAAGTGTAAAACTATAACTTAGATTTCTATGAGCCTGAATGAGGTCGCAAAACGCGCCAAGGTATCGGCCGCCACGGTCTCAAGAGTTCTAAACAATGTGGGCCAAGTGAGGGAGTCCACCCGGGCGCGCGTCCTCCAAGCCGCTGAAGAGCTGCGCTACCATCCGAATCTTCACGCTCGAACTCTCGCGGGGGGCAAGAGCCACACCATCGGCATGATTGTTTCGAATATGGAGAATCCTTTCTTCATCGATATCTACAAAGGGGCCGAACGGGATGCCCGAGCCAAAGGGTTCGAAGTTGTACTGGCGAATACCGATTACAACCCGGAATATCTGGTCACCGATATTCATTTGATGATCGGCCGGAGAGTAGCCGGTCTCGCGCTGGTTATCTCCGAGATGGAGGCAAGCCTAGTTCAGGAGCTTTCAGAGCTCGATATTCCCTTCGTGTTTTACGATGTCGGCGTGCCGAAGCGCAACATTTCAAACATCACCGTGAATTATGGGAAAGGCATCGAGCAGATCGTCGATTACCTGCACGGGCTCGGACACCGGCGCATGGCGTTCATTAGTCATCACCGGGAGCTGGGTCCCCTGAGTGTGCGCGAGAGGGCTTTCCGCGAAACCGTGGGGCATTATTCGCCGGCGGTCGAGTGGCGCATCGCCGCAAGCGTGGATGGCTTAAAGGGAGGACGCCAGGCGACACGCGAAATTATCTCTTCCGGATTTGATCCCACGGCCATCATTTGCGTGAACGACTTGATGGCGCTGGGGGCTTTGAGTGAACTGCGGGAAGCCGGCCTTCGCGTGCCGCAGGATGTTTCCGTTACCGGCTTTGACGACATCGCACTCGCGGCAGTGAGCAATCCGTCACTGACCACCTTGCACATACCGCGGGAACGCATCGGGCGTCTGATGTTTGAAGCGCTCACCGAAGCGGCCCCATCGGAGGACGCGAATCGCAGTAGCCTGGTGATCGATCCCGAGTTCGTGCTGCGCGAATCGACGGGACCGGTACGGAGCTAGGGATTCTTGCGATTGGTCGAACGGCTTGTTCTCAAGCTCACGCATAGCGTAAAAAGCACGCTATGGTGGCTGCGTGGAGTTACAAATGGGCTGCTACGCCAATACGGCGCATAGATGCAATCTCTCTCGCATGTCCGACCCCTGACCATGCACCATAAGAACCTACGACGTACAGGTTTTGTTTCGCTCGTGAGACAGCGACGCTCAGAATGTTCGGCGTTCCGGCCGCCCAACTTCTCGCTCCGTTCTGCGATGCCTTGGGCGCGCCGAGGACCAGGATGACTGAGTCTGCCTCCCGGCCCTGGACCGTGTGGATGGTCCCGATGCGATCGGTCGTCCATTCACGGATGTCGATCTTCAGCGCCATGAACAACGTAGCCTCGCGCTCCAGCCGACGCCTCAGTTCCTGCGCGACAATCCGGAACGGCGTGATGATGAACAGATCAGGCTCCGTGATGCCTTCCGAGGCAATCTTTTTGAGAAGCTGGACAACGAATTCACCTTCGGCCGGACACCATTTCGAGTCTGCCTCGCCATCGATATCGAGCCATGCGGATGGCCCGAGCGCGGTGCCGATCGTGCCGGCATTACGTAATCCCGGTGCATGGACCATCTGCCCGTCATAGCGATCCGGTTCGAGATACCGAACATCGGCTCCTGGCAGCGCCGATGTACAAGGAGCGGAACGCCGACACGGCGCGGCCCTTGATCAGAGCGGAATGTGGCCTGGAATCGCGAGGCGCGATCAGCCAGTGTCTGTGCCGAAGCCTCAGGCGCCTGCCAGACTGACTTGTCGACCCTGAAGAACTTGCAGATCTCGGAATTCAGACGCTCCGGCAATGTCACCACTGGCGGGATTTGTAGGGGATCGCCAACCACGATCGACCGCTTCGCCCGCATGACAGCGCCAACCCCCGCTTGCGGCAGCGCTTGACCGGCTTCATCGATCAACAGCCATCCGATGCTGCCAGGTGGCAGATCGCCGAGCATGCGTTCGACGGACGCGAAGGTAGTGGAGAGGACCGGCACGACCATGAACAAGGTCGACCAGAGATCACCGAGCAGTTTGCGCTTCGCTTCGTCATGCGGTGGTCTCCCGGAAAAGATGTCCATCAGAACGCTAAGATTGTGGAGTAACTTTTGCGCAGACGCGTCGATGAACGCTCGATGTACAGCCAGGGCTGCAATGAAGAGGTCCTCGCGCTTGCGATGCAGGCTGTCCGGTATCCAGGGCGAGGCGAGATTCGATGCGTCGTGTCCGTTGGCGAAGAACTGTTCGTCGACGAGTCGATCGCCGAGTATACGGCGATGCGTATCGACATCCCGAGAGAGTTCCGCAATCTTCTGTCGTGCGACCGCAACACGCTCGTCCGCATTCCGAATTTCCGATGTCAGCGCATCCAGCACCGCTGCTGCCTCCGCAAGGGCTCGCTCGGCGGCTTGCAATGCGTTTCCAGCCTGTGAGGCGGCTTCGACGAGTGGAGCGTGTGATCGCGACCAGGCTTTCCAGCGCTCCGTTCGGAACAGACGTGACGTGAATCCCGGCCGAATACCCCGATGCTGCGCGACGTCGTCCATGCGCTGATCGCTAGCCTTCTTTGCATCGAGAACTTGTGCCTGACGATGCGATCTATGCGTTTTCGCCTGCGGCCGGCGTGCATT
>DASYAX010000257.1:0-34564 GCA_036501045.1 Bryobacteraceae bacterium
CGATGACGAGCGCTCCTGGTTTCAGGAGCGCGAGGACAAGATCGATCGCCGCAAGACCGGAGCTTGTGACGACGGCGCCCGCACCACGCTCAAGTTGTACGAGCGCTGTCGCGAGCAAATCGCGCGTGGGGTTCCCGGACCGTGAATAATCGTAAGCGCGGGGCTGCCCATATCCGGCAAAAGCGTAGTTCGCGGAGAGATAGAGCGGCGGTGTGACCGCGCCGAATGCGCCGTCGGCGTTGATGCCGGCCGTGCCCAGAATTGTATCGTCCGAAAGTAGTGTCCCCACCATAGAATTTCCTCATCATCGTCACTGCAGCGAGATGAGGCTGCGTGCGGGCCTAAAGGCACTCCCCGATGCCTTCGCTTTAGCAGGAATATTGCGCCCGCAAGCTGAGCATCAAATCGGCCCAGTCTGGTGTTAAGCGAAATCCACTCTCTCCCTGTCACCTCATTCGTGACCCGCATCCGGACGCGAGCGGTTGAAGGGCCTCGAGCCCTTGAGCGTCGCTCTGTGCATGACCCGGCGGTGCGGCAGGTAATCGTTCACCGCGTAATGCTGGGTGCTGCGATTGTCCCACATGGCGAGCGTGTTTGGCTTCCAGCGCCAGCGCACGGAAAACTCGGGTTTGTTCACGTGACGGAAGAGGAACGCCAGCAGGTCGTCGCTTTCTTTCTTCGCGAGACCCTGAATAGCGGTCGTGAAGCCTTCGTTGACAAAGAGACAATCCTCGCCCGTCTCCGGATGGGTTCGGACCACGGGATGAAGCGACGGCGGATTTGCTTTCATCTTATTTTCGTACTGCTCCGAACCCGAGCCATGCACCGCGCGATGTTCGGGCGGAAATGCCTTTGCGAGATCGTGCACGGCATCGAGCGGATCGAGCAGGCTCCTGAGCGGGTTGGACAGCGCCAGATACGCCGCATGCATGTCCGCCCACAGCGTGTCGCCGCCCTGCAGCGGTATCAGCCGCGAATAGAGGATGCCCGCCATCGGCGGCTCGCGGGAGTAGGTCATGTCGGTGTGCCAGTGATCGTTGTCGGTCGGGCTGTGTGCGCCCGTGTCCAGAACAACGAGTTCCGGATGCTCGGCATGCGCTTGGTAAAACGGATGCAGCTCAAACGCACCAAACCGCGCCGCGAAGTCGCGGTGCTGTTGCGGCGACAGCGACTGATCCTCAAAGAAGATCACGCGGTGGCTGAGCAACAGTCGACGGATTTCCGCGATCTGCCCATCGTCCAGAGTTTGGGAAAGATCGACGCCACCAATCCGCGCACCGATCATTGGTGCCAGAATCTCGACCTTCGCTTTTCTTACCGCACTCACTTGTTGCTCCGAAGAGGACAATCAATCAGCTACCGCGCATACACGCGGCTATCTTGCAAGATCGATTTCTCGGGAGTGCCGCGACCGCGGCACGGGGGGAAGCCGCGGTCGCGGGATTTCACATCCGCGACGATTTCAATCGTATTGTGATGTCGCGCATGCGAATTCCGGGATACGAGATGCATTTCCCTGTCTCATTTTCGGGTCTAGTCCACGTTGCGACGATCGGAGCAACCCATTTCCTGTCCCACTTTCGCCTCATAGGCACTGTTGCAGTTTGAAATCAGAAAGATCGGGCAACTCATCGCCGGCGACATTCGCCCGCTCCAGCATGGCCGCCAGCGCGAAGTAATTCTGTGCGACACTCAACAGCGTGGCCCTTGAGCCAACGTCATTCACGGTTTCGACGAGCAAACGGGCCTCCTTTGCCTTGTTGCGGTAAAGTTCGGCGCGAACGGCGCGGCTTTGCATATTGCATCCTCGCCAACCCCCGTGAGACAAACCATGGCAAAAACACCACGCTGCGCAAACTATCGCAAATTGCGTCGAATTTGTTACCAAATAGAGCCAATATGGGTGCGGTTTTTGTGATTTTCTCTCCTCTCGCGTGATATCTTTGGTAATTCGGCGCAAGCGCCTCGGGCCAGAGTCTGTAGCTCTAGGCGTGGTTCAAAAGTCTCATCGAGCCGCAAGCTCAGGAGCCCGGCTGCCAGCTTTGCCCAGTGCGCCGCGTTCTCAAGGCAATCGGCTTTGCGGTCCGGGCTGGCGGTCTGCGCGTGTGCAAGCGCCTCGACGGCCAAGCCTCTATAATACTCTGCTCGCACCTCGACGGAGAGCCGTTCAGGCGATCTTTCCATGCGCGTGCTCCAAGCCCGCCCTGTAGGTCGCCTAACGCATGTTAGTGCAAACCGTTCCCGGTCTGCCGATTTCAGTCCGCGAGTGCGCATGGCTGCGCAAGACGGACAGGCAATTCGCGCAAGCGAGGCGCGGGCCACGAAATCCGGCGCCATTGCGGGAACGAGCACGGGGATTCCTCGTCGCCGAGATGATCTCCCGAAAGATCAACGCCCTCGAACCGCGCACCGATCGCGGGCGCCAGAACTTCGAGTTTCGCTTTATCCAGTCCGCTCATCTGTTGCTCCGAAGAGATGTAATTCTGGGACCAAAACCCGGATTGTTCAGCGGTCTCAGCCAGTAAGCGCCGGTCCCAATGCCGACTTCAGCGGTGCGAGCCAGGGTTCGTAGTTGCGCCACCAATCGACAGCGCCCACGAAGATTGGCGAACGGACCTGCTCTGAACTGGCCGAGTCCATCGCACGGTCGTTCCTGTAGAATTCGAGACACGCGCTCTCGAATGGCAAGCCCAGATGATCGAGCAGCTGATGGATTTCCTTCGCGGGTTCGGCGACGAGTTGCTCGTAGTTCAGCCGATAGATCCTGCCGGGCAGCACACGATCGAAATGGGCCATCACATCGACGTAGTCGCGATAATGGCGCGCAAGATCGGCAAGCCGGTGCGAAAACGGGGCCGTTTCCGTCACGTAATTCTGTGTGAAGTTCGAGAAACAACAGGCAACGGGATGGCGGCGCACATCGATGATCTTCGCGTGCGGAAGTACAAGGTGAATGAGACCAACATGCCAGAAATTGTAAGGCTGCTTGTCGGCAAAATGTGGTCGTCCAAGCACCCTGCGGAACTCAATCCTCTCAAGGTAGGCCTCGCCCTCACGCCGCAAGCCGTCTCTGTCGAGCGCTCGAAGATTCCGCGCATAGTCTGGGCCGAGCGGGCCGCCGTCGTCGTGAAGCTTTTTGGCGAACCGCGCCATATCTGTGCGTTCGCCCGTGCCTTCGATGGCCGAGTGGCTCGCAAGAATCTGTTCGACCAGGGTTGAGCCTGCCCGTTGCATTCCGACGATGAAGATGGGATCGCGGGCGCTGCATCCTGCTCCGGCGCGCTCAGCAAAAAACTCCATTGTGAACAATGCCCTAATGCTTGATGCGCGCGCGGTGGTTCGGTCGGGTTCGTAGGGAGAGGTCATGCAGAGCATTGCATTCGCCCGCGCGTAGTGGTTGAACGATTTTGCCCATGCGCCGAGATCGCCGCACGCCTTGCCCAGTGCGTAATGTAGAGGGGGCCGTTCCTCCTGCAAAAGATTCGGCTGCGCGACCTGCGCCCGCATCAACTCAGTTTCGCGCTCCGTGAAACGGTAGTTTTTGAGATGAGCCAGCTCCCACCAAGCGCGCCCCAGCGCAGGCGACAGTTCGATCGCGCGACGATAGGCAGCTATGCACTCCTCGCGCCGGCCGACAGCGCGTAGTGAACGACCATAGCTCAGCCATGCCCAGCCCGAACTGGAGAATTTCTCCGTTAGCCGGTGCCGGTAGTCCAGCGCCTCGTGATAGAGACCGGCATTTGAAAGCGATGCGGCCATCAAGTCGCAATAGAGGGGATTGTGCGCGTTTTTCCGGAGCAGAATCCCGATCTGGTCGATCGCAGGCCGCAATTCGCCCGAATAAAACAGGGCGGTGGCAAGGTTGAAGCGGGCGAGATCGAAATGCGCGTCGCCAGCGACGCATCTTGCGAGAACTCTCTCTGCGTCCTCGTAACGCTTGCGCTCCATGAGCAACTCGGCCACAAAATTTAGCGCGTCGATATCCCCTGGATGGGTGTCGAGGAATTTCGAAAGAATCCGCGCTGCATCGTCCACCTGGTTCTTTTCCAGAGCGGCCGCTGCTTCCTTCAGCCGCGGATGACGCGGTTCACATCCGGCCCGCAACGCCGCGCGGGCTGCCATCCATGGTGCGGAATCGGGGTTAACGGTCACACCGAGAGCGTTTGCAAGGTCGATGCCATCAATTCGCGCGCCCCGATTGTTGGAGTCAGCAGATCGATTCTTGCATTCTTCATAGCGTTCGCTGCCGCTACCGTCATCTGGATGAAAAGGCTCCCCCACATCCGTGGGGGAGAGGGCTGGGGGCGAAGGGGGTCTCCTTCCCAGATGTACCTACGAACTTACGCGGTCCAACGTCGTACGATACATTGTGAGTAATGGCACCGTACAAGTTCCCGCTGAATCCCGTAATCCGGCTTTGCTTAAGATTGTTGACGCGATCGCCGTAACGGCCCGCATTCCTGAGCTACTTATGTAGTACGAAAACGGTGCCACACCCATAGGGAACTTCACATCTGTTTACGTCACCGCCGGAATAGGTAGTCCCGTAGACATTTCCTGTCGAATCCTCGATGAACCCGGACTCGGGATTTCCTCCGTCCCGCAGACCCGAAAACTTATGAAGAATGGTTTCGGTTCCTGCACTCAGCTTAAAGGCTACGCCGCAGCCGGGATAAAACGAATAGTATCCGCCGCTGTTACCAAACCCTTGGCCGCTGACGCAATTACCCTTTCCTCCATCTTCAGTGGCGCCGTACAAGCCACCCTTCGAATCCATTACCAGGTTTCCGACAGGGCCTGCTCCATGTCCACCCGTTCCGGGAAAACTATAAGGCACCGTGTAATTACCTTTGGCGTCGATCTTGAACACCGTTCCGCAACCTCCTGTTGGAAACGCTGCACTTTGGCACGTTCCCGTGCCTCCCACCAACGTCGTGCCATAGAGATTCCCGGCAGAGTCCAGCATTGGCGGACCTGCGGGGGAACCGCCATCTCCACTCACGCCGCTAAAGACATGGAGGAGGGTTTCATTTCCGCTAGGGTCGACCTTGAAAACCACGCCGCATCCGAAGTCCAGAACGTAAGACTGTTGAAGGCAATTTGAGCTATACGGTCCCCCCAGCATATCGGTGCCATAAATGTTGCCCTGGGCATCCATCGCCAGGCCGAGAGAGAACCCGCCGTCGCTCGAATTGGCGCCAAAGTTGTATAGTACGGTTGGCTGGCCGGCTGTAGGCTGAAATTCATACAGAGTTCCGCCCCCAGTTGTGCCAGCGTTATACGTGGCGCCATAGAGGTTGCCAGCGGCGTCAAGGATGACTCCGGAGGTCGGATATCCGCCATCAGCCGCATTTGTAAAACTATAGAGCGTGGTGAACCGGCTTGCTCCGTCCTTACCACCTGCTCCACTGGTAGCCAACTTAAATATGGTTCCGTATCCCTCCTGACCGCCCAAGACGAACGTTGCACCGCCAGTGTACGTTGTACCATAGAGGAAACCACTCGCGTCCAACGCGAGCTGTCCGAACGGCTCAAAGCCGTCCTTCCCCGAGAATGAGTGCAACACTTTCACCTGGCCGGTCGGCGTAAGCGCGAAGATTGATCCGAGACCATAGGCACCACCAAAGGATGTCGTACCGTACAGGTTCCCGGACGAGTCGCGCACCAATGGGGTCGATAACGGGTAGACCCCGTCCTTTCCGAAACCTGTAAACTGGTGCAAAACTGTTTCGCTGTAGCTCGGCCCGTGCGCCGCCTGACCGGCGAAAGATGTTGCTACGCCATACTGGGCCATAGCAATCGCTGGCAATAACAAGCATGCCGAGCGACCGCAATGCCTGAAGCCTGACTTGAGATATGCTCTTAATCTATTCATTTTTCCCATCCTTTATCAGTGTTGGCCCTTTCGGGAGGTATGGCCGCTGACAGCTAACCATGACTACCCGCGCGTGAAACCGACATTCTCCTGTACGCTCCGGGTTGATCAGGGCTTGATTTCAAATACCGCCCCATATCCGTAGGGGGATCCATAGGGGCCACCGATCTGCGCAGTGCCGTAGATGTTACCTTCGGCGTCAAGGATCAGTCCGCCGTTTGGCTGCTTCGGCTCCGACACATCAGATGTAAAAGAGAACAGCAAATTCAGTTGGCCCGCTGTTGTTAACTCGAATATTGCACCCGAAGGCCCGTACGAATCGTACTTTCCACCGAATTGCGTAGCGCCGTAGAGATTGCCCTCCTGATCGAGAGTGAAAGGTCCCCATGGGTGCGTACCAGTTTTCTTTATTCTTCGCCCACCAAACCTATAAAGCACCGTGTACGCTTCATTAGCGTCAATCTTGAACACTGTTCCGCAGTTGAAAACGTCGCTGCAGTAGCCTCCGCTCGCCGTAGCACCATAAATATTACCTTCGGAGTCCATCGTGAGCTGAGAATTAGGATCGCTTCCGTCTCCGTGTCCGCCTGCGTGAACTCCATGAAACTTGTGAAGCACGGTTTCGTGGCCCGCACTATCCAGCTTGAAAACAGTGCCGCAACCATAAGTCTGTGCGCAGACCCCCTTGAAGCTTCCGCCCTCCGACGTGGTCCCATATATATTGCCGATGTTATCCACAATTACCCCGCCTAATGGAAAGCTACCGTCACCGCCGGAACCGGTAAACCTGTACAGGACAGTTTCGTTGCCGCTGGGGTCGACCTTCCAGACAGTTCCACAGCCGTAAGTGCAGTGTGAGTAGTCGCCCCCATAACTCGTCGTTCCATACAGATTTCCGGCCGCATCTTGGGCCACATTTGTCTGTGCGTCTGCGCCATCGCCACCGGTAAACGTAAAAGCGTAAAGGACTGTTTCATTTCCACTTGGGTCGACCTTGAACACGGTGCCCCAGCCATAGGCACCACCCTGGAACGTCGCACCGTAAAGATTACCGCCGGAGTCTTGTACCAAATTGCTGTCGGGATATTTTCCATTGTTGCCGTTGAAAGAAGTCAGGATTGTTTCTTTGCCCGCTGAATCGAGCTTGAAGACGGTACCAACTCCATATGCGCCTCCACCTTCTGTTGTGCCGTAGAAGTTTCCTTGCGCATCGCGGATCATTCCGGCGCCAGGACCTCTGCCATCGCTACCTTTTCCGAAATTGTGGAGTACCTTTAGGGCTGCGCGCGGCACCGATTGTGCCAAGGCCGATGTTCCAGCAAGCATCGCCAAACCGAATGCAATCGTTGAGATCGGCAAGGCGGCTAGCGCGCGCCCGGCAGTCGAGGAGCGCCGGGCCAAACTCGCGCTCGTATTCGGAGATTTGTCAGTCATTCCGGGGCTCCCCATTTTGTTTGTTGCGTGATGAAAATCAGAGCCAAATGCTATTCCGAATTTAAACGCAAATCTTCCCAAATATGACGGCTAGCGAGCGGAAAAGCGGCGATTGTATCCCAAGAAACACGACTGACATGGGATAATATTCGCTGCCAATTCTCGACGCATTCAAACACGTGCATCATTCCCCCAATGCCAGCTGACGGCACCTTCACGCATCGGGAAAATGTGCTTTTCAGTCCCCAACGATGGCGGGGCGATCGGGAGTAAGCCGTTGAAGTTGGTTCGCACGGCATAGGTGCAGGCATGACATGGCACACGAACGAAAAAGATGCCGCTCGCGGCGCCCTGAGCTGGCCAAGAAGGGGTAATTTTGACCTTTTCGGACTTGAAGAGTGCATCAAATCTCGCCTCCGCTTCGTCGAAAGGCACGGCGCGAAAAAACCGTTTGGCCGGTGGGCTTGTGCATGCGGGGTCTGGAGGCTCGCTTCGCGCGGGGAGGAACCTGATCCGATCGCTCGATTCGGGAAATGTTTGAATCTCACAGCCCTTGCGGACAGGTCAAAATTGCGCCCCTAAAGTTTGCCCATGTCCCGGGCGGTGCGGTCGATCGCGTCCTTCGCCCTGGTGACGATTTCGTCGATTTCCGATTCGCTGGCAACGAGCGGCGGCGCGAGCACCATCGTGTCGCGGATTGCACGCAACACCAGCCCGTTCGCGAATGCGTGATTGCGGCAGCGCGGGCCCACGTCCATCCCGCGCGGGAAGAAGCTGCGCGCGGGCTTGTCCGGCACGAGTTCAATGGCGGCCAGCATGCCAATGGCGCGCACCTCGCCCACGAGCGGATGCGATTGGAGCGCCTCGTGCAGGCGCCGGTGCAGATAAGGGCCGATCGTCTGCTTCACGCGGGGAACGACTCCGCGCTTCTCCATCACTTCAAGATTCTTCAGCGCGACAGCGGCGGCGACCGGATGACCGGAATACGTGAAGCCGTGCACGAGCTCTTCATTGGCGGAGAGAATCGTGTCGGCCATCCGCTTGCCCAATGAGATCGCCGAAATCGGCTGATATCCCGATGAGAGGCCCTTCGCCATCGTGATGATGTCCGGCGCGACGGCGTAAGTTTCGGCGCCGAACCATTCTCCGATGCGGCCGAAGCCGGTGATCACTTCGTCGAGATGCAGGAGCACATCGTATTCGCGGCAGATGCGCTGCACTTCCGGCCAGTAGGTCGCCGGCGGGAAGATCAGCCCCCCTGGGCCCTGAATCGGCTCGGCGGAAAACGATGCCACGCGATCCGGTCCGAGCTCGCAAATTTTCTCCTCGAGCCGCTGCGCGACCAATACGCCGAACTCCTCCGGCTTGATATCGCCAAAGCCAGCAGTCTGTGCCCCGAACCAATAAGGCGCGGGAACCTTCTCAAAACCCGGGAGCGGCAGATCCCATTGCGGATGCGCGGGCGTCAATCCCGACAGCGACGCTGCGGCCATGGTGGAGCCGTGATAGGCGTAGTCCCGCGAGATATGAATCTTCTTCTCGCGCTTTCCTTTTAGATTCCAGTAGTAACGGATGAGCTTCAGCGCGGAGTCGTTGGCTTCCGAGCCGGAATTGGCAAAGAGAACATGCTCGTGCCCTTCGGGAAGGATTCGCGCGAGCTCTGCGGCGAGCTCCACCGTCCAGGGATTGGTCGTCTTGAAGAAGTGGTTGTAATAGGGAAGCGTCTTCAGCGCCTCGTAGCCTGCTTCCGCGAGTTCGCGATTGCCGTAGCCCACCTGCACGCACCAGAGCCCCGACAGGCCGTCGATGAAGCGGTTGCCGTCCGAATCCCAGAGATAGACGCCGTCCGCGTGCGTGATCACCCGCACGCCCTCGCGGATCAGCGCCGCCGCGTCGGTGAAGGGATGGACGTGATGGGCGGCGTCGAGCGCCTGCCAGTGCTTCGTGAGATTGTACGTTGCTCTTTCCTGCAGCATGAAAGTCTCCGGGCTGGTGTTCCGTTTCCGGCGCTTCTATCCAAAATCTGTCATATAATAGCTTCGTCATGGCCGGGCTGTTGTCCCGGCCATCCATGGACACCACCGCCGAAAGATTGTTCATAGATGGCCGGGACAACAGCCCGGCCATGACGGTTATAGGGACAGCATAGATGGCCGGGACAGTTTACACTCCGGCCGCGCTCTCGCGCGGACCGGGGTGGCCCGGCCATGACGATTGTTGTATGACCCGAGACGTCTCCATTCGAGCGTCCCGCCGCGTGCATCCGGTGGCCCGCCCCCCCGATCCGCGCAAAGCGCGACGGGGGGACAAGCTTCACGCGCGGTCCACAACAAATTTTGGGTAACATGCGTTGGATTCGATCCACTGGCTCAGTCTCCGACGATGGCAAAACGGTCGGGGAGAAAGCCGTTGAAGTTGGTGCGCACGGCGTAGGAGTAGGCGCCGATCGAGTCGAAGACGATGAAATCACCCGGCGCGATGGTGCCAGGCAACGCGAGCGGCCGCGGCAACACGTCCAGCGTATCGCAGGTCGGGCCGTAAACGCGGAAAGCAAAATCCGCCGCAGATTTGAGAACAGCCCGGCCTCTCGCATCGAGCGCGAACACCAAGGTGCGATAATCGGTGGTCGAGCCGGGGAGCGTTAGCTCATCGAAACTGCCGTAGATGCCGTCGTTCAGATAAAGCTTGTCGCCCTTGCGAAGCACCAACTGGGTGACGAGCGAGACGCCTTCGGCGGTCAGCGCGCGGCCCGGCTCGCAAAGAACGGAGAGCTTGCCGGCATTCGGCAGGGTCGCCAGCGCTTCGCCGATGGCGGCGAAATAGGCGGGATAAGGGGGCACGTCCTGACCGGAGTAGGGCGCGGGGAATCCGCCGCCAAGGTCGAGTGCCACGATTTCGACCGCTGCCAGCGTGGCTGTGCGACACGCCAGTTCGATCGCGCGCGCATACGACAGCGGGCTTAGGCATTGCGAGCCGACGTGAAAGGTGAGCGCGGGGCTGGCGCCCGCTTTGCCGATGCGGCGCAGGAGCCGTGCCGCGTCTTCCGCGGTGGTGCCGAACTTGCCGGATAGGTCGAAAACCGCGCCGCCGGGCCGCGTGGCAAGGCGCACGAAAATGCGGCAGTCCGTGCCGCCGCCGGTTTCGGCGAGGAGCTTGTCGAGCTCGAAATCGCAATCGATGACGAAATCGCGGATGTCGTGCTCTTCGAAGGCGACGCGCGCGGCGCCCGGCAGGCGCACCGGCGCCATGAAGTGGCAGATCGCGTCCGGGAAGCGCCCGCGCACCAGCTCGATTTCGGGCAGCGAGGCGGTGTCGAAATGGCGCGTGCCGGCGGCATGGACGAGATCGAGCACCGCGGGCGCGGGATTGGCTTTCACCGCGTAAAGCGTGTCGCCGGGAAAGCCCTCGGCAAACCGGCGCCGGGCGGTGCGGAATCTCTCCGGGAAGAGCGCGTAGACGGGGGCGAGCGGCCGCATCGTCTCGATCAGCGATTCCACGGTCGCGAAACGTGGCAGCGCCGCCTCCGCGGAGCGAAGGTTCATAGCTGTGGCCCGGACGTTCATCAGGTTCCGAGCCTATTGCAATGGCGACCGTATCGGTTACCAAATAGGCGCGCCAAATCGGCTGACTTTGGGATTATTTCTCACGATTCTCCGCGAACGGGGGATGAACGTCGATGCCAGACCTCGACGCGATGGACATCAAGATTCTCGATCTCCTGCAGGAGGACGCATCGCATTCCGTCAGCGAGATCGCCGAACAGATCCATCTGTCCAACAACGCCTGCTGGCGGCGCATCCGGCAACTGGAGGACAGCGGCGTCATCCGAAAGCGGGTGGCGCTGCTCGACGCCGAAAAACTCGGCGTCGGCACGACCGTCTTCGTGATGCTGAGGGCATCCGAGTACACCGACGAATGGTTCGAGTCATTCGCGACGGCGGTGAGAAAAATTCCCGAGGTGCTGGAGTTCTATCGGTTGGCGGGCGATGTCGATTATCTGCTCAAGCTGCAGGTATCCGACATCGCCGATTACAATGCGGTCAGTCAGAAGCTCACGCGCGCGGTGCGATTCCGCGACATGAGCGGAGCCTTTGCGATGGAAGAACTGAAAAACACGACAGCAATCCCGTTGCCGCTCAAGCCAAAGGTTTAGGCGCTGGCTGACGGATTTCAGCGAAAATAAAGTGTGCCGTATCGGTCCGCGAGCCATCTGAGACGTTGCAGAACGGCAGCATCGTGAAAGACCATGCGGCAAGCGCCTTGCACGAGCGGCTCCACGAGAATGCCGGCATTTTCATCGCTGCGTCGTTCAAGCAACTGACCTGGCGCTACACCCGTTTATTTCACTCAATCGTAATCGCCACGCGTGAACGAAAGCTTGCGTATGAGTGATCCTTTGAATTCTCCTCACCGGTATGCGGCACAGGCGTGAGCGAAGCGAATCCACTGGCGCATCGCCGCCGAGCCGCGTCACGATAGGGTCAAGTGGGATCGCGACATCTTGCGCACGTGGGACGCCGCACCGCGCCCATGCCCACCCGTATGACGCGCGCAGCTACTCGAGCGTCGGTTCCGGTCCAGCATAGCGCGCCGGCTTCATGCCTCGACCCGCTTGATCAGCTCTGGTCCCTAGCATTGCCGACTGCCTTCCCGACCGGCCGGCATTCCATCCGCTCGGCCGGAAGAAGGCCATCGGGGCCCATTTCCGACAGGCAAAATTTTCCTGTCCGGAAACAGCATGCCGTTGTGCTTACTTGTCGCCGAATGCCCTGATGCCGTCCGGCGTGCCGTTGCCCGTCGGACCGTCATAGCCGACTTCGCCGGTGCAGAGATAGGCCGGAGAGCACGTTCCGTTGCTGCCAGTTGTAACGTCGAAGAGTCTTTTCGTATGCGCGTAGATGGTGTGCGCCGCGTCGACCTTGCCCCCATTATCGGCGAAGATTCCGCCGACCAACGGGGTCGCCACGCTGGTTCCGAAGACCTCGTTCCAGCTCCCATTGTAATAAATGGCGACGGCGGTACCGGCGTCGGCAGCCACATCGTCGTTCGTGCGCATGCTGCAGCCGCTGTCGGTCTGCCATTTCGGCTTGTTGAACAGGGTGCTGCAGCCGCTGCCCGTACCGCTCCACACCGTTTCGGTCCAGCCCCGCTTGTTCGCATCCGTTGTGAGATTAGTACCGCCGACAGCGATTACGGTCGGCATGTCTGCCGGGGCGCACATACCATAGCCGTCGTCGCCGGCGCCGGCCGTCACCGCAACGCCGGGGTGGTTGTAGTAGCCTGCGAATAGCTTGTCGCCCCTGGCTTCGGTGCCGCAATAGCTGTTGCTGATGACATGCGCGCCGAGCTGTGCAGCTACATTGACCGACTGCCCCAGATCCTTGAAGCTGGGCTTGTTCCCTTCAATCAGATAGATCGTACAGTTGGGGCACATGGCGCTAGCCATATCGAGATCGAGCGCCTGTTCCACAGGCCAGTCACCATTTATCCGCGGATAATGGTTCTGCTCACCGTTCTGGTTGAATATTTCGAAGCAGCCACTCTTGGACGTGCAGGCCGGCAATTGGAATTGCGCGCGATAGGCTGCCATGTCCGATTCGGCTCTGCTCCCATGATCGTCGGTGGGATAGCCGCCAGCGTCCACGATCGCAATGATGGTGCTGGACTGTCCCGTGGCGGTTATCTTGTAAGCGCTGCGCAGATCGGACGGGGTTAAACCACTGATCGGTGGTTTGGCGCGTGCGAGCGGATTGCCCTGCGAGTCCGTTATGATCAGCGCTTCACAACGTGCCATTTCCCACGACACAGGCGGGCACACCGCCTTGTAGTAAACGGAGCCGTCTCTTTGGACCTGCTGTGCGTTCGCGCTCGAAGCAATAGCCAAAGTAAGGAGGGCCGCCACAGACCCGCCAACCAGGAATCGATGCATGATGTTGTCTCCCCTGTAGAGTCCTCGCAAATCGACAGCGGCTTGGGTTAAGCGCGCTGTCTACGGGGCGCGGCCCGTTTTCAACGCGGCCCCCAGCACACATGAAAAACCCCGCCGAAGCAGGGCTCTCCGCCCTACCCCACATCTCCACATTCGCATTCGTCAGCGAATTCATTTGTTGCTCCGAACGATGAGCTGCAGCGCTTATTCGCGGCTATCGTGCAAGATCGATCTCCCGAGCGTCCCGCGGCCGCGGCAAAGAGGGGAAAACCGCGGCCCCTGGGGATCCACATTCGCGACGATTTCAATCGATCGGGACCCCGCGAATGCGAATTCCGGGATGCGAAAATTTTCCCTGTCTCATTTCCTGAGTCCACCCCAACCTTGTGACGACCGGACCAATCCATTTCATGCTCTACATTTCGCGACATAGGCACTTACGGGTTGAGATCAGAAGTATCGGTCAGGTCCTCGCCGGCGCGGTCCGCCTTGTCCAGCATGGCCGCCAGTGCGAAGAAATTCTGTGCGACACTCAACAGCATGGCCCTTGAGCCTGGGTCTTTCATGGTCTCGACAAGTAAAAGGGCCTTTCCTGCCGTGTTACGGTAGAGTTTGGCGCGAACGACGCGGCTTCCCACAACGCATCCTTGCCACCCCTGTGAAATAACACCACGAGCGGGGAATTTATCGAATGCGTCATCGAATTGTTTCCCGAATTTGTTCGGTGTAGCGGCTAATTGTGGTGATATGTCCCACTATTCTTGATTTCCAGGTGACGATTTTCGACGACCGACCTCGACGCGATGGACATCAAGATTCTCGATCTCCTGCAGGAGGACGCAGCGCATTCGGTCAGCGAGATCGCAGAACAGATCCATCTGTCCAACAACGCCTGCTGGCGGCGCATCCGGCAACTGGCGGACAGCGGCGTCATCCGAAAGCGGGTGGCGCTGCTCGACGCCGAAAAACTCGGCGTCGGCACGACCGTCTTCGTGATGCTGAGGGCATCCGAGTATACCGACGAATGGTTCGAGCCATTCGCGACGGCGGTGAGAAAAATTCCCGAGGTGCTGGAGTTCTATCGGTTGGCGGGCGATGTCGATTATCTGCTCAAGCTGCAGTCGCACCCAGCGCTTTCAAAGAAAATACGCTGCCGTGACCAATGCACGCAGGTCTCAAGATTTCCATTTCGACACCAATCCGGCTGTCAAAGACAAAGAAGTTGTTGTCATTATCGAAGAACGATTCACATTCTTCCCGCGTCCACGGACGCCCCGCCGGGGCTGAATAATACTCAAAGAACGACTTCGTCATCGAGTGAACCCCGCCAAAGTCGACATAGTCCGATTCATTTCTTATCAGTGACAGCCATGGCTCGACCTCAAGCACGTCCTCGTTGTTATCCAGTGCCCTCGACATGGACACGATCTGGAAGCCGATGTGAACCAGGCACTCCGAGTAGGAATGACTTATGACGCGGCCCGGCGCCAGGGCTCCCGGAATCTTGATCGTCGCGGCCTTCTGAACCACGTCGATCCATTCCGCTTTCAGGCGCGAATTGTGCTTTGAATGAATTGCCTCGCGGATCGGAGAATTTACGACGCATCCGAATAAATATGGTTGATATATCACCAACATCGGAAGCGACCAGCCTCTGTAGCTGCGCGAATAGGCACCGAGGTCAAGCCAGCCGCCCGGTTCCCGGCCGTCAGCTTTACCGGTTCCGCTGGACTTCTGAGACCTAAGGCGCTTGCCGATATGGCGCTGGGTTTTGACTAGCCGTAGTTCGCGCGCTTTTGCGGACCAGATCCCCTCGGCATCTCTTGTCAAGAGCCGCGCACCCGTTTTCGTCTCCGTCCATCCTTCTGTTTTCCAAGGGCTCGGTGTGAACTCAAAAAAACCGGCCAACTTGGCGACACTTCTCACTCGTAGCAGAAACATTTTTTCCTCCAGTGATTAGACGTTTCACGCAGCGTGATCCGCGCGGCCCAAAAAAGTCTCGGTTGCCGGTCGGAATTGGCGTTTTCAGGGACCCGCGGCTGTTGCCGTCACTTTACCGGACACGAGAACAGCCACGGCGCCCCTTGCCCCCAAATCCGCACTCGAAAATTGGGACCCGCGGCCGGCTTGCCCATCAGTCGGTTCGCGGTGATTTCGGCGCTGCCAAAACGTGCCGGTCCCGGCAAGTCAGTGCGAAATTGTCATCATTCTCGAAAAAGGATTCGCAGCTGCGGTTACGGTCAGTCGGATCTTTTCCGTCGAAGAATTCCTCGCTCAGGAATGCCAGCATGGTCTTGGCAGCGACACGGCGCTTTCGACCGAATTGACAAATTATCGAAACGTCCAAATGATTAAACCGGTTGATCCGATGTAAATTCGAGATGGGTGTTTTCAGCGCGCGCCCAACCGAGACGGCATCAAGCTGCCCATCGGACCCAATCCGGACAATGAATTCCCAGTTGCCGGACCGTGGCGGTTTGATCTGTTGCGCTCGCGCTGCGACGATAATTGCCTGTTGCCGCAAGCGCCCGTGAAACTGGTTGTTTTCCACGCCCCAGAAAAAATAATTCAGATCAGTAAAAAAGAGCACCGGCAAGCTCCTCCCACCGTACTTTCCAAATTTGAGTGGAAGCCAGTGGTAGTGACCAAAAATGACCGGCTCAAATGGCTCGGCCTCCTTTGGCCGATAACTGAGCTGCGAATAATTTCGTTCGAGAGTCCTCACGCGTACCTCCATCGATTTTGCAATGCCGCGAATGCGACAATCGCTGGCCGTACTTTACCGGTTCCGAAACCGTCCTTTCTGCCAGCCTGAAAAACGAACAAAAACCATCCCCTTGGTTTCTGTCCGGGATTATTTGTTCGACCCGATTACGCTCGTTTTTTTTGCGAGCGCCATTTATCCGACTCATTCAGGCTGACCTCGTGCGACGCCGCGCACAGGACAGAACGGAGCCGGACGCACTATGACCAGACCCACATTGCCTGGATTCGGAGGTAACGTCGGTTCAAATCTGTTACAGAACGGCTGTGACCCAGACCCCAACGGGTAGTTTGAATGCCACGACAACAGAGCGTCACCGTTAAGGCCCTGGACCGGTTAGGCGCAGCCGCGCCTGCAGCTGTGCTGGTCGAACATTCGGCAGGAGATGCCGTTCTGGCCCGGAAGTTACGGCTGCTGGTCGCCGGGTCCGACGGACGGAGCAAACTGTCGGCGGAGCTGGGAAAGCCCATTCGCACCATGGGCGCCTCGCATTCCTGCATGGATTGGGAAAAAAGAAAGGCAGTTGTACAGGAACTCGATTATCTCCGGACGACGATCGCAGGGACGCTGGCGTCCCGGGATCCGCAAGATGCCATTGAGCGAATGTGGCAGCTGCCCGGTATAGCCGATCGCGTCCTGGAGCGGGCGGACAGCGGCGGCCACGTTGAAGAGTTTTTTGAGCGAGCGATGGCGGATCCTGGTCGCAGTCTGGAAGGTCATGCATTGTTTCTGTCGCGCCTGCGAAGGTCACACGGCAGGAAGTATGGCTTCTGGAGTTTGATGGCCGACGAGCGGCGATGAACCGAACGAACCCAGTGCCGCAATCGCCAGCTCAGGAAGTGCTGGCGGGCCTGGTCGAGCGCGTCACCTTCCACAACGCCGACAGCGGCTTCTGCGTTCTTCGCATCAAAGCGCGTGGCCACCGCGAACTGGTCACCGTTGTCGGCCATGCCGCGGTCATCGCCGCCGGCGAATGGGTGACCGCGTCGGGCGAATGGGTCAACGACCGAACCCACGGCCAGCAATTCAAGTCCCGGTTTCTGCGCACATCGGCGCCGACATCGATCGACGGTATCGAGAAATACCTCGGTTCCGGAATGATCCGCGGCATCGGCCCGGTCTATGCCAAAAAGCTCGTCAACGCGTTCGGCGAGAAGGTGTTCGACATCATCGAAGCCGAGCCGGACCGGCTGCGCGAGGTGACCGGGATTGGCCAGTTCCGCGCCAAGTGCATCACCGATGGCTGGGCGGAACAGAAGATCATCCGCGAGATCATGGTCTTTCTGCATAGCCATGGCGTGGGTACCGCGCGGGCCGTGCGAATTTTCAAGACCTACGGCGCAGACGCGATCCAGGTGATGACCGAAAACCCCTATCGCCTGGCGCGCGATATCCGCGGCATTGGATTCAAGACGGCAGACGCGATCGCCATGAAGCTCGGCATCGAAAAGATCGCCATGATCCGCGTGCGAGCGGGGATCTCTTACGCGCTGACGGAAGCTATGGACGAAGGTCATTGCGGCTTGCCGGCCGAGGAACTGGTGCCGCTGGCGGTCAAGCTGCTGGAGGTCGGCAAGGAACTGGTTCTCACTGCGCTCAATCTCGAATTGGCCGAAGGCACTGTCATCGCTGACGTGGTCGGGGACACACCCTGCATTTTCCTTGGTGCACTTTATCGGGCTGAGCAGATCATCGCCGAGCGGCTGCAGCGCCTGGTCAACGGAAAGCTGCCGTGGCCCTATATCGATCCGGACAAGGCAGTGCCGTGGATCGAGCAGAAGACCGCAATGTCACTTGCGGAAAGTCAGGTCACCGCAATCCGGTTGGCCCTGCTGTCGAAAGTCCTTGTCATCACCGGAGGACCCGGCGTCGGCAAGACGACCACCGTCAACTCGATCCTGCGCATCCTGAGCGCAAAGGGAATGAACCTTCTGCTCTGTGCGCCGACTGGCCGTGCTGCCAAACGCATGACGGAAGCCACTGGCTTCGAAGCCAGGACCATTCATCGGCTACTCGAGGTCAACCCCAGAACAGGTAGCTTCAAACGCGGCCCTGACCATCCCCTCGATTGCAACCTGCTCGTCATCGACGAGACCTCCATGGTTGATGTCATGCTCATGCAAGCGCTGACGAAAGCGATCCCCGATGATGCCGCGCTGCTGGTCGTCGGCGATATCGACCAGCTGCCCTCTGTGGGCCCCGGCCAGGTCCTCGCCGATATCATCGCGTCTGGCACCGTGCCCGTTGTGCGGCTGACGGAAGTGTTTCGGCAGGCAGCCGAGAGCAAGATCATCACCGCCGCACACCAGATCAATCGCGGTGTCATTCCAGATATCTCCAGGCCGGATGGGGAAAGCGACTTTTATTTTGTACAGGCGGACGATCCCGAGACCGCAGTGTCAAGGATCGTCGAATTGGTGAAGACCCGCATTCCCCGGCGTTTTGGCCTCGCTCCCATCCGTGAAATCCAGGTGCTGTGCCCGATGAACCGTGGCCGCGCCGGTGCCCGCTCGCTCAACATCGAGTTGCAAGCGGCACTGAACCCGGCCGGGGAACGCAAGGTCGAGCGTTTTGGCTGGACCTTCGCGCCAGGTGACAAGGTCATGCAGATCGAGAACGATTACGACAAGGATGTCTACAACGGCGATATCGGATACATAGACGATGTCGATCCCGATGCGGGAGAACTGAAGGTTAATTTTGACGGTCGCGCTCTGGCCTACGGGTTTGGCGAACTCGATATGCTGGTGCCGGCCTATGCCGCTACCATCCACAAAAGCCAGGGTTCCGAATATCCCGCCGTCGTGATCCCGGTCATGACCCAACATTACACGATGCTGAAGCGGAACCTGCTATACACCGGCGTCACCCGAGGGAAGCTGCTTGTGGTCTTAGTAGGCCAGAAGAAAGCTTTGGCCATTGCGGTCCGCAACGTGTCGGGCCGACGGCGCTGGTCGAAGCTGCATGAATGGCTCGGCAAAGCCGGCATGCCTTAAGCTGAATCATGAACTGTTACGTTTACATTCTGGGGAGTGGCGCGCGAGCAGGACCGGCATGCGGTTGTGAATCGGCGCACCCGACATACGTCCGGTGTTTGCGTTCGCCGCCACTGCGGGAGACTTGGTTGGCCCAATTCACGCGCTCGCCTGCGTGCTCTTCCTCCAGCTACCAGTCATGACTTCAGTGAAGTAAGCAACCGATTCGGCGTCAAAGTTGTTACGGTCTGCGAAAAATGCGCGCCAGCTTGCTCCGGCAGTTGTGTTCGGGTTGTTTTTCCTTACTAACCGCCGCAGCGACAGCAAAGCCTGATCCAGGTTCGACACGACGTCATCAATGTCCCGGACCGGTGAATATTCTTCGAGCGAGATCCTGAGCGGGACCGTCAGGTCCAAGATGTTGTCACGTACGAGCCAGCCTCGACGCGGCACCGAGATGTTGCTGTCAGGCCAGTCGTGATTGAGGTCAAGACCCATCGGTGGTATCAGCCGGAAACCGCGGTATTCACCGGTGCGGGTAAAAACGTGAAGGACCTGTTGCGGCCCTGATTCGGCGCCGGGCACCCGGATACTAGCCGCCTTAGCGACCAGCTCGGTCATCGCCTGCGTTCCCTTCATCCGAAAATGTTTGACCAGGTAATCTTTCAAGACGTTGCCCATGTGCCGGTCGGCAAGCACTTCCTCGACATACACCCGTCGGCGACGCTTCTCTTGGCGCAACCTTTCCACGATCTCGATTGCGGCTTCTCGATGCGAGGCAGAGTCCAAAGAGTCATCCGGAAGAGTCCGTAAGTACTGGCCCGACATGCCAACGACGAGATCGCCGGTGTCGGCGCGCCAAGCCAAATATCTATGCCCGTCCGCAGGCGCAAAAAATCTTTTATTTTCGCTGGTGCGCCACCTGCCGAGCTGGCCTGTGCTCTGGATTGCGAATTTCAAGCCATTAAAATCACCGGGATCGAAATGACAGTCTTGAAGCGCAATTTTATAAGCTATCCTACCGAACCATTCCTGGTTTTTGATTGTGCGGCCTGCGAGAATCATAAAACGCCTCCGATTTGAGTTGCGGATTTTGTCGGTGCGAGCCGACGTTCAGAGGTACTTTACCGGTTTGGGGAACCGGTCATTCATGGCGGTGTTTCGTCCTGCCTAAGCACTAGCTTTTGGACTGAAATGCCGACAATTTCGGGTGTATTAGCTGCAATTCGGGTGAACATGGCGAATTCGCGCGCCGTTCAGCACTTTCACCTCTCCTGCGGGCAGTTACGGAGTTTTTCAGGCATATCGTGTGGGCGATGCCGGTAATTTACAGAGTGAGGAATGCCGCCCTTTTCCCGACCTCAAGCCGGTCAAAATAGGGGCCAGCCACAATTCGGAACTTTGTCCACCTCAAATAGGGGATCTTAAAACGGTCTTCCACGCTGCACCCGAAGAACGATTCAATTCGGCAGCCGTGGCGGCGGCGTCGCGCACCTCACGTATATATCTTTCGAGCGAAAATGCCGGTAATTTGGGTGGTTTCATGTGGTAGTTTGGGTGTTTTGCCGACTTGGCGAATTGCTTCCGAAAACCAGCGGTTTCCTTCTCTTGGCAAATATTTCCGGATAATGTGTTGGCTATCTGAGGTCGATTTTCGTCGAACCTCAAAAATACCAACTCGATCGCGTAACACGTGAAAACTGACAAAGGCATTCCGCAGGAAACTCCAGTTGCCCAATCGCGGTGTCGCTATTTTTGCCAATTCGGCACGGCGCTAATTTTGTCTAATTCCGTCTTTCTTGTGGTGACGTTCGCTGACGCATCTGTTCCCGGTGGTGAGCGTGCCTGGCGAAAGCTGTTGCCTCGCCAAAAGATCAGGTAAAATGACTGGCCGTTACGCGCTGAGGCGATACGCATGCTTACCAAGAGCGATATTCAGTCGTTTTTACAGTGTCCGCGAAAACTGTGGCTGGAGCGTAACCAGCCCGATCTGGACGCGGGGGAATCTGTTTCGGCTTTTCGCCGCATAATGGATGGAAATATCGTCGGTGACAAAGCACGTGAGCAGCTCGGCAAGGATTTTATCTGGCCGCCCAGCTTTCCGGACAAAGCAGAGGCAGCCACGATAGCCAGGGAGTTGCTCAGGGAATCGCCCAATCTGGCAGCTGCCGAAGTGCCGCTTGTGTACGATGGCCTTTACGCGCGCGCCGATGCGCTCATCCCCGACGGCGGTGCGTACACGTTACGAGAGACGAAGGCGTCTACTTTTCGGCTGAAAAAGGATGGCGTCACGCCGGCTGCAGCCGAAGACCACCATTTGGACGATGTGGCCATACAGGCGTGGGTGATGGCTAGTTCAGGCGTACCGCTGGCGCGCGCCGAGCTCAATTTGCTGGACAACACCTGGCGATACCCGGGAAACGGCGACTATTCCGGGTTATTTCGCCAGCTCGATGTTACCGCTGATGTGGCCCAAAGGCTGGAAGACGTTCCAGGGTGGCTCGGACAGGCACAGGCTGTGCTCGCCGGCGACATGCCGGCAGTCAACACAGGCCGGCAGTGCACCAAACCCTATGCATGCGTATTTCACTCGTATTGCTGCGAACACGACCCGCCAGGCCCGGAACACCCGATAGAGCTACTGCCGGACAAGGCGGGCAAGGATCTGGCCAGAAAGCTTCGCGAAACCCGCGGCTATGTTTCCATACTCGAGCCGAAGTCGGAAGAACTGACCGGCAAACAAGCCGAGCTGTACCGACGAATCCAGGACGCCCACCGAACCGGCCAAGCTGTGTTTGCCGACGGTGCAGACGCGCTGATCGCGTCATTGGCGTACCCGCGATACTACTTTGATTTCGAGGGCATTGACTTGCCGGTACCGCGCTGGCGCGGTGTGCGGCCTTACGAGCATATCCCGTTTCAGTGGTCGTGCCACATCGAGAGGCAAGCCGGGCAGTTTGAACACGCCGAGTTTCTCGACCTGTCCGGCGCTGACCCATCGCTGGGCTGCATTGAGCACATCCTGAAAGTCATTGACCCGAACGACGGTGGCCCGATTGTCGTTTACCACGCCACATACGAGCGTTGCCGGTTCCAGGAGCTTGCGGAGAGACATCCTGAACACGCAGATGTACTCAGCACGTACATCGGCCGGCTATTCGACCTGCACCCGGTCGTGAAAAGCCATTTCTATCACCCAGCAATGGAGGGGTCGTTTTCGATCAAAAAGGTACTGCCGGTCGTGGCGCCTGAGCTCGACTATGATCAGCTCGACGAAATTCAGGAAGGCACGGCGGCTCAGGTTGCATACATCGAGGCCGTGCTCGATCCCGAAACCACGCCCAACCGGAAGCTCGAGCTCGGGCAAAGGCTGCGGGCTTATTGCCGGCAGGATACGTGGGCAATGGTCGAAATCGCTTATTTCCTGGCGAAAGCTGGCCGGCCTAAGCGACCCCAAGGCATGTGAACAGGCCGGCACAGCACTGGGGAGAGTCGGTGGTTTTTGGTTGGGACCTACCCTGTTTTTACTCCAGCGATGGCTGCTGCCTGATAGCTGCAACAAAAACGGAGCAGTGCTGAATGCAGTTTTTGCGGACGATATACGGCGTCGCATCCGAGCTTCGCATAAGCCGCCTGACTTGAGAACGAGCCGTGGTCTGCCCGGGGCGAGATGTTGAGTGACCATGGGTAATCAGCAGATATTTCGTACTCCCTCCTCGATATGCCGCCTCCAGCCCTGACAGGACCAATTCATATACGTTGGCCATGGCTTCAGAATACGACGTCGTTCTCGGCCCACGTTCCCTCTCGGAAAAATGCAGATCGAGCTCCTCAAGGTCCGGCAAGCCGCGAAACCGCGTCCAGTCTCCGTCTTGACGTTGAAATCCGGACATCAAAGTTTTCTCGTAGTGATCGGCTATAGCCCACGATCATGCGTATCTTCAATCCCGGGCTGCGACATCAGCAGTCACGTCGCCCCAGGCGCTGAGCCATCGTTCCCATTCTTGTCCGCATCCGGTTCTTTCGGCACCAAAGACAGCTTGCGTTCCACTTTTCTGGTCGGGGGTTTGGGCGACGACGATCCAGCCGGGATCACGCCCCAGTCCTGCAGTGCCCGGTGCACCTCCGCCCGGATCAGGTCCTGAACCTTGACCGTGGCCAAATCAGCCGCCAGCGCTTCCACAAGTTGTGGCCTCCGCCATTTCCGTTGCTGGTAACCCAGCTGGCGGCATGTATCCGAACAGTAGCGCGGCAGCCGACCTCGTTTAGGGACGGCAAACGCCTTCTTGCATCGCAAGCACTTCAGCTTGCCAGGCCGTCCCCGGTAAATTTGGTGCGCATATTTCGTCATTCACGCAATGTTTCACCAAATATAGCCCTTGGCAACCGCTCTCAATATCGAAGGGTCAGCAATGGGGAGCGTCGGAACGGGGTCGATGCCGGCGGCATCACCAGCGTCAACGAGGCGCGAACCCTCCGTGCGACGTCTTCACCAAAAATCATCCCAGCGATTCATGCCCGAGCGAACGAGTTAGAGGTCGAAATCAGAGGTCAGATACCCCTGAGCCGAGCCACGAACACCTCCGAAATATCCTGGCCGGTTTCGTCGACCTGAACCTGTTGGAAGCCGAATGGCATGTCGTCGAGCGGTATTCCCCCCTTAAGCCGGTCTTCAATAAGCTCCGCGGTCCAGCGACCATCCCAAAATGCCCTAAATGCTTTGTCATCGTTGAGAAATATCTTTGGGCATGGGCACATTTTGTCATTGTTAAGACCGTACATGAACGCAGCCGACGGGTTCCACCCTTCGCGAGCACTTCTTTTTCCGCTTCTTCATCACATCATCCTATTCCAGTGATTGTAATTTGAAGATTTCCGTTGGTTGCAGTGGTTGCAGCTACCCATATTGGTGCGTTCAACGATTTACTTCGCTCATGATTTCAATTGGTGGTGCTGCCACTGCTGCAACCACTGGCTGGCAATCCTTCGTGGCTAGTTCTCCATGAGCTTTATGCCGGCCCAGACACTGCCCTTTTTTACGCGACGGTGAGTCAGGTTCTGTTCGAGCAATCGTGCCTTGAACATTTTCGTCGAGCACGGCGTTTCGCCCTCCGACGTGCACCACTGCTGGTAACGCGCGAACAAAACCGACGACTGGACCACATCGGCGGGACCAGAAATCCTGCAGCACTCCTGCACAAACGTCCTTACGGTATCCGCCTTGTGGCGCCAGGCTTTCTTGGTTGCCTCGATTAGGTTGACCTCCTTGAAGCCCTCCTTCTGCCACAGCAGCGCCCCCCGAACGGCCCAGGCGAGGATCCCTGCGGCCTCCTGCTGCAGCTTGTGCGAGAGAAAGAGATCTCGGGCCTCCTTGGGTACCTGAGCGTTGAACGGAATGATGACCAGCCGCCGCCAGATACCGTCATCGGTTACCTTGACCCGGGGCAGATAGTTCGAGGCGAACCAGAGCTTGAATTCAGGCGTGTACTCGAAGAAATTTTGTCGCATGAACCGCGCCGTGATCGCATCACCGCCTGTCATGCCCTTGATTTTGGCTTCATCGAGCTGATGGTGGTGGCTTGCCTCGATGGCAGTCACCATGCGGGCGCCCTTAAGACGGGCAAGATCGGCTGGGATGGCGTTGTCAAAGTGCTTCACCACCAGGGTTTCGGTCGGCGTGTGCTTGCCGTAATCACCGAGCAGGGTCCGGATCAGGTTAAGGATCGTCGACTTTCCGGTCCCGGGCGGTCCGAAAAGAAAGTAAAGCACCTGCTCGTTCGTCAGTCCCGTCAGGGAGTAGCCGAACGCCTTTTTCAGGTAACGCGCGAGCTGTTTGTTGCCGCCTGTGATGTGGCGAATGAATTTCTTAAACTTGTCGCATGGCGCATCGGGCAAGTAGGCGACGTTCGCAATCTTGGTGATCAGATTGCTTGCGTCGTGCGGCTCTAGGACGCTCGTCTTAAGATCAATCGTGCCGTTGGCTACGTTTAATAGCCACGGGTCACGGTCGAGGCGATCATCGTCGATGGCGAGGGATGGTCGCGCCAGGTCGAGCATGCGCTCCAAGTCCGGCTTGTTCTTTGATTTCTTCGAAAATTTTTGGCGATTCGTGCGGTCACCACTGTCGGTCAGGTATTCAGCTTCTCGCTTGATTGCCTTCGCAACGTTGACGGCGAGCATGAGGCGTTTGCCGTGTTCATCGGGAACCCAACGTTTGCCGTCATAGACGAGCCAGCCCAGTCCCGGCGTCCACATGATCGTGCCGCGATACCGCTCGACCAAGCGTGTGGCATTGTCAGCGTCTGTTTCTCCAAGCCGAGTCAGTTTCCTAGTGATCGCACTCGGTTTCGCGCTCTTGGCCCCCTTTTTGGGCTGGAACCGCGGCACCTTAGGGGCGCCAGAGAACGGCAATTTGCGTGGCTCGCGCTCACCCGCCTTGACGCCACTGTCAATCGTCGCTTGGACCTCGTCATCGTCAAGGCCGTTTGCAGTGGCGGCCGCGCTCAGCTGCGCACGCGCTGTGGAGCCCACCAATTGGCCGTAGGGCAGGAGCTGTCCGATTTCGAAGCTGGCGCGATTCAGCGTGTCATTGCGTTGCCCCTTGGGAGCGTTCCTGACGCGCAACGCTTCGAGTTCCAGCGCGCGGACGCAGTATGCCTTCACGCGCGGGCGAACCTCGTCATCAACCGCGATCAGCTTTGGGGGCTCGGTCGGTGTGCGCTTCCTTAGTCTCTTTGCCAGCCACCCCGGCATGCGCGCGATTCTAACGTCGCCCAGCGCCCGGCCTTCTTTGTAGCGATACCGGTCACCATCGGGATGCAGGCTGCCGGCGCCGACGACGTATCCTTCGTCACCTCGCACATCGATACCTAGCGCCAGCTTTCCAGCGGAGTTTCGGACCACGCCGCCGGGGTGCCTAAAATAAAGGTGTTGCCCGTTGGGTGTTTCCACACGCACCGTCTTGGGAAGCTTGTCGTACTTGTCGATGAGCTTTCGCAGCGACGCTTTACCCTTCGGGCCATCAACATCGATGACCACAATGCCAGACGCCGCGCCCGTTGTGATCGCAAAGTTGGCGTCCGGGTGTTCGTCGAAGTAACGGCGAGCTGATCTACGGTCGCGAAATGGCCGCTTTTGCCACTCCTTGATCGCTGGTTTCTTGCTGCCTGCACGCAGCGGTATGACGCCGAAGCCCGCGCCAATCGCCGCACACACGGCTTCCACCACGCTGAGAGCGCTGTTCGGCATCGGTGCGACTACCGGTAAGCCTTCCACTTGTGCTTCGGAGGTGGATTGATCAAGCTTAAGAAGCCCTCTCCCTCGCGCGCAACGAGTTCCGCTTTGGCGGCTGCCTTTTCCGCGGATGTAAGGCGCGCAGGCCCGACCAAAACAAATTCGACCGTGCCGCGCTTGCCGATCACCTCGCGCTTCAATTTTTTAAGGAAGGTCTGAAAACACGCGCGCTGGTCCACGGTCACCGTGAACTTGTACCGCCACGTCCAATTTGTTTTTTCCATCTGGATCTCCTCGTGATGTTCGTTGGTGTTTCAGTGTTCGATCATGGCGAACGCAGCATGACGGCCAGTTGGAATATAAGTACGTGCGTGCGCATCGTGCGCATCGTTCGCCTCATTGGCGTGTGGATAAATCGTTTGGATCTGCCGTGCCGGGGTCTGCGTTGGTCCTCTGCGTGTCTGCGTCTGGCTTATTATTTGACGCCCCATTCCGCGCGAATGCGGCGATCGCAGCCCACTGGGCGTGGCGATGAGCATCGTTGTCAATTCGAGGCAGGGAATCGGCTTCCAAGATAGTAAATCGCGGCGGGTGGGCCTTATCCAGCCGGACTTCGACAAGTGCACAGTCGCCAACGACTTTGAGCGGGTCGGGGAAGAGCGACGTAAGCGAGCGCCCATTGGAGCTCAGGATCTGCTCGGAATTGCCGTTCGAGTTCCGCCTACTTCTCCGGAGTTCGAGATACCGCCGATACCACACGTCCAGACCTTGGCCGCGTTGGCGACCAAGAGCGACCACACCACTCGGCTTGACGCGCAGTGCGCTGAGATATCGCAAACCTCCGCTATCGCGTGAGAGCGGGAAGCTCCCGCCCGCATAGTCAATGAACATATTAAGGCAGAACGCCGCGCTGTCTGAGCCACTGGGCGCGGCGATCTGCATGCGTTCGGCAAACTCAGCAACAAAAGACGCTGATTGTGTTTCGAGTATGTAATAGAGTTCGAGGCTTCGGCCGATTCCCTCCAGGTGGAGAATCTCATGCTGAGTCACCGGAACCACAGTCCATTTGTGTCTGTGAAGCGCAGCGACGAGTTCCCTTGGGGTCGCGACATCGCTTTCGGCCAGATCCAGACCAGACGCCTGGTCAGAATTTGTTGCACAAATATTGGCGGTCATTTCGCCGTCACATGGCATGGAACATCCTTCGCTGCGAGAGCCTGCGAGTCCCCGATACGCGTGGGGCGGCGCACACTTGTTTCCGCTCGGACTGATTTCTTGGGCTTCGACCCGCTCTGCTCGGCGATCCACGCTTCGATGGTTTCGCGCCGCCAAAACTTCCGGCCTTGAATCACTGTGTCTGGTTGCGGGAATCCCAGTCCTTCCGTCCACCGCCAGAGCGTCATGGCCGAAATATCGCCGAGAACTATGCGGACGCTGGCGCTCTTGAGAAGGTCTGTGGGGTTCGCTCCCTGTGAAGCGTGTCTCTGCTTTTGCTTTACCCGCGAGGACTCATGCTGTGGCACGAAATTCGATCCAGCTGTTCTTCAGTCTGAATAGAACCAAGTCCGGCAACCAAAAAATAGGGAAATAAATGAAATAACAATTCGCTATTTGTTGGCCTTGTAAGTCACTCTCCGTCTCGCCCTTAGGAAATGTTTTGCAATTGCGCTTTCGCCAATATTTTTGCAAGATCGGAGCGCTCGCTTCGACGCGTCTTTTTCGGTAGCACCGAGAAAAGAACTCTCAGCGGCATCGACTCCGACATTGACAGCGATTTCCAAGGCATGGCGAAGAAAACGAAAAAGCGGTGTTTGTCCCTTCCATTCATCGTCCAAGTCGTGCGCCGGTGGAGGGGTACTGCCGGGGAGTTCGAGCGGCGCGTTGAGTTCCGCCGCCAGCCCAATTAGCCTTTCGAGATATTGGTCGAGGTCTGCTTTTGGGGAACGGCCCCGTTGGCCTTTGGTTTGAATCGTGGTGGCGTCGCAGAGCTTCGCAATTCTGCGAAGACACCGAGCCTCATTGTCAAATTTCTTTACGCCATGGATATTACATAACAGCGCGAAAGTGGCATTTTCGATGTTGAATGTACTTCCCCTTGATCCTTTGTTTGATATTGGAGCGAACAGCGCGATGAGATTATGTGCCGCTCCCGAGGCCTTTCCGAGTCGTGCCCGATACTTTGAAAGAGTTGGCAGCAGAGTGCGGGCTGCCACTCGCCGAACGAAGACTGCGACGGCATCGTTGATTTCCCTTCTGGCTGTTCCCGCCAGCCAAACCTGTAAATAGCCGGACAGCAGTTTTAATTCGTCCTCTGACAGGGTCCTGACAGGGAAAAGCTGCAAAGCAGCCGACGGGATTTTGCGGCTCTTTTTCTTGGGACCTTTTTGGCGAGAATGGGTACCGCTGCCCGACGGACGGCCGACCCCGGGAGTCTGTGAATTGGTCATGTGGAAGTGCTCGCCGACAGGATGCCCACTAAGCAGCTGAACAACTCCGATCTTAGCCGGTCAAAAGTAAGCCGAGAAACGTCCAAATCCGACTCACCCATCGGATGCGTCATAATTGCAGCCAAATCGTTGGCATAAGCGTCTGATAACTATGTATGAATCGCGTCACGCGCCCTTCCAACTCCATTGTCATCCCGGGTATGCGGGTTAGTGACCTTCGCGGGTCGTGGGGTAGCCGATTCTTCGATGCGTCGCCCCCACGCTTCCAACGCATGGCGTTTCTCCGGTAAGTATTCGAATACAATATAGTGCTTGTTGGTTACGCCACTTGGCGCATGATTTAGAATTCTGGCGATTACAGACTTGTCTACATTCAGTGCAGCGAGATGCGTCGCAACGGTTCGCCGTAAATCGTGGATGCGCCACGGTGGCAACTCGTTTAGTCCCTGGGACTTGCGCACAGCGTTCACCGCCCGATCCAGCCTGAGCTTGGCACGACTATAGCCGGAGATCGGCGAGGAAAACGTCGTCGTAAACACATAAGGGCCGATCTTTTTTTTCTCATCGGCGCAGGTCGCGAAAAGCGTGAGACGATCCGCTCTAGCACGTTTCAGTATCGACATTGCGAGAGGAGAGAGCGGTACAATGTGCGCGCGACCAGATTTGGTGCGTGTCGCTGGTAGGGTCCAGATGAGCTTCGCTTCGTCGATTTCATCCCATCGGAGAGCCGCGACTTCATCGCGTCTTTGTCCGGTGAGAAGGGCAAGCGAGAAGAAGTGTCCGAACGGATACCCTAAAGCCTCGAATTCGGGCCACAGGCTGCCGATTTCACCTGCGTTGTTGTTGGCGTCAAGCGCCCGTCCACCAACGTTTTCGCCTGCGGGTTTCTCGACTCGGGCAGCTGGCGTCGCCTCCATGATGCCACGAGCCACGCACCAGTTGAAAAGGCCACTGATTGCGGACAGGACCCTGTTGGCGGCAATAGGCCCCCCGGGCACATGCCGCTTCTTGCCATTATCTTCCCGTACATCGGTCCCGTTTTCCATAACAGCATCAATAAGATCGTTGATGTCCCGACGAGTGATTTCCTTGATCATTCGTCCGCGCCATCGCGGAATGACATGGTTGTCGAAATTTCGTTTCGTCTCCGCCAAGTACCTCGGAGACAGTGGTTTCTTTCCCGGTTTCGGGCGGCGCGCCAGATATTTGCCAATGACGGCCTCAATCGCGTCTGCCCGCTTCTGTTCGTCGGCCTTTCGGGCAGCCGGGTCGGTGTCTTCTGCGAGTTCGCACAGGGCGTCATGCGCCCGCTTGCGAGCTTCGCCAAGCGTCAGCGCAGGATAGACGGGCTCCAGCGTGAGGCGTTTCTGCTCGCCGCGATACCGATAGAACAAGAACCAGGATTTCCGGCAGGGATTGCCCGGATGCGTGGGAGGCGGGCCCGAGACCCGCAGGCCGAAGCCACCCAAACTCGCGTCAAAATAATCGATGCGAGCGCCAGCTGGTGCCTTCAGGCGTTGAACTGCTGCATCCGTGAGTTTCAACTTCGGCAAAATCTGGTGGTCCGTTTGGGTAACACCTGGGTAACAGACGTGCCCGGTTATGCACTGTTACCCACCGTTGGTAACAATGGCTAACGTCCCCAATTAATGCAAGCCTCATATTGGATTTTTCGCTACTAGCGCACCAGATTTGTTACGCGGCGTTACGCCATGTTTTTGGTGCAGCACCAGACTACGAATCTGGGGGTCAGGGGTTCGAATCCCTTCCGGTGCGCCAGTTTTGCTGGGTTTTTGGTGAGACAGACCCCCGTTGTTACAAATGCAGTCTGGGGTTCAGTGACTGGCCACGCGTTAGCGTCACGGCAATGACAGCGGATCGCGATGCGCGGCGAGCTTAGCGGCGATGCGGTCGTGCGCCGCCTGCCAACTCTTCAGCAATGGCCGCTGCATGAACGCTTGCCAGCGCGGATCGGCCTTGAACGCCAACGGAAGATCGCGACCCGGGAGCCAGCCCAAGAGAAGAAAATCGCGATCGTCGTATGCCCTTTCGAACCACCGTATGGCGGCGTCGAAATCGCCGGCAAACGCGTAGGGATAGGCGACTTCGCTGGCAGTTACGCCACCGTCGGCATAAAGTTGCTCGGAGAGTTGGGCGAGCCGTTTTAGTTCACGCGCGTCGTTTTTGCGTCCAGCAATCGCCACTTCGCACCCAAGTGTGTTGGCGCCATTCTCGCCATCGGCGGCCAAAAGCCTGCCGCGCAGGACCTGCATGGCATCGTTCAGTTTGCCTGTGTCGGCATAGGACGCGCAGATGCCTCCAAGCGCAAAAGCATAATTCGGGTCAAGCGTGAGCGCAGTTCTGAATTCCGCGATTGCCTCTTCGTCACGACCGAGCGCGTGCAAATCCAGCCCAGCATCGGTGCGATAGATCGGTGCAAGCGGATCGACGGCGCCGGCGCGCCGATCCCACGCAAGAGCCGCCTCCGGAATATCTAGGGTGAGGAGAAAAGTGGCATAGACGTGCTCGGCATCGGCATTGTTTGGATTGCGCTCCAGCACACGGCGCAGATCGGTGTCAGCCTTCATCCAGTTCCAGCTGGCCAAGCCAAGCCCCGCCTCGTTCAATAATGCCCAGGAATTGTTCGGGTCGAGGCGGAGCGCTGCGGCTGTTTCATCTTTCGCCTCCTGTATGATGTCCCGCCGTTGCCCATTCAGAAAGAGAACGCAGTAGACGCTGGCGAGACCTGCATGCGCCGCCGCGTAATCGGGTTCGAGCGCAATTGCCTGTTTGAAGAAATCGGCGGCGCGTTCCATGTCGTCCCTGTTGCGCTTGTTCCAGAAAAAGAGGCCCTGCAGATAAGCCGTATAGGCAGCGGGATTGATCTTTGATTTTGCCAGCGTTGCGTTATGGGACGCCGTGTCGGGGAGCAGCCGTCTGGTCAGCTCCTGCGTGATGGCGCGGGAGATTTCGTCTTCCACGACGAAGATATCGGATATTTCGCGGTCGTAGGTCTGCGACCAGATGTGAAAATCGTTGGTGGCATCGATCAGCTGGGCGGTAATGCGCACGCGATCACCCTCGCGCTGAACGCTGCCTTCGAGCACGGTACGTACGCCGAGAGCCTTGCCGATGTCCTCGATGGTTGCGCTCTTGCCCTTGAAGGAGAACGACGAAGTTCGCCCTGCCACGCGCAGTCCGGTCACTTGGGCGAGATCGTTGAGCAGCTCCTCGGAGATGCCGTCGCTGAAATACTCGTTTTTCGGATTGTCGCTCATGTTGTTGAAAGCGAGCACGGCGATGGAGGCCTGCGCGCGCTGACGTTGCGGGACTTCCGCCGGCCGCGTAAGGCTCGCGCGCGGCCAGAATATCGAGAGCACGATTCCAGCGAGGATGACCGCGCCGATGCTCAACGTCGCCAGCACGTGCAAATCCGTGCGCGAAGGCTTGAGAGCGCCGCCGGCGCTTGTGCGAACACCTTGCGCCCAGGCGCCGATCAATGCCATCGGCAGCCCGAACAGGGCGATGACGATGATCAGCTGCAGCACCCATTGCGGCCAGGCATAAGCGGGCGCGGCGATCGCGGCCGCTTGCACCACTCCCCAGGCAGACACCGCATAGGCGATGGCGATCTTGTCCAGCCCCCTCGACCGCGCCGCTTCGATGAGATACCGCATGCGCCCGCTTTGATGCACCCGCAAGGAAGCTTAGACGATCACCGGGCGAATTGCAGGGTATCGGCGGATTTGGGTCCGATCAGTGTGACCGCGCAGGCACCCCGGCGTGTAACTTGTGGCGCGTAGAAAATAAGTGCGTGCGTGGAAGTTACACGCGGCGCGAGCGAAAACCCGCAGAAACCCTCAATTTCTCGCCAGACTACGAATCTGGGGGTCAGGGGTTCGAATCCCTTCCGGTGCGCAAACCGTGCGAAGGGATGCGACACTCACCTGAGTAGCGGTGCACCAGTCCGCCAACCACCGTCAATCTAAGGGCAGCAGGTAGCCGGGCGTTCTGCCCAATCGCCCCCCGAGGGCTTGGGCGTCCAGCACGGCCATGTCCCACGATATCCACGACGCCGGCGTAAGTCGTATCGTGACATCATCAAACGAGGCAAACACGGGCCCGATGTGGGGATCGGACATCGCTGTCGCACTCAGATATCGGGCATGTACGCGCCGATTTATTTCTTGGGACTGCTCGCCTGTAGTCAGTTCGACTGTTCCTGTAGCAGTTACACCACGCTCCGCTCCAGCTCTTCGCAGGTCCACCATCAGTGAAGCCTTCGATCTGGCCGCAACATTGCGAGCTTTTCGGCTCTTGGAAGAAGTCGCGACAAACAGGCAGCCGGACTCGAAAAGGTACCAGACCGCTGTCAGGTGGATGGTTCCATCTGCGTTTTCAGTTCCGAGTGTTGCAATGTGGCGCCCCCAAAGGACTTCTTGGAAAGATGGGTCCAGTGATTGAGTCGGCATTTTCCGCTCCGCAGCTCCGCCCGATTCGGCAGGGCTGAATTCTTTCATTTCTTCCGGAATTTGGCAACCGGAGGTGGTTCCATGGGACTACACACCTGGTGGCACAGTTAGTCGCCCCGCGCCGAATACAGCAAAGAGTCCCTTCGATTCTGAAGCACCTTAGATCTGGCAACCTGAAACGTGCGCGTTCGAACCCACCCGGCGGCGCCCAAACTTCACGATCCAAGGTAATCTTGGACGACCCGGCGTGGTCGGACTGGACGAGCCACGATAAGAAGCCAGTTCTCATTTCTATCCTGTCGGGTGCGCCACCCTTCGCTGCTTCGCAGCTACGGGTGGCAGGCCACCGCGTTTCGAGCAGCGTAGGGTGTCTCGCGACTTGTCCGCCGAGGCGCAACGCGCAAAGGCGGAAGCTCCGCAGGAGCGAAGGGAGACTGCAAGTCATTTGTCTTTGTTTTTCCCGCCCAATAACGCTGACAAGTGTCCGACACAAACTGGAACCGCAAATGGTCTACCGTCCGCGGAAACGGGCGCGGACCCAACGACTGTGTGGTACGTTTATTTTCTTCGTTTGCGGAATGATGACGTGTACGTTGGTTCCACCAACGATCTTCGCGTTCGATTGAACGTGAACGCAAATGGACTGGTGGTTTCGACACGCCGCCTACTACCCGCAACGCTCGCATCTTACGTAGCTGTCCGCGACCAAAACACCGCTCGCTCCCTTGAGCGCTACTTCAAGTCTGATTCCGGAAAAGCGTTCGCCAACAAGAGATTTTGGCCAAGAACGTGAAAGGGTTCAATACAGTTTTCGCTATTGGGCGCGAAATGTTTGGGCGACCTCGGCGTTCGAGACTGTCGAGCAGCCGTGACACCGTCATCGGTTTGTGACCGAGCAAGCGCGACAGCCGTGTTTGAGAAGCTCCGCCGCTGCGTCCGAATTGGAGAATTAGGACCGCGCGCGCCGCGCTCGGTTCCGGAATCTGCGTACGCAGCTCTCTGTCCGATTGTGCCCGAAATGCGCCAGCAGCCGCTTGAAGCAGTCGAAGCAGATCGAATTTGGCGGGCATCGTCGTCGAGCCAGGTGAGTTGAAGGAAACATCAAACATGATGATGGACCGCTTCGGTTCGTGTAACGCGTTTCTCCAATGCCCGCAGCGAAACATAGAACACCGGCGTCAGGAAAAGACCGAAGAACGTAACGCCCAGCATGCCGAAAAATACCGCGACGCCCATTGCGTGGCGCATTTCCGCGCCGGCGCCGGAGGACAGGACGAGCGGCACCACGCCCATCACGAAAGCGAAGCTCGTCATCAGAATCGGGCGCAGCCTGAGGCGCGCGGCTTCCATCGCGGCCGCAATCGTCGCGCGGCCCCGGATTTCCAGCTCGCGCGCGAATTCCACGATCAGGATCGCATTCTTGCAAGCGAGGCCG
>DASYAX010000258.1:0-43213 GCA_036501045.1 Bryobacteraceae bacterium
AACTCCGCGCGACCACTGGCGGTCCTGAAACGCGTAGTTCCAGGCGACTAATAGCGCAAAGACGGTGAACGTCGCATACACGCGCGCCCGAATTCGCCGTAGGGCGCCCATTCCGTAGCCCGGGTACAGACCCACAACGTAATAGGCAAAAGGAAGCGTCACAACGCCCAGAGCCAAGCCTTGGTATTGCGGCGCGTTGAGAGCAATCGGGAAAACGGAGTGCAGGAAAAACCGCGTATGACAGCCGAGCACGCCAGCTCAAGATCAGAAATATCCACCAGGATAAATGCAGGCGTGGCCCAGGCACGCGATCTGCTTTGCGGAATAACGACGGCCGGTTCGCTAGCCACAGTGGCGCTCACAGGTGGTCCATCCCGGCGAGAGCGTGGTCGTAGATTCTCATCAACGACTGGTAGTTCCGCTCAGGAGTGTAGCGCTGCTCAAAATCCGCCCGTGCGGAAAGCCGGAGCGGCGCGCGGCGCTCCGGATGTGCCAACACGTTTCTCACGCAATCCACCAGGGCGTCCGCATCGCCCGGCAAAAATCGAAATCCGTTGACTCCGTCCACGATGAGTTCGTTGATGGGGCCGGTGGAGGAAGCGATAACCGGTGTAGCGCAAGCCAATGCCTCGATGATCGTCATCGGCAGACCCTCATACCATAGCGAAGGGAATATCAACAGCTCCGCGCTCTTCAGCAGCTCGATGACTCCCGCGTGCGGGCAGCGTCCCAGATAATCGATGTTGAGCTGCGTGGCCTGCTTCCGTACGGACTCACGCATCGGGCCGTCGCCAGCGATTTTGAGCGGCAATTGTTCTCCAAGGCGTGCCCAGGCGCCGAGCAACGTGCCGATGCCCTTTCCCGCCGCCAGCCGGCCGATGAAAAGCGCGTATCCTCCCGATCCGCTACCTGCGCCCGGATCGACCGGCAGAAAATTTCCTTTGACGGTGAGTCTATCTTCCGGTAATCCTCCCTCGATAAATTTGCCTTTTGCGAAATCCGTCAATGCAATGTACGTCTTGACCTTCGATCTCCATGTCCCGGCGATGCGATGACCCGCGAGCATCAGGCTCACGGTTGCGCTGGCTGGAGCACTGTGCCGGTAACAGCGATGCGCCACGGCGTGATAAGCCAGCCGCGATCCCAGGCATTGCTCGCAAACGCGTCCTTCGCGAAAGAGATTCGCCGCCGGGCAGAGTAAACGATAATTGTGCAGCGTCTGGATCACCGGCACCCGTTCGGCTTCGGCCGCGTAGTAAATGGCGGGCGAGATCAGCGGAAAGGTATTATGCGCGTGCAAAAGATCGCATGCATGTTCTTTGAGAAGGCGCCGGACGTCACGATAACTTTGCCGATTCCAAATCGTCCGGACACCGGCTCGAACTCCAGAGATGCGACCGATTTCGTCGTTGTGCGCCGAATATTGCATCACGAAGTGGCCCCGGCTCGTCAGCAGTTCGTATTCCGCCGCGAAGACTTGATCTTCGCCGCCGGGCTTCTGGTAAAAATTGTGAACTTGCAGAATCCTCATGGGCCCCGCCGGCCGATCAGGTCCATCTGCTCTCTTTCACGTGGCTCCAGCCGCCGCCAGCGCGGCGCCTGTTTCGCCATCTGCCGGTGAGAAACGCTGGCCAAGGCAATTAAGAACAGCAAGCCGATATTGGCGGCGTAACCTGCGCCGGCAAGGATATTTTCCGTTGAAAGCCCGGCCAGAAACGCGGGCAGATAGGCCAGCAGAGGCCTGGCATATCCACGCTTGTCCCTTCGCACGCCTTGATACGCATAGACGATAATGGACCCGACGAAAACCAGCCACAACAGCGATCCGACAATGCCCCATTCGTAAAAAATGCGCAGCCATTCATCGTGCACGGCTCTGTTTGGATCGCCGATGCCTTTATTCAAATCGCCGCGCAGGAAGCGGCCGTTTGAGGTGCCATGCCCCACCATCAGTTGCGTGGCGGAAGAGCTTTCGATCGCTTCGATGGCGTGCTGGTACAAGCCGCGCCGAAAGCGGTACGTACCCAATCCAGTAGACTTTTCGTCGCCTTCATACACCGCGGTCAGTATCGCCGCAATACGGCTAGAGCGAGCGCTTTTCGCGATCAGCGTCATGATGGGATCGCTTGCCCACACGACGCCGGCCGCAACCAGAATTCCCAGACCAACGGTGCATATTTTTAGCCAGCTCTTGGCCTCCGAAATAAATAATCCAATCAGCGTCGCCGCCAACAGGCCCAGCAACCAAATCCGGCTGCCGTTAAACACGACCGCGAGGAAGAGACCCGCGCAAACCGGCACGCGAACAACCGGTCTAAGCGACTTGGAGCACAGGGCCAGAGCGTATAGCGAGACCAACAAAGACGCGTAGCCCTGGGCCGTAGTGAACCCATTGAAGCGGTCGCGCTCGTCGCCGTACCCGGGCAGGAAAATGCCGCGCAATACACCCAGCGTCAAGACTCCAATGGTCACCGGAAGAAGGATGGACGGCGTGAGATAGCCTCCCTTGGCTGCTCGCAGGAAAGCAAGGCAAATCAAAAGCGATCCGATCATTTCTCCCACCAGCTTTACGGCCGAGAGTGGGAATTGAGACCAGATAGACGCAATCGCTACATAAGCGACAAAGAAAAGCCACGCGACCGGCGCGAGCACCGTGGTTTTGTGGCCCGCTTGACTTCTCAATCGCCACAACAGGTAAAGCGGATAAACGAGTCCCTTGGCCGCGTTGAGAATGCCGATGCCGCTATTGCCGGAATCGAAATCGACGGCCGAAAGCACCAGGTAAGCCACGATGCTCCAGCGCAGCGGCGCAAAGATCGCGATCGCGAAAAGAAAAATGTAGAGCGCTACGGGAAGGTTCATGTGAGCACGCAGGCGCTCACCGCCGCATCGACCAAGTCCGCTACACGGCCCGGTGTAAGGGCGAGTGCCGTTGTGCGGGCGCGCGTTCGCATCCTTTCCAGTTCGTCCGGCGGTGTTTTCATCATCCGGTCGATCGCGCCGTATATTTCTTCCGCGCGGTCGGCGCGGAATCGCCAGCCATTCCGTCCTTCGTCAATCAATTCCTCAACCGCCTGAGCGTAAACGCTGCCGAGAACCGGCAAACCTGCCGCCAGAGCCTCGTTGACGACCACTGCCCAGGTATCGGCCAGCGTCGGCAGAACCAAAATTCCGGCATTGCCGTATACCGCCGGAAGCTGATCGTAGGGCAAGACACCCAGGAATGTCCGTTTGATATTGGAGGCGGCGGGCGTTCGCTCCAGCGCCTCGGCAAGAGGGCCGCCGCCTGCAAAGATGAACTCAATGCTTTGATCTTGGTTTTCGCGCGCCCATGCCGACAAAACCTCGAGGAAGGGAATCAGTCCCTTTCGTTCGATCAACTGGCCAACGTATAGCAGCGTTCTTGCGCGCCCGGGCGGCCGGCTGACGCCGTTCGCGGAAAATCGATTCACATCGGTTGCGTAAGCAGCCTGGAAGATCTTTTTCCCGTCCACCCCCAAGCCGTGGAGGTAGCGGGCAGCCCTTCCGCCGATCGCCACAAATGCATCCGCGTTCTTAGCTAGCGCCTTACGTAAGATGCGGCGAGCCAGACCCCGGCCATGCTCGGCCGGCTCCGCCACTTCCACCCAAATAATCAACCGGGACTTGCTATGTAGTTTTCGATAGAGAACAGCCAATAGCGTACGCGCGCCCATCTCTCCCGAGATCACCACATCGGGCGAGAAGCGTTTGAGTTGCTGTACCGTGTCAATCGGCATATGTACCGCCAATGGCTCGCTGAAGCCGGCCGGATGCCGCCAGCGTCCTTTTAGCGTAACGGTTTTTTGCACCACGACATCCAGCCCCTGCCATTCCGGTTTCCAGGAACGATTGGATTCCATGGGCGTGGAAAGCAGAATCCGCATCCCGTCATAACGGCGCGACAAGCATTCCAGCACGCCGTTTTGATACGGCGGGATGAAGTTCGTCAGAAATGCGACTCGTGGCATATCGGCCAGCGCAGCGCGCCGCAAATGCTCGACAGTTTTAACGCTCGGAGTTCGCGTAATATTTGCGGTAGTCGCTGTAGTAGTAATAGCCTTGGCTGCTGCTCTTGTCTACTTCGTTCAGTACCAGGCCTATGACGTTCGCGTGGAGCCGCTTGAGCGTGGCGAGCACGATCGCCACGGCTTTCCGGCTGGTTTGTCCGGCGCGCGCCATGATCACCACGCCATCCACCGATTTAGCCACTTGCATGGCCTCCGCAAAACCGAGCATGGGTGGAGCGTCCACCAGGATAAGGTCGTATTCCTTGGCTGCTTCATCGAGAATATCCACCATCATGGAACCCACCAGGTCGGAAGCCCGGCGTGAGGCGGTTCCCGCCGGCACGACATACAGATCCGGCCATTTTTCGTTTCTGACAATCGTTTCCTGCCAGCGAAATTCTCCCAGCAACACGTTCGAGAGGCCCAGCGATCCATTGAGGTTGAGCTTCTTGTGAACGCTGGGGCGCCGCAGGTCGGCGTCGATGATGAGCGTTCTTTTGCCTTGCTCGGCATGCGCGACCGCCAGGTGAATGATGGCCGTTGACTTGCCCTCTCCCGGCGTGGCGCTAGTAATCAACAGCGATTTGACCCGGCGGTCCAGATCGGGCAGCAAAATGGATTGGCGCAAGGTTCGGATGGCTTCCTCATACGACGAAATACCATCGGTTTCCTTGGGCTCGGGCTTGGGTTTCTTTTTTCGCCGCGCCGGCTGATTCGGCTTGTAGCGAATGAGTCCCGCTGGAACGTTCTCGCCCTCTTCTTCCCCTTCGAGCGCTGGAAGGCTGGCGCCCCCCGGATGGATCAGCCGCCGCATCTCCTTCACAGCCGGCAATGTCCCCAAAACGCTGGTATCCAGGGCTCTTGCCACCTGCTCCGGATCGCGAATGGTGTTATCCATGAGATCGCCGACAATCGCCGCGCAAACAGCTAATACCAACGAACAGATGAAGGCGAGCAGCAGGTTCAGCTTGGTTCGCGGGAACACTGGTAAATCCGGCGGACGCGCCAGATCAGCAATCCGGATAGAGCTGTTCTGAAAGCCGGCATTGATCCCCGCTTCGCGTATACGCCGTTCCAGATCGCTGTAAAGCGCCCGGTCCGCATCGGCGTCGCGCTTCAACTGTTGGTAAACGAACGAGCGGGAATTCAAGTGGTCGTACTCGGCCTTCGTCGTCCCAACGGCTTTCTTCAGGATGGCTTCGCGATTCACCGCTTCTTTGTAGTCGGCTTCCACCCGCTGCGACACGTTGTGGCGCGCTTCTTCAAACTGCCGCTGGACTTCCGTCAGATCGTTGGCCGCTTTCCGGTACTCGCTGTGGTTCGGCCCGTAAATGCTGGCTACATCGGCCAGATGCTGCTTGGCCTGATTGAGCCGGTCGTGCAGGTCGCCCAATTCTTCGCCCTGGGTGGAAATCATAGCGGAGGCCACCGTGCCGCTTTGCGTGGCGTTGAAGGCCGCTTCCTTGCGCACCCGGTCGGCCTGCGCGTTGGTGTACTCGGTGTTCAGTTGCAGAAGTCTTGACGACAGGATGCTCGTCTTCTCTTCCGGATTGATGACGTCCAATTCCTGCTCGAACTTCACCAACGCCATGCTTGAGCGCTCCATCTTCGCCTTCAGAGTTTCGAGCTGCTTTTCCATGAACTCCGAAAGCGCGCCCGAAGCTTTCATCCGAATGTCGAACGTGTGTTCCAGATACGAGCGAGCGACCGCATTCGCCACGTCCGCCGCCAGACGCGGATCGGGCGATCGATAGCTGATGTCCAGAATGTAGGTGCTGATGGGCCGTGAAATCTTTAGCTGCTTCAGAAAAATGGGCGCATCCGTTTTCCGGCGGACATTTTCACCCCCCAGTTGATCGAACTGACTCTCCCGCCGCAAAAGATCATAGCGGTTAGCCACCGGCCGGAGAACCGCATCCGATTGGATAAGCTCCATTTGGGTGGCCATGAACGCGTCCGCATCGTCGCTGGCTGTTGCCTGGCTCGCCTCTTGCCCCACCACGCCGGTCGGCACTCTACGATCGACATCGATCTTCGCGGTAGCTTCGTAAATGGGCGTCAGTCGCGCGGAAACCAGGTACGTCGCCAGCAGCACCGCTGCGATAAAGCCGGCCATTTTCCACCTTTGACGCCAGACCACCAGTAGGTAATGGACCGGCGAAACAGACGGTTCCTCCGGCTCTAATTCCGAATAAGGCGGCTGCTGCACTACGTACTGCCGCACTCGCCCGTATTCGGTGAATTCGGAGGGCGGCCGCTCAAGTTCTCTCATGCGCTAATGCCAAACCAGCACACCGCTAGCGGTTGCCGACCCGAACGTCGCGATGCGGTCAATCGTTTGCGCCGTGAGCTTGCGGCCCTTGCTGTCGGGAATGAAAAGAATGTCGTTCTGCTGCAAGTGCACATCCGGGCTCTTTCGATTCATGATTTTCGACAATTCAATCGGAATCTCGTCGCGGTTCTTTTTACCCGCTTCGCGCCGGTAGATGTAGGCTTCCTTGTTTGAGAACGGCAGCAAACCCTCGGAAAGCGCGATCGCTTTCAGAACCGTCGAGTCATTGTCATCCTGAATTGGAAAGGCGCCGGATTTCTTTACGTTGCCCAAGACGTAAACCCTTCCTGCCGGGGGCACGCGAATCTCCTCGCCGCCATATAGGCGAATGTTCAGGCTCGCATCGGCGTCGTCAATCAATCCGCGCACGGGTACGCGCCGCACGAGCGCTTGCTGGCCGGCCGGTCCGCCATTTGCCGACGCTCGGCTCACCAGAATTTCAGAGCCGGCGTCGGGAGCTAATCCGCCCGCCTTCGTCAGCGCATCGAGCAGCGTCACGTTCCCGACCGCCTGGAACGTAACCGGAAGCTTCACGGCACCCATCACGCTCACCGGAACACTGCGATATTCCACCACCGAGGCAGAGACTACCGGCCTTACCAAAACCTGGTCTTTCACCAAGGCGTCGGTAATTTCGGTTTCGATTTCGTCCGGATCTTTCCCGGCCACGCGGATGCGTTCCTTCAGCAAGGGCAACGACAGCGTGCCGTCGGCTGAGACGCGAAAGTTCCTGGTCAATTCCGGGCAATACGCCACCGAAATGGCCAACAGATCTCCAGGCCCGACTCGTTGCTCCGGCAAATTGCTTGCCGCCATTTTCGAAGCTGCCTCGGCTGGCGACAGATCCGGCGAAATCACTGCGTTCGGTGTTTGTCCTTCAAGCACGAGAGCCAATGAAAGGAGTAACAGTGTCGGCTGCTTCATTGTGAGAGCGCTGTTGTTCGAGAGTATTATCCGCGAATAGGTTTCCTGCTTATGAATACTATTCTAACGGCGTAGGTGGTCAATGTAACAATAGCAATTTGTGACCACCGGCACTCTCGTCCAAATCGATGCGCCGCCGGCCGGCCCAGCGCTTCCCGTCTGGCTCCGCAAGGGGCGCACGCATTTCGAATCGTTGCACGCGCTCAAGACAGAACTGCGCCGCCGCCGCCTACATACCGTTTGTGAATCAGCGCGCTGCCCGAACATCCACGAGTGCTTTCATCGAGGTGCCGCTACTTTCATGATTCTCGGGAACTTATGTACGCGCGGGTGCGCGTTCTGCGCGGTTCCCAAAGGGTCTCCGGCAAAGCACGAGTTTTCTCTCGATCCGGACGAGCCAGGCCACGTCGCCGACATGGCCGCGCGCATGAAGCTTCGCTACGTGGTTATTACGTCGGTGAACCGGGACGATCTGCCGGATGGCGGTTCGCAGCATTTCGCGGAAACGGTACGCTTGGTACGTCGGGCACTCCCCGAGGCTCGCGTCGAGGTCCTGACGCCGGATTTTTGTGGCGACCTGGATGCTGTCGCGCGTGTGCTCGATGCCGGCCCTCACGTCTTCAACCACAACATGGAGACGGTCGAGCGCCTCTATCGCCGCGTTCGTCCCCAAGCGGATTACCGCCAATCGCTCGAGGTGTTGCGCTTCGCCAAGGAATATTGTCCCGGCACGCTGACGAAATCCGGCCTCATGGCGGGTCTTGGCGAATCCGCCGAAGAAGTCCACGAGCTGCTGCGCGATGTTCTTGCGTCCCAGGTGGATGTCGCCACCATCGGGCAGTACCTTCAGCCGTCCCGCCGCAATCTCCGCGTCGTAGAATACGTGACTCCACAGCAATTCGACGCCTATCGCGACTACGGTCTCTCCATCGGATTCAAAATGGTATTCAGCGCGCCGTTGGTTCGCAGCTCGTATATGGCGGACCGCGTCAGTGAAGAGGCCGTTCAGGCCGATGCCTAGACTGCGCGACGTCTTACTGTTTACACTTCTCTCCTTGGTATCCGCCGCCCTGCTTCTGCTCGCGCTGCCCAAATTTGATATTCGGTGGCTGGCTCCGGTGGCGCTCGCCCCACTGCTCATCGCGTTAGGTCTCACGGCTGCCGCCTGGCAGCGCCTTTTTTATGGGTGGGCCGCCGGCATTTTCTTCTGGTTCTTCTTATGCACCTGGATTCAGTTTGTGCTGGAGGTGCATGGCGACATGGGCCGCTGGGGAGGCTGGGGTTCTTTTCTTCTTTTTGCAGGTCTAAAGGGACTACATCTGGCGGTCTTTGCGTGGCTGGCCGGGCCACTGATGCGTCGGGCGTATGCCGTGCCCGCAGTCGCCGCGCTCTGGACTGGGCTCGAGCGCACGCACGGAACTTTTGGTTTCGCCTGGCTCGATCTTGGGAATGCCGGTATCGACATGTCGGTGCCGCTGCGTCTCGCGCCGTTCGTCGGCGTGTACGGGCTTTCCTTCGTGTTCGCCATGCTCGCCGCCGCCCTCGCGGTCGTCGTTCTCCGCTATCCGCGTTACCGGCTGGCGCCCTTGCTCGCGCTGCTGTTGCTGTGGCTGCTTCCCCCAATTCCCGAAGGCGTTCCCGCGCACAATCAGGCGCTGGTTGTGCAACCCGACATCGATCCGGAACTGCAGTGGACGGTCGAGCTGCGAGACCAAACCGAGCAACAGCTCAGTCTGCTTTCGAACTTGCTTCCCGCGCCGCTGGTCATCTGGCCCGAGCTGCCCGCTCCGCTTTATTTCTACGATGACCCCGCCTTCCATCGCGTCGCCTCGACCATTGCCGCCGGCCACGGCTATTTTCTGTTCGGCACGGTGGCTCACACAGCGGAGAGACAGCCGCTCAACTCCGCCGTCCTGCTCGGTCCCACCGGGGCGGAAATCGGACGTTATGACAAGATCGATCTCGTTCCATTCGGAGAGTTTGTCCCGCGTTTCTTTTCTTTTGTGAATCGCATCAGCCAGGAAGCGGGCGATTTTGTTCCCGGCCATGATATCAAGGTATTCCCCGCCGGCAACGGCCAGCGGCTCGGTGTCTTTATCTGTTATGAGTCGGCGTTTCCGGACTTAGTGCGGCAATTTGCAAACAGGGGCGCCAACGTTCTCATTAATCTATCGAACGACAGCTATTTTGGGCATAGCGAAGCGCGGGAGCAGCACCTGCTGCTCGCCAGAATGCGCGCGATCGAAAATCGCCGCTTTCTGATTCGCGCCACCAACGATGGGTTGACAGCGGTAATCGACCCGGCCGGCCGCATCATCCAGCGACTGCCGCCCTACCGGCAGCTCGCCGCACCGATCCGCTACGGAACGGTGGAAACGACCACGTTCTACTCGCGCCACGGCGATTGGTTTGCCTGGTTTTGCTTGATGGTGGGCGTGTCGCTCGGCTTGTGGAATCTGCGGCGCAGCGCTTATTGAGCCGCTACTAACCCCTCCAAACCTATCGACATTTTCTTATACTGATTTGTTATGCCCATCCAGGATCTCGATCGCCCTCTTGGCTTCAACACTCGCGCGCTGCATACCGGTTACGACCCCGATCCCACCACCCACGCGCGCGCCGTGCCCATCTATCAATCCACTTCGTTTACCTTCGACGATTCCGAGCATGCCGCGCGGCTATTCAGTTTGCAGGAATTCGGGAATATCTATACGCGCATCATGAACCCCACGACGGCGGTGCTCGAGACGCGCGTGGCTTCGCTTGAAAATGGCGCCGCGGCACTGGCGCTCGCGAGCGGCCAGGCTGCGCAGTTTCTGGCCTTGACCACTATCGCCGAGCCGGGCGATCAGATTGTCTCCGCCAGCACGCTCTACGGGGGCACGGTCAATCAATTCGACGTCACCATGCGCCGTCTTGGCTATGACTTTATCTTCGTCGAGCCGGACGATCCGGAAAATTTTCGCAAAGCCATTACTCCAAAGACCAAGCTGCTCTACGGCGAGACCATCGGAAATCCGCGCAGCAACGTGCTCGATATTGCGGCCGTCGCCAAAATCGCGCACGACCATGGCATTCCGTTGGTGATCGATAACACCTTCGCGACGCCCTACGTTACGCGCCCCATTGACCACGGCGCCGATGTGGTGGTCCACTCGCTCACCAAATTCATGGGCGGGCACGGCAACTCGATCGGCGGCATCATCGTCGATGGGGGCAAGTTCCCGTGGAACAATGGCAAGTTCCCCAACTTCACTGAGCCGTCCCGCGCTTATCACGGGATGAAGTTCTGGGAGACCTTCCAGAACATCAGCTTTATCATCAGGGCCCGCGTCGAGGGCTTACGTGACATGGGCGCCTGCCTCAGCCCCTTCAATTCGTTTCTGTTTCTGCAAGGCATCGAGACGCTGGGCATGCGCCTCGACCGCCATCTTCAAAACGCCTTGGCCGTTGCCAAATATCTGGAAGGCCACCGCCTGGTCGCCTGGGTGAAGTACGCTTCGCTGCCTTCGAGCCCGTACTACAAGCTGGCTCAAAAGTACACGCCGGCCGGCGCGGGCGCGGTCTTTTCTTTCGGACTAAAGGGCGGCTACGAAGCGGGCAAGAAGTTCATCGACAAGCTGAAGATCTTCTCTCACTTGGCAAATGTCGGCGATTCGCGCAGCCTGGTCATTCATCCGGCTTCGACCACGCATCAACAACTCGGCGCGGCCGAGCAGGAGGCGGCCGGTATTACGCCTGAGTTGGTGCGGCTTTCGATCGGCCTCGAAGATCTCGACGACCTGATCTGGGATATAGATCAGGCGCTCGCCTAAGCGCCTAGACCCGCACCCAGGCACGCTTGGCGGAGCTCTCCGCCACTCGCTCCAACAGAATGATCCCGCGTAGGCCATCTTCGAATGTCGGATATTCGACCGGCGCCGAAGGATCCGCCACCTTGGCGTAGAACCGCTTGAATACTTGCTTGTGCGAATCGTCGTAACCTTCGCTGTGGCCGCCCGGCAGATCCGCAAAACTGGCCGCCTCCGGATAAAACAGCGAGGCATCCTTGACCATGAGCTGGTTCGCTTCGTTGCGGTGGCCGATCCATAGCGTGTCGGGTGTTTCCTGATTCCACGCCACACCGGCCTTCGTGCCGAAAATCTCGAATGCGAAATGATTCTTCGAGCCCGCCGACATTTGGCTCACCGTGAAAGCGCCGCGCGCGCGTTCTCCGAGATGCAGCATCACCATGCCGAAATCTTCCGTGTCGATGGGAAATACTTCGTACTCGGCCGCCGCGGCTTTTTTGGCGGAGAAGGTTTCTACCGATCCCTTAGGACGCTTGCGCGTTTTGTGAAAAATGGCTAAGTCCGCGCAGACCTCGGTAATCGCCAATCCCGTGAGGTGCTGGATCATGTCCATCCAGTGCGATCCTACATCTCCCATCACGCGCAGCTTGCCGTTCGATTTCGCGTCAAGGCGCCAGTTCCAATCGGTGTCGTAGAGCAGCCAATCCTGTGAATAAGTGCCCTGCACGATCAGAATCTCACCCAAGTCGCCGTGCGCAATCATCTGTCTCATCTGCTGCACTAGCGGGTAATAGCGAAGATTGTGCTCTACGCAATTGACAGCATTCTTCGCCTTGGCCGCTGCCACCAATTGGCGCGCTTGCTCGCTGGTCATGGTCAACGGCTTCTCGCACAACACCGCCTTGCCGGCATCTATGGCCGCTAGCGACATCGGGAAATGGTCCACGTTCGGCGTGCAGATGTGCACCGCCGCGATTTCCCGATCGTCCAGAACATCTTTCAGATTTGCGGTTGCTACCGGAATGCCCATGGCATCGGCGAACTTCCGCGCGCTCTCCGGCCGGCTCCCTACCACTGCTGTTACTTCTACGTTCCCCAGCCGCCTTACATTCTCCGTGTGTACCTTGCCCATGAAGCCCGTTCCCACGATCGCCGTTTTGATTCTTTTCATGATCCTCGAAAAAAGTATATGCGAAGCGCGCCGGACAATCGCCGATATGCTGCCACAGTAGTAGTTGGGTAGTAGAGCTGTTTCAGCACGATACTGATTTCCATAGATTCCGCTTCTGCTGCGGATAAGCCGACAGATCCTATGGTTTGCACTTCGTTATCCAAAATATTTACCGACTTCGGAATACCGCGAATTGGTTTCTTGCCGCTAAGCCCCAGAAAACTGGCGCTTCCTCATTGCCACAACTTTCGGCACTCCACGTGCATCCAAGATGCGAGAAGGTCACACCTCGATGATTGCTGAACCTCAGTCGACTGTAGTTGCCATCCGGATCACGAACCCGCGTTCCTGGCTCATGGGCATACTACAGTCCGGTGCTTTAGTGATAGAGCGCGTGGGAGTTTGGGCGGGAGACACGGCTCAACAATTCGGAGCACTGGTCTCCGCTTTGATGGGTCCAGCAGTTTTCTCCGCGTACGCGTTTGCGGTTTGGAGCCTGGCGGCCAATCTGGGTTGGACCGATAGCTTCATTTTCACCACCGGCGCCCTCTCCAACTGGCTGGTTTGGCTAAGCCTTGCGATTGCCGTGAACGTCGCCGCCGGCATTTTGCGTCGTCACAGCCGGCTCGAAGAATAACGTTTTTAGATTTTTTACCGCAACCCCGGTGGCAACCGATACGCCTATTGAGGAGTGTCGTTTGTTTTGGGCAATTGGCGCCGAACGGACACGAAAGAGCGCGGGTCTGCGCCCTTTTCGCTCTGTTATCCTCAGGTAAGGAATCTCGCAGTCGATGCCCTTCAGTTCGCGTTCGTACGTGAATCGGTACACTCCTTCCAACCGTTTTCCGGCGGGCGTCAAGTGGCTCCTGATCGCGAATATCGGGCTCTTTTTCCCCTACTATGTTCTGTCGGGGCGCAGCTCCATTCATCTGTTCCTCGAAAACTTCGCGCTGGTCCCCGCGCAAGTCGTGCAGACTTTTGCCATCTGGCAAGTGGTCACCTATATGTTCCTGCACGGCTCCATCGGTCATGTGCTTTGGAACATGCTGGCTCTTTGGATGTTCGGCACGGAGGTGGAACGAACCTGGGGGACGGCCAAATTTCTGCGGTTCTATTTCATGTGCGGCATCATCGCCGCGCTCACCGTCATCGTGGCGGCCTACGTATTTGGCGGTATCGACGTAAGTACGGTCGGCTCTTCGGGCGCCATTTACGGCTTGCTCGCCGCCTATGCCATCGTTTTTCCCGATCAGACGATTTTGTTCGGTTTCCTTATCCCCATGAAGTCCAAGTACTTCGTCATGATTATTGGGGCGATCGTTTTTTTGCAGTCTTATATGGCGACAGTCGGTGGACAACAAGGGTCGGGCATCGCCGTCACCGCTCATTTAGGCGGTCTGGTCGCTGGTTTTCTCTTATTGCGCGGCAGGAAGATCCAGTCGCAGGTTCGCGAACCCGCCATCGCCGCTTACAAAGATTGGAAGCTTCGCCGCGCCAAAAGGAAGTTCGAGGTTTATCTTAAGAAGCGAGATTCCGATCGCGACCGCCGGGTCCACTAACCGTTTTCCCAAGTCTTCCGCGATCGAGTAAAGGTAAATAGCCATGAAGTATCGTCTTTTCTCCGCCGGCGTGGCCGGGCTGACTTTGGCCCTTATCGGTTTCTGTTCGCTGGATAGTTTCGCTCAGGAGGGCCCGCAGCCGCAAAGCAGCGATTCGGTGGCTAAGCCAAAAAGCAAACCGGCCGATGCCGCTACGCCTGCGGATCAGCCGCCCATTCCTTCGGAGTACAAGCGCTCGAAGGACGCGGCTAGTCCGGCAGACACGCCGACCTTTCGCTCGAACGCCACCACCGTAAACGTCGACGTCGCCGTGATGGACGACCATAACCATTTCATCCCGAAAATTCCGCAAGGCGCTTTCCGGGTGCTCGAAGATGGCGTTCCCCAGCAGATCTCGCAATTCGGCCAGAGCGAAGCGCCCATGACGATCTGCATGCTGATCGAGTTTAGCGGCCGGTTCCAGCAGTTCTGGACCCAGGGCTGGTACGAAACCTTGCAAGCCTCTTACAGTTTTCTTTCGACGTTGAAGCCGGATGACAACGTGGCCGTGGTGGCCTACGACTTACGGCCCACCATCCTTTCGGACTTTTCGCCCGACAAACGCCGCGCGGAAGAGGCCATGTCGCGCTTGCGCATCCCCGGCTTCAGCGAATCGAATGTTTTCGATGCCCTCACCGATATGGCCAGCCGCATGTCCGGCATTGAGGGCCGCAAAGCCATCCTGCTTTTGGGAACCGGTCTCGATACCTTCAGCAAAATCACTTTTGACAAAGCGCGCAGAGACTTGCAGGAGGAAGGCGTGCCGATCTACACCATCAGCATCCTGCAGATTGCGCGCATCATGGCGGAGGCGAACGGCATGAGCGGGGCAGCGGATTTGACGTTTCTGCAAGCCGACAACGAAATGAGGACCTTCTCCAAGGAAACCGGCGGCCTGAGCTTCTTCCCGCGTTTCACGGCCGAATATCCGGAAGTCTTCCGGCAGATCGAGCAGGCGATGCGCGATCAGTACATGCTGGGCTATCATCCAACCAACACCGCCCGCGACGGAAAGTTTCGCCGCATCAAAGTCGATCTCGTCAACCCGGCTACCAATGAGCCTTTGCGCATTACCAACGAGAAAGGCAAAAACGTCAAGTATGTGATCGTTGCCAAAGCCGGCTACAAGGCGCCGCATGAGGTCAACTAATAGTACGGGCTCAGACTGGCTCGCGATGTCAAGTACTCAATCTTTAGTTGTTTGAGTTCGATAGCGGCGCATTGACACCGGCAGCGCCAGCTTGCTACCTTCGTGTGGTCTCTCGATGCGATCCTCCTCACATCGCGCTCCCATTCACGCCCTGATTCTTCTAGTCGATGACAACCGCGACGGCATTCTTGCCCGCCGTTCCGTTTTAGAAGAACTGGGCTATCAGGTCGTCACCGCCGGTTGTGGCTCGGATGCCCTACGATTTGCCGAAGAGCAAAAATTTGACCTTGTCATCACCGACTATCGCATGTCTCCCGTGGATGGTCTCGAACTCATCTCGAATCTTCGCGAGCGTGGCTATACTAATCCCATCATCCTCTTGAGCGGTTTTGCCGAGACGCTGGGCATGCGCTCCGACAACACGGGCGCCGACGTGGTGATCATGAAGAGCGCCAATGAAGTAGTGAATCTGGTGCGGCACACCAAACGCCTGCTCGCTCCCAAGAAGCCCGCCGCCTCGCAATTGGAGCGCAAGTCCGGACACCCTCGGACCGGTACCGCCGAATCCTGAATCGCCGCCACTCGAAATGCGTTTCATAACGCGTTTACTATTGAGAAGCATGGCATTTTTGAGAGCGGCTTTACGTTGCCTTTTGGCGCTTGGCCTTTTCTTCTACGCGGCGCTCGCCGCTGAGCGTCACGCGCCGGCAACGAAGTCCCTGCTCGGAAGCCTCTCCCTGCGCGATCGCATCGCCCAGTTGATTGTCGTGCGCGGTTATGGCGATTACCCGCCTTCGAGCGACGCCGACTATCGCCGCTTCCTCCGCTGGATTCGCGAAGATCACGTCGGCGGATTCATCGTGGCCGGACATATTCGCAACGGCAACGTGATTCCGGCGCAGCCTTTCGAAATGGCGGCGTTCATCAACCACATGCAGCGCCTGGCGAAGACACCGCTGCTGGTCGGCTCCGATTTCGAGCGCGGCGCGTCTATGCGCGTAGCTGGGACCGCGCGCTTTCCTTACCTGATGGCCTTCGGCGCGGCTCACGATCTGGCTGCGGTGCGCGAACTCGGCGCCGCCACCGCGCGCGAAGCCCGGGCGCTCGGAGTGAGCTGGGTTTTTGCTCCCGATGCCGACGTCAATAACAATCCCGATAATCCAATCATCAACGTGCGCTCGTACGGAGAAGATCCGCAGGCGGTCGGCACGGCCGTGGGCGCTTTTATCGAAGGAGCGCATGCCTCACCTGGCAGTTATGTTCTGGTTACGGCCAAGCATTTCCCGGGCCATGGCGACACCGCTCAAGACAGCCATCTCCAGCTTCCCAAGATCGATCAACCGAAGGAGCGCATCGAATCGCTCGAGCTGGTTCCGTTCCGCTCCGCCATCGCGCACGGCGTGGACGCCGTCATGACCGGCCACCTATATGTTCCGGCCTTCGAGCCGCGGCCCGTGCCGGCCACCGTCTCGCACAATATTCTTACCGGCTTACTGCGCGATGAGCTCGGATTCAAGGGAATCATCGTGACGGACGCCATGGAGATGCAGGCCGTCATGGCGCTGTACTCCTCCGGCGAAGCGGCCGTTCGCGCCATTGAAGCAGGCGCCGATGTGCTCTTGATGCCTACCGATCCCGCCGCGTGCATTCGAGCCATCGAAGCCGCCGTACGCAGTGGACGCCTGTCGCGCCAGCGCATCGACGCGAGCGCCGCCAAAGTACTCGCCGCCAAACAGCGCGCTGGCTTGTTTCGTTCGCGGTTGGTAAACCTCGATGACCTCTCCGATCAATTGGAGGAAAAGAAGCTCGATGCGCTAGCCCAGCTTGTCGCCAACCAGGCCGTTACTTTGGTTAAGGACGACAAGCATCTGTTCCCCATGCCGAGCCCCGATGGCTCGTGTCTGATCGTTATGGAAGAGGGCGCGTTCTCGACCCGCGGTGAAATTCTGGCTCGTGAGCTCGGCCACCGTATTCCTTCTTTAAAAACTTTCGTGATTAATCCCACCATGCCGGATGAATTGCTCACCGCCATTGCCAGTCAAACTTCCGGGTGCAAGCAGATCTACGCTGCTGCCTTCGTCACGGTTGCCGCCAGCCGCGGCGGCGTGAATCTCGAAGGCGGCCTCGCCGGTTTTCTCAAAACGCTGATTCGCGCACCAGTCCCCGTGGCCCTGCTTTCTTTCGGTAATCCCTATCTGCTGCGCGATTTCCCCGATGTCGGTTCCTACGCGGCCATGTTCAGTACCGCGCCGACTTCGGAAACCGCCGCCGCCAAGGCGATTCTCGGCGAAATCGCCATTACCGGCAAAATGCCTGTTTCCATTCCCGGATTGGCCAAAATCGGCGACGGTCTCGATGTAGCAGCTAAACCCCTCGCAACATCTAACGGAACGTTATGACAAAAATTACCTGGCTTGGGCACGCGGGGTTCGAATTTCAATTTGACTCGGGCGAAGTATTGCTTACCGACCCGTGGATTGAAGGCAATCCTGTCTATCCCAAGAGCCACAAGATCAAGCGGGTGGATGCGATTGCCCTATCCCACGGCCACGCCGACCATACCGCTGGCGTGATTCCAGTTGCCAAGGAATTTAAGCCGAAAGTGGTGGCGATTTTCGAGACGGCGGCCTTCTTCGCTAAAAAAGGGGTTACCAACACCATCGGCATAAATAAGGGCGGAACGGTAGACCTCGGTTTCGTCAAGCTCACCATGACCCACGCCCTACATAGCGGCGGAATTGAAGACGGCGATCAAATGGTTTATGCGGGCGACCCCGCCGGCTACGTGCTTACGGAGAGGGACGGCCGCCGCGCCTATTTCGCCGGCGATACCTCGCTGTTTTATGACATGTCGCTCATCGCCGATGTCTACCAGCCCGAATTGGCCTTGTTGCCCATTGGCGATTACTACACCATGGGTCCGCTCGAAGCGGCCTATGCCGCGCGCCTGCTTAAGGTCCGCAAGGTGATTCCCATGCATTATGGAACGTTTCCCGCGCTGACCGGCCGCCCGGAAGATCTTGCGGCGAGGCTGAAAAAAGACGGAATCGAGGTCTGGACTCTCAAACCGGGCCAGCCGGTCGAGTGGTAGCGGCGATTTAGTAGCGCTGGACGATCACTTCCCGGAAGCCGGTTTTGCGGAGCGCATCCCGCGTCGAAGAAAGATCGCCGGCGTTGCTTACCGGTCCAATCAACACGCGATAAATATTGGCGCCCCCTGGTTTGGGGACCGAATGCGCCTGAAAGCCTTTCTTGGCCAGCACGTCCGCAACCGCGTCCGCCTCGCTGCGGCTCACGGCGGCCACTTGCAGAAACGTCTGCCCGCTCTGGGGGGTGTAGCCTTCGGTGCTCTCTGCGGCGGCCGGCGCCGTGGCAGGCACGCTTTTTCGCCGCGGTGAGCCGAGCGGCGGGTTTTCCGCGGACGCACCCGAAGGCGCCGTGTCCACGGCCGGCGCGGGGGCGGGCGGCACCGAGTGCGTCTCGAGACCCGCGGGGCTGGCTTGCGCGGCCGGTGCCGGATCCGCCGGAAGGCTGGCAGCCGCTACGGTTCTTTTTTCGAGTGAACTGCGTCCTACCATGTAGCCGCCCGTGAAGGCGACTCCTAATAGAATGGCGATAACGAAAAAAATGGCCAGTAGATGCTTGTTTCCCAGCAGAATCTCGGTATCGTTTTCCCCGGTAGAGGCCATCGCTACCTAAAATTGTACTTAATATCCTTAGTGTTGGCGAACATGCCGTCAAATGAGACCTATCTGTTTAAAGAGGCAAGCACCCCGGAAGAGTTCTTCGCCATCGCCCGCTTGAATCACCAGATCTTTGTAGAAGAAGTCGGCCAACATCCCGCGACCGGGACCGGTTCCCTCGTCGATCCCTTCTCCGCGAAGAGCGACTACTTTATTGCCAAGCGCGACGATTCGCTGGTGGGAATGGTTGCCGTGCACGATCAGCCTCCGTTTTCGGTCGCCGCCAAGATGCCGGACCCATCCCGGCTGGACGCGCTGGGACCACGGCTGTTGGAAGTCCGGCTGCTCGCTATCGAGCCGGCCCACCGAAGATCCAGAGTGTTTGCCGGTTTGTTGTACGCGGTGCTCACCCGCGCTGTCGCGCAAAATCACACACATCTTTTGATCTCGGCGGTTGACGCGCAGCGAGCCCTCTACGAACGCCTCGGCTTCTGCTCTTTGGGTCCTCCGGTGCAGCGCGGGCGGGCTTTCTTCACGCCCATGGCGCTCGAGGTCCAGTCGTTATGCCCGGTAACCGTGAACCGATTTAGAAAGTGGGCCACGGGCGCTCACCCGGTTGCGCTGCTTCCGGGGCCCGTGCAAGTTTCCACTCTTGTAAAGCGCGCTTTTGCGATTCCCCCCATCTCGCATCGCAGTAAGGCGTTCATCGACGAGTTTGAAGACGTCAGAAACCGGCTGCAGAATCTTTCCGGATTGCGGACGGCCTTATTTCCGGGTTCCGGAACGCTGGCAAACGACGTGGTCGGCGCGGCGATTGCCGCCGATCGCTCCCGGCAAAAAGGTCTTGTCCTGGTCAACGGCGAATTCGGCGATAGGCTAGCCAATCACGCGAGGCGCTGGCGCTTACCTCATGAGGTGCTTCGGTGGGAATGGACCGAGCGCTGGGATCTGGATCGAATTCGTCTATTGCTCGATCGCGATTCCGCGATCAATTGGATCTGGGCCGTGCATCTTGAGACCAGCACCGGCCGTTTGAACGACCTGTGCGGCTTGCGGGAGCTTGTGCAAGGTCGCAGCGTCGACATCTATCTCGATTGCGTAAGCAGCTTCGGCGCAGTCGAGCCGCATCTCGAGTCCGTTTCGCTCGCAACCACCGTGAGTGGCAAATCTCTTGGCGCATACGCCGGCGTGGCCGCCGTTTTCGTTGCCGAGCCGGAGCGCTTTGACTCGAAATCGTTTCCTCCCTCGCTGGATCTTCCCGCCACCGTCAAAGCGGTCGGGCCGTTGACAACCTTTGCTTCGCCGGTCATTCGGGCTTTGCGGGAGGCGCTAAAAACGCAGGATACGAAGAAGTGGCGCGGCTATGCCGCCCAAGGCGAGTGGGTTCGAAACAGATTGACGGAAATCGGATTGCATCCTCTGGTGCGCGGCAAAGATGCGGCTCCCGTGATCACGACGTTTTCGCCGCGCACGGGAGAGTGCTCGCTATCCGTTGTCAAGCGTTGTGCCATGGCGGGCATTCTGATTGCCGGCGAGAGTGACTACCTGATCAAACGAAATATCCTCCAGATCGCCAGCATGGGCGACGTTCAGGTAGATCAACTGGAACCGCTGTTTGCCGTGCTGTAATCCTCTCTGCCGGTAAGCTATGGTTTTAATAAGCCATGGCTTATTCCTTTCGCCACCTACTCGCGGTGGCTGCACTGTTACTTCCCGGTCTGCCATCGCCTGCCATTGCTCAAACCAGCGTGTTGCCGGACATGCCGCCGCTACTCGATCCGCATAACATCTATGCGGCCGATGGACCCGGCATGCTGGCGCAGCAAGTGGTCGCTTTCCCCACTCGCGTTTACGTCCCCAATTCAAAAAGTGACACGGTTGATATCATCGATCCCCGTAGCTACAAGATCGTCGGCCATTTTGCCCTGCCGAGGAAATCCAAGCGTTTGCTCGAACCTCAGCACGTGGTGCCTTCCTGGGATTTGAAAACGCTCTGGGTCGCCCAGGATCTCGGCGATCAGCTCACCAAGATCGATCCCGCCACCGGCAAAGAAGGCGAGAGCATCCATATCGACGATCCCTACAACATGTATTACACCCCCGATGGCAAGTACGCCATCATCATGGCCGAGAGAGAAAGACGCATCGATTTCCGTGATGCGCAGACCATGAAAATCGTGAATCGCGTGAATGTGAATTGCGAAGGTGTCAATCACGCCGACTTTTCAGCCGACGGACGCTACATGATCGCTTCGTGCGAATTCTCGAGCGAATTGATCAAGGTCGACATCGCTTCTCAGAAAGTCATCGGCCATCTGAAACTCGAACCTAAGGGGATGCCCCAAGATTGCCGCTTGTCGCCGGACGGCAAACTTTTCTACGTGGCCAACATGGATGCCGATGGCGTGCATTTGATCGACGGTGCCGCGTTCAAGCAAGTCGGCTTTATCAGAACGGGCAAAGGCGCGCATGGCCTCTATTTCAGCCGCGACGCGAAATATGTTTATGTTTCGAACCGGGGCGAAGGTTCCGTCTCGCTGATCAATCTCGCTACTCGCAAAGTCGCCACCAAGTGGGTGATTCCGGGCGGCGGCAGTCCTGACATGGGCGGCGTATCGATTGACGGTAAATCGCTCTGGCTCTCCGGCCGTTACAACCGTGAAGTCTACGTGTTCGATACCTCGAACGGCAGTTTGCGTGCCCGCATCCGTGTGGGAGACGGTCCGCATGGCTTATGCTTTTATCCGCAGCCCGGCCGCTATTCGCTGGGTCACACCGGAAATATGCGGTGAGCGTGCCGCTGGCCGATTCATCTGGTTTGTCCAGCCCAGAGCCGTGGCTGCGCGGCCCATTGCCGGGCGTTCATCCGCTCGTTACGCCCGTGTTCTTTACCTTCGCTCAGGTTCGCGAAGAATTAGCTGAGCACACGGCTGGCCTCTCGTCCGAGCAAGTCTGGCGCAAGGCGGCCGCCAGTTCCCTCGGTTTTCATCTCAAGCATCTGGCAGGCAGTGTCGATCGTTTGACCACCTATTTGACCGGCGCCCAGCTCACTGCCGCGCAGCTCGAGTTCTTGCGCCAGGAATCTGCATCGGGCGCCGCTTTGCCGGAACTGCTAGGCTTGATCGATCGAAACCTTTCGCATTCCCAACAACAACTCACGCTCCTCGATCCCCATTCGATTTTCGAGCCGCGCGTGGTAGGCCGCCGCGCCCTACCCACTACTGTCATCGGCCTTCTGGTTCACTTGGCCGAACACACCCAGCGCCATCTGGGGCAAGCCATTACGCTTACCAAACTCCTGCGGACGTAATGCCAGGCTTCACGCAGCTCCTCGTCCGTAATCGCAATTACCGCTTCACGTGGATGGGCCAAATCGTCAGTGAAGTGGGCGACCATTTCAATAACATCGCGGTCTTGAGTCTGGCCATTGAAGAAACCCATAGCGGTACCGTGATCGCCGCTCTGATGTTGTCGCGGGCGATCCCCGCCGTGCTGGCGGGTCCGCTTGCCGGCGTGCTGCTCGACCGCTTCGACCGCCAGCGCATCATGATCGCGAGCGATCTGGTTCGCGGCTTCGTTGCTCTGGGCTTTATCTTCGCCATCAGTCATCACGAGATTTGGCTGCTCTATGTGCTGAGCGCGCTACTCATGCTCGCTTCGCCCTTTTTCACCAGCGGACGTTCCGCCATCTTACCCGCCATCGCCACCGCCGATGAACTCCACACCGCCAACTCGCTCACGCAAACCACCGGCTGGATGACGCTCGCCATCGGCGCCTTTCTGGGCGGCACCACGGTGGCTAAATTCGGCTACCCGCTCGCCTTCGTTTTCAATTCCCTCTCGTTCTTCTTCTCGGCCTATTGCATCGGCAATTTGCGCTCGGTGCACGGCCATTTCCGCTCAGCCCGCCTCGGCTTGAATGAGACTACGGTTGCCCGCCCCTGGCATGAATATCGCGAAGGTCTCAATTACATGTTTGGAGCGCCGTTGATTCTGGGCATCGGCCTCATCTCGGTCGGCTGGGCCAGCGGAGGAGGAGCCGCGCAGGTACTGTTCACCCTTTTCAGCGAGCTCGTTTTCAAACGCGGCGCGGAGGGTCTCGGCCAACTTTGGGGCACCGCCGGCATCGGACTCCTGGCCGGGGGCTTCATCGGCAACCGCCTCGGCAAGACCATCGCTTTTGGAGACTACAAGAAAACCGTCTTCTTCTGCTATCTACTGCACGGCGCAGCCTACGTCGCCTTTAGTCAAATGCAGAGCTGGGGTTGGGCGCTCTTCTTCATGGGCATGTCGCGCGGCTTCGTAGCAGTCAGCTCCATTTTGAATTGGTCCAACCTGCTGAAACACGTGGAAGACCGTTACCGCGGGCGCGTGTTTTCCACCATCGAAACCATGAACTGGTCCACCATGATGCTCTCCATGTTGGGTGCCGGCATAGCTTCGCAACACTTTGGCGTGCGTGTGATCGGTGCGGCTTCCGGTTTGCTGAGTTCCTCGACCGCTGTTTTCTGGGGCTGGGCAAATTGGACCGGTAAGCTGCCTGAGCCCGCCCTCACTGAAGACGATGTCGCAGTGGAAATCCACGGCGACCCCACCACCTGACCGCCTACAGCATCGTCATTTCGGTAACTTTGATCGTGTTTCCCTGAATATCCCCCGTCGCCACCACCTTCAGGTTGTCTTTGTCCGGGGTGTTCTTCAGCAGCTCCAAGACGTGCTGATTGCCGGGATCGTCCAGCTTGTAAAACTTCTTATCGCCGGTGATCAGGCCGTATGTCTGCCTGTTGTAATTCTTCATCAGCGAGCAGGTGCGATTCTGCTTGAAAACCTTCGCTCGTCCGTCGCGGACCATCGCCTTCACGCAATTCCAGTCCACGATGACGCCCTGAATCTCAGCCGCCGGCAGCATCGCCGAGAGGCCCAACAACATCCCAACGCTTACTGCTATTCGTCGCATAACGGCTCTTTCGATGCTAGCTTACTTCGAGGCCAGTTTCTCCAAATGTTTGGCAAGAATATCTACCTCGAGATTCACCCGCGCCCCCGGCCGGCCCGCGCGCAGGCTCGTATGCTCATACGTGTGCGGAATCACTGTGAAGCCCGCCACGTCGTTTTCAATTTCCGCCACCGTCAGGCTGATGCCATCCACCGCTAGCGAGCCCTTGCTGACCACGTAGCGCGTCAGCTCATGCGGCAGGCGAAGGCGCAGCCACCAGTTATCGTCACCTAGTGAATCAAGCGACACAATCTCGCCGGTTCCGTCCACATGCCCCAATACAAAGTGACCGTCGAGCCGGCCGTCGGCGCGCAAAGGCCGTTCGAGATTGACCAGCGAGCCTGCCCGCAGGCCGCCTAAATTCGTTCGCCTCAAAGTTTCGGGGGCCAGATCCGCGGAAAAACTGTCGGCGCTCAGGGCAACGGCGGTGACACACGCTCCATTGACGGCGATGCTAGCCCCTAGACTTGCATCCTTCAAAATCCGGGAACACTCGATGTTCAGCCGGGCCCCCACGGGTTTTTGAAGCAAGTCCACGACGCGGCCGGTTTCTTCAACAATTCCAGTAAACGTCAGCCTGCTCCCTTCACCACGAACGCTTCGACCGCGAACTCGTCCTTCGATACCGCGTGCACGCTAAGACGATCGAGCAAAATCGCATCGATCCGGCGCATGCGTCCTTGCCCTCCCGCTACCGGAATGCTCTTCAGGCCGCCCAGAATTTTTGGCGCATAGTAGAACAAAACTTTGTCGGCAATTTGCGAGTCGAGCATGGTCCAGTTCACATGGCTGCCGGCTTCCACCATAAGCGAGAGGTAGCGCCGCTCGGCCAGATAGGCGACCACTTTGCGTGGATCCGTCCGCCCGCCAGGGCCGTCCGCAATCAGAATCTGGATACCGGCCGCCTCCAGATCGTTACGCCGCTCGCGAGGCGCGGCTGATGTCCCCACTACCAGCACGTCGTTCTGCGCGCTGGTGATGATCTTCGAACGCAGTGGAATGCGCAATTGTGAATCGAGCACAATGCGCAGCAGCGGCCGGCTGCGCTCTAAGCCGGAGCGGTCCGTCAGCAGGCAATCGTCTTCGAGCACCGTGCCCAAGCCGGTCAGAATCGCATCGGAAAAATGACGAACCAACTGCACGTCGGCGCGCGCCAGTTCGCTCGTGATCCAGCCGAAGTTATCCTGCGGCGCGGCGATCTTGCCATCTAGCGTAAGCGCCGCCTTGATGGTAATCAGCGGTCGGCCGGTGCGCATGAAGTGCGCGAAGGGCTCATTCAGGCGTTCTGCGGCGGCCGTGCTCGGCAAGTCGATGGCTACTTCGATTCCGGCCGCGCGCAGCTTCTCGAATCCAGCGCCCTTCACCAGTGGATTCGGATCTTCCATGGCCGCCACCACCCTCGCCACGCCGGCCTTGATCAGCGCGTCCACGCAGGCGCCTGTTCTCCCTTGATGGGAGCACGGCTCGAGCGTCACATAGAGCGTCGCGCCGCGTGCCGCCTCCCCTGCTTCGCATAGCGCCACAATCTCCGCGTGATCGATCCCGCTCCAGGTGTGGAAGCCGCGGCCCACGACTCTTCCGTCGCGCACCAGCACCGCGCCCACTGCCGGATTCGGGCTGCTGCGCCCGCGCCCTCGCGCGGCCAGTTGAAGCGCCTCCTCCATATAGCTAGTCAAACAACGACTCCACAAATTTCTCGGGTTCGAAGGGAAGCAGATCGTCGATCGTTTCACCGACCCCGACAAAGCGAATGGGCAGATTCAATTCGCGGGCGATCGCTACCACCACGCCGCCCTTCGCCGTACCATCGAGTTTCGTCAACACAATGCCGCTGACGCGCGCTGATTCGGTGAATTTGCGCGCTTGCTCCAGACCGTTCTGGCCCGTTGTGGCATCCAGCACCAGCCACACCTCATGCGGCGCTCCGGGAATGACCCGCTGGCAGGTGCGGCGCATCTTTTCGAGTTCCGCCATCAGGTTTTCCTTCGTATGCAGACGGCCGGCTGTGTCCACGATCACATAATCCACGCCGCGCGCTTTGGCCGCTTGCAGCGCGTCGAAAACCACCGCGCTCGGATCCGCGCCCGTCTTCTGCCGAATCAGTTCCACACCCGCGCGTTGCGCCCACACCTCTAACTGTTCAATCGCCGCCGCGCGAAAGGTATCGGCCGCGCACAGCAGTACTTTGCGTCCCTCGCCCAGAAAGCGATGCGCCAGCTTGCCGATCGTGGTCGTCTTCCCCGCGCCGTTTACTCCCACGACCATCACGACGGCCGGTGGAGTTGCTACCAAATGAACCGGCGTCTCCGACGCCGTCAGCACTTCGAGCAATTGTTCGCGGATCAGGCTGCGGATTGCCGCCGCATCGCCCGTTTGCTTCCGCTCGATACGGGTGCGAATACGCGCCAGAATATCTTCCACCGTGCGCACGCCGAGGTCGGCCGTGATGAGCGTGTACTCGAGTTCCTCGAGAAGTTCGGCATCGATCTCTTTTTCGCCCGAGAGAACGTCTTCCAGCCGATCCACCAGACCCGAGCGTGTCTTCTGAATGCCGGCCTTCAATTTGTCCAGCAGGTTCGGTTCGCTGGGAACCGAGCCAAAAAGCGTTTGAATGGCCATTAGAAGCGAAAGCGCAAAAGACACGGCGTTTTGCACGTGTTCCTCAAGGTGGTTTTCGCTTCAGTTTACCAAGCGTGCACTACGTAGTAGCCCGGTACGGGCGGTAACTTCCGCGGTACCTGTTGGACTTTCAACAGCCGCCCTCTTCGAACCATACTTGCGACTATGGCGGCCTTGCTCTCGCTCAACGCGTCCTTGTTGGCGATTGCATTGGCTGTTGGTGTGCTGCTGCAGTCGTTTGGCCCGCGATGGGTGCAGAGCATCTTTAGCGCGGTGAGCCTCGATAGCCCCCGCGATGTCGCAGCCGTGCTCGCGTCCCTCGCGGCAGCCATGGTCCTCCACGAATTGGGACATCTAATAACAGCCATAACCCTGAACTTTGAAATCTTGGGGGCATCGTTCGGCCCGTTCCGTCTGCAGCGCTTGCACGGCAAGCAGGCAGTGCATCTTTCCGGCAAACGGCTGTTCGACTGCTCAGTCTCCGCCCTCCCGCGCAGCATGGAATATTGGCGCGCGCGGATGATGCTGGTGGTGGCGTCCGGACCGGCGGCGACGTTGCTTGCGGGCGTCCTTTCGGTTTGCGCCCTGGTCCCCGGCGAGCCGCGGGGATGGGCCGCCATTTTTTGGAGTTCGTTCGCCCAATTCAACTTCTTTATCTTCCTGCTGGGGCTCATCCCGAATGGCAACAAAGCGCTGCTGCGTAACGACGCCACACTCTTCCTGGCCCTCAAACGCAACGCGCAGGAAGCGCAGGAGATGCGGCTCTACCATCAGGCCGCGCAATTAACCATTGCCGGCCTCAGGCCGTGCGACTATTCAGGGCGATTCCTTCGGGAATTGGCAGAGTGGACCGGCGGCGCGGACACCAATATGCTGATTGCCAAAACCATGACGGAGTGGGCCATCGATTGCGGCGATCTTTCGCTCGCCGACGTCTGGGACCGCCAAGCCCTCGCTCAAAGTCTCAACTGCGAACCCCGCCAGCGAAATTCAGTCTTGGCCGCCTCCGCTTGCTTTGACGTGCTGTTTCGCAACGACCCGGCGGCAGCCCGCGCTAAGTTCGCCGAAGTGAAATTCGATTCGCTCTTTCCGCCTTCGTTCTCCTACCGCGCCAGGGCAGCATGCCTGCTCGCCGGTGGTGGCGCCGCTCGCGTGCCCGCCCAAATCATTCGCGCGCAGTACGCCTTACCGCTCGGCATCAACTACTACAACTTCGAACGAATGCTCCTCGAAAAATTGCACCTGAAGGCTCTCTCGCTTCTTCCTGCCGGCCAAACTACTTGCTGTACCAGTCACGCAATCTGACGTCAATCCCGCTACCGGCCAGCTTTGCGGCGAATTCTTTCACATCTTGTCCCCGATAGTGATACGGATAAACCACCTTGGGATGAAACGCCCTCACCGCTTCGGCCGCTTCGTCAGGTGTCATGGTATACGGCAGATTCATCGGGACAAATGCTACATCGATATGCCGCAGCCGGCGCATTTCGGGAATGTTTTCGGTATCGCCCGCGATATAGAAGCGTTTGCCTCCATAGGTCAGCACATAGCCGTTGCCGCGGCCTTTGTCGTGATACAACTTACCGGGCGCGGGTCCGCGTGTGATGTTATACATCGGGATCGCTTCAATCTCCCAGCCATTCCACTTCGTTCGCTCGCCGTTCGAAAGCACGTGGGCTTCGGTGACCGTCTTCGCTACCGCCGCCGGCGCGATGATCTTCGTGGCATCTTTCTTGAGCGCCGCTATTGCTCCCGGATCCATATGGTCGGCGTGTATGTCGGTAATGAGGATCAAGTCCGCCTTCCGGCGATCCTGGAATAACGCCGCCGGAGAGGGATCGACGTAAATGATTTGCCCGGCCGCTTCGAGCGTGAAGCTCGCGTGTTGAATCGGCGTCATCGTTACCGCTCCAGCGCTGGTCTCAAACCTATCCGGCGGTACCGCTGCCGCCATCAGCACGCCAAAAATCGCGCTTACGGCGGGCAAACACCAGAGGGGTATCCTGAAATCTGTCATACGTGAGATTCTAGCTGGTTCATGCCCCTGCCTGTACCCAAAAATACGCGGCGGCGCTTGGCGATTCTATTCTCTGTTCCGCTGGCCTTTAGCCTCGCCTTCTTTCTGGTCGAGCTTGCCTCCGAACGGACCGATATCCGTCTGCTCGAAATCCAGAATCTCCAGGCGAGCGTTACCGAATTGCGCCTCTTGGCCAGAGACGCTGAATCGAGCGAACGCGGATATCTGTTGACCGGCGACGATCGTTATCTGCTTCCGCTCGACCAAGCCAACGCCTTAGTGCCCACGCAAGTCAATTACTGTCAGGCCTACGCCAAGGATCTGCCCGCCCTGCTGCCCGACATCAACCGGATGGCGGCGCTGGTTCAAACCAGATTCGCCCAGGCCCATGACATATTAGAGACCCAGCGGTTAAAAGGATTTGCCGCCGCCATCGAGCAGACTAAGTCCGGCCAGGCAGACAGAACCATGGACCAGCTTCGCAAGAGCGTAAGCGAGCTCCTGCGGAAAGTGAACGACGCCCAGGCCGATTATCTCGATCACGAACGTAATCTCAACCGCTGGACTTTCATTTTTTTCTCGGTCGGCACGCTGGTGATGATTGCGGTCATGGTCTGGCTGTACAACGCGCTGCTGTCCTATCTCTACGCCCGTGATGACGCCCGCGAGCAGTTGGAGCAAGTGAACGCCGGCCTGCAGGCGCATATCGAAGAGCGAACTCGTGAGCTGCAGGACATGAACGAAGAGCTGGGACAATTCGCCTACGTAGCAAGCCACGATCTGCAGGAACCTCTGCGGACCATCACCAGCTTCTCGCAATTGCTCGTCGCCCGCTATCAAGGGAAACTGGACGATGACGCCGACGAATTCATCGGCTATATCGTCACCGCCTCCCGCCGCATGACGGACCTCATCAATGGCTTGCTCCAGATGGTGCGGCTGCGCAAGACCGGCCAGCCGATCACGCCCGTCTCATTCGAAAAACTGCTCGAGGAAGCCGAGATCAGTCTGCAGGCCGCCATCCGCGAAAATCAGGCGCAAATCGAACATGGATCGCTGCCCACCCTGGTCGTCGACTCGGTGCAATTCTCGCAAGTTTTACAAAATCTGATCTCGAATGCCATCAAGTACCGGCGCGAGGAATCGCCGCGCATTCGCATTCAAGCCAAGCGTGATCGCGCCAACTGGATGTTTTCAATTTCCGACAACGGCCGCGGCTTCAACCAGGAGTTCGCCGAGCGCATCTTCGGCATCTTTCAGCGCTTGCACGGACGCGACGTGGAAGGCACCGGCATGGGTCTGTCGATCGCGCGCAAGATCGTTGAGCGTCATGGGGGCCGCATCTGGGCCGAATCCACCGAAGGAGTCGGCACCACCTTCTTCTTCACTCTCCCGGCCAGCCTGGAAAGCCTTCGCCACGGCGGTGCACCGTCCGAAGTCAGCCCCATCGCCCAGGCTCGCTAATCGCTCTATCGCTCGCGAAACTTATGCTGATACTTCGCCATGTCCACGCGTAATCCACGAAAACGAACGCCTTCCATTTCGAGCCGCATCCGTTGCTCGAGACGCGCCTCGCGCATGGTCTTGAGTTGTCCGCCTGAACCGAGCACCCGGTACCACGGCAGCGGCTGACCCGATTTCCGAAGCACCTGCGCTACCTGGCGATGGCAGCGCGGGTAGCCCGCCGCCGCAGCCACCTGCCCGTACGTGGCCACCTTGCCGCGCGGGATCGATCGAATCGTTCGCCGAATCGCCGCCTCCATCTCATTTTCATAGGACATAAACTATCCTCATGTGTCGACTGATCTGCTTCGTAGCAGCCATTATCGCCGCCAGCGCGCAAATACCCCTGCCCGCCGCCACGAATTACGACGAGGCCAAGACCGGTACCTACACGCTGCCCGATCCGCTTGTGCTCTCAAACGGCAAGTCCGTGCGGGACTCGAAGACCTGGTATCAAAAACGGCGCCCCGAAATCGTCCATCTTTTCGAGGAAAACATGTACGGCCGCAGCCCCGGCCGGCCTCCAGCCTTGTCTTTCGATGTTTTCGACAAAGGCACGCCGGCGTTAAACGGAACGGCGATCCGGCGGCAGGTGACGGTCTCTTTTTCGCCGGATAAAGCCGCTCCGAAAATGGACATCGCGATCTATCTTCCGGCCGCTGCGCGCAAGCCCGTGCCGCTCGTGCTTTCCTTGAATTTCTCCGCCAACTCCAATATAATCGGCGACCCCGGCTTGAAAGTGGGCGAAGTTTGGAACCGCGAACACCACAAGGTTCCCGCCACGCAAGGCATGACGTTCGGCCGCCTGCCGGTCGATGACTTCCTGGCCCAAGGCATCGGCGTGGCCGCGATTTATTACGGCGATATCGAACCCGATTTTCTCGAAGGCTTTCCTTTCGGCGTCCGCCATCTCTTTCTAAAGCCCGGTCAAACGGAGCTCGCGCCCGATCAATGGGGCGCCATCGCGGCCTGGGCTTGGGGATTGAGCCGCGCCATGGATTATCTGGAGACCGACCCGGGCGTCGATGCCAAACGCGTCGCTCTGCTCGGGGTATCGCGCTTGGGCAAGACCGTACTTTGGGCAGGCGCTCATGACCCGCGTTTCGCCATGGTGATTGCCAGTTGCTCGGGTGAAGGCGGTGCGGCTCTGAGCCGCCGCAACTACGGCGAAACCGTGAAAGATCTGAACGAACATTTCCCCTATCAATTCTGTGCGAATTATCAAAAATTCGGCGATCATGTCGCCCAGTTGCCCGTCGACGCCAACATGCTGCTGGCGCTCATCGCTCCCCGGCCGCTCTTTTTGCAAACCGGCGACGAGGACAAATGGTCCGATCCCAGAGGCGAGTTCCTGTCCGCCCTGGCCGTTGCGCCCGTGTATCAACTGTTCGGCAGGCCAGGCTTGGAAACGGATCAGCTTCCGCCCGCCGGCGTGTCCATCATGCACACCATCGGCTTTCGCATGCACGCCGGCAAGCACGGAACCAACTCGTCCGATTGGCCTGAATTCGTGAAGTTTATAGATATGCATTTTCAACCGTCAGGTGGCCTGTGAACGGCCCCGCCAGCGTCGTTCCGCCGCGAATCGGACGCCTGAATGAATTGGTTTATGATCTCTGGTGGAGTTGGCATCCTCAGCCGCGCGAGGTGTTTCGCCGTCTCGATTACACGCTCTGGCGATTAACCGCGCATAATCCGGTTTTGATGCTGCGCATGATCGCTCCTGAACGGCTGGAGGAAGCCGCGCGGGACTCGGACTTCTTAGAGATATACGACGCCGCGCTGCATTACCTCGATCGCGCCCGCGAGGCCAAGAATACCTGGTGGTCGCAAAGCTTTCCCGATCTCGCCGGCGCTTCCATCTGTTATTTTTCCGCCGAATTCGCCTTGCATCAATCGCTGCCGATTTATGCCGGCGGCCTCGGTGTTCTAGCTGGCGACGTTTGCAAAGAAGCCGGCGATCTGGGCGTGCCGTTCACCGGCGTCGGCTTCATGTACCCGCAGGGCTACTTCCACCAACGCGTCTCCTCCGACGGCTGGCAGACGGAAATCTATGAGCGTCTTAATTGGATGAACGCCCCCATTCAACACGCTCTCAAGCCTGATGGTCAGCCTTGCATCGTTACCGTTCAGCTCGGGGAACGTGAGGTTTCGGTTCGCGTGTGGTGCATTCTTTTGGGCCGCGCACGATTGTTTCTGCTGGATACGGACGTCGAGCAGAATGCGCCCTGGGATCGCGAATTATCCGCGCGCCTCTACGGTGGAGATCTGGAGACGCGGCTCAAGCAGGAAATGATCCTGGGCATCGGCGGCGTCCGCGCCTTGAACGCTTTGGGCTTCGAGCCCACCTTGTGGCATTTGAACGAGGGGCATGCCGCCTTCGTAACCCTCGAGCGCATGCGCGTGCTTCTGGAACAAGGCAAGCATTTCCCGAATGCCTTGCGTCAGGTCCGCGACACCACGATCTTCACGACTCACACACCCGTTCCCGCCGGCCACGATGCCTTTCCCTTTCATCTTGTCGCGAAGCATTTCGCATCCTGCCCCCAGGATTTCCTGGAGCTCGGCACTTACAATAATGGCAGCGGCCCGCTGTTCAACATGACCGCGCTCGCTATCCGGACAGCCGGCGCAGTCAACGCCGTGAGCCGGCTGCATCGTGACGTGACCGCCTCGATGTGGGCGCCTATTTGGGCCAATGAGCCCGTTCACGATCCGGTGAAAGCCGTGACGAACGGTGTCCACCTCGCTACTTGGATCGCGCCGGCGTTGTCCGATATTTTTGATCGCTATCTCGACCCCGGCTGGCGCGGACATAGCGACGATCCAAGTCTCTGGAATGCCGTCCTCTCCATTCCGGACGAGGAACTCTGGGCCGCGCGGCAAGAGTTGCGCGCCTACCTCATTGCCTTTGTCCGCGAGCGTGCACGCACCAGCTGGCTCGAACAGAATGTAAGCCCCGCTCAAGTTGTCGCCGCCGGAACTCTGCTTGACCCCGCCGCTCTCACCATCGGCTTTGCCCGTCGATTCACCGCCTACAAGCGTCCGGAGTTGATCTTCACCGATCCCGAGCGCCTGGCGGAAATTCTCAATTCCTCCCGCTATCCGGTGCAGATCGTTTTTGCCGGCAAAGCGCATCCGGCCGACGATGTGGGCAAGCACCATCTCCAGCGCGTCTACAAGCGAGCCATGGATCCCTCGTTCGCCGGGCGCATTGCCTTTGTGGACGATTACGACCTGCACGTGGCCCACTTCCTGGTCCAAGGTTGCGACGTCTGGCTGAATACGCCCCGTAAGCCGCTCGAAGCCAGCGGAACCAGCGGCATGAAGGCGTCGATGAACGGCGTGATTCATCTCAGCGTGGGCGATGGCTGGTGGCACGAGGGCTTTACCGGAACAAATGGCTGGCAGATTGACGGCGAAGGTGACGCCCCAGATGCGGAGGCCCTCTATCGGTTGCTCGAAGAGCAGGTCGTGCCCGATTTCTACGAACGTGACGCCAACGGTGTCCCTAAACGCTGGCTCAAAATCGTCAAGGAAGCAATTCGCACCGTTGCCCCTAATTTTGGCTCGCGACGCATGGTGAAGCAATATGTCGAGGAGCTATACGCGCCCATGGCCGAGGCACAGATCGGTCCCGAAGAATGATCAGGCTCGTCGCAATTACTTGCCTGTTGGCCGCGGGGCCGCTGTGCGTGGCGCAGGACCTGCCTGCCCTTAGCCGCGATTTTTGGACTTGGCGCGCCGCTGTTCAGCCGTTCACCGCCGATGACATACCGCGCCTGGAGCGCCCGAACGATCTCCGGATCGACTGGTCTCCTGACGCCATCGCGCGCTCTCGTTCGCAATGGAGCGAGTTCGAAACACGCTTCAAACAATTGGCTCCTTCGCGAACGTCTGTTGCGGAGCAAGTGGATTATCGGCTTCTCGCTTCCGCTCTGGCCCGCGTGCATTGGGAGCTCGATATCGATCGGCGCTGGCAGCGAGATCCAACCTTCTATGTCGACCAGACCCTCGGCAGTTTCTATCTACTGCTTTTGCCGCCTCCGCCCTTCGAAGCGCCCCGAGAGGCCTCTCTCGTCTCGCGCTTGCGGAGTTTTCCGGCCACTCTCAAAGCAGCGCAGGAAAATTTGACGGATGTGCGTCGCCCCTTCGCGGAACTGGCAATCGCCGCCTTGGCCGATTTGCCCGATCGTTTCCACGCCATGCTGACGGCACTCGCGCCGCAGCTCGACCCGCCAACACGCACCGCCATCGAGCAAGCAGCCCCGCCCGCGCTCGCCGCTCTTGAAAGCTATCGCCAGTGGTTGCAGAAGATCGAGCCATCGGCGCGCCAGGACACCGCTATCGGCCGGGAGAATTACATCTTCTTTCTCCGCCAGGTCGCGCTCATGCCGTTCTCACCAGAGCAACTTCTGGCCATGGCCAAGCAGGAACTCGATCGCACCATCGCTTTCGCAGCGTATGAGCGGGCGCGCGACGGCAATCTGCCGCCCATGCCGCTGTTCCCGTCGATAGGGGCGCAGATGGCCCGCGAGCAACAAGACGAGTTGCAGATCCGTTCCTATCTCGAAACGCATCACATCCTCACGGTTCCGGCTTGGGTAAAGCATTACCGCAATCTACCGCTTCCGGCGTACGTGAAGCCGTTCCGCGATCTGGGTGTTACCGATCATCTCGAAGACGGCGTCAGCTACATACAAACGCCTAATCCGAACGCCGGTTTCTTTGCTCTCTCTACGGCGCGCGATCCCCGGCCCATCATCCTGCATGAAGGCGTACCGGGTCATGCCTTTCAACTGGCATTGGGGCGCGCCAATCCCGATCCGATCCGCCGCCATTATTATGATTCGGGACCGAACGAAGGCATCGGTTTCTATGCCGAAGAGATGATGCTGTGCGCCGGCCTCTTCGACAACAGCCCGGGGACCCGTCAGATCATCTATGAGTTCATGCGTCTGCGCGCCCTGCGTGTGGAGGTCGATGTAAAACTCGCTCTAGGCGAATTTACCCTCTCGCAAGCCGTCGATTATCTGGCGAAAACGGTGCCGATGGATCACTCGACCGCGGTAAGCGAAGCGGAGCTATTCGCCAGCACGCCAGGACAAGCGATTTCCTATCAAATTGGGAAGCTCCAGATTATGGACCTGCTCTCTCGCGCGAGCCGCCAGCAAGGCAGCAAATTTTCTCTCCAGCACTTCCACGATTTCGTCTGGCGCAACGGAAATGTGCCGTTTTCCCTGCAACGCTGGGAACTCCTGGGCGACACGAGCGATGTGCCGGAGCTGAGCCTGCCTTAGGGTCTTGAGTATAGGCTTGAGGAGTCCGCTAGCTCCGTCTAAATCGACGGCGAAGCGGTTCAAGCAAAAGTAAGCCGCCAGATAGCAGTATCGCGGTCGATGATTCAGGCGAGCTGGACGTCGGGCTGCTCGGCACCAGAGTCGTCTTGAAGTCGGCGGTGCCTCCGCAGCACTCTACGTAAATGAAGTCGAAACCATAGGTCCCGGTCGGTCCGGAGTATGTGAACGTACTGGTTACAGGAGCCGTTGGGCCTCCGTCGAGTAGCACCGGAGATCCATTGATGTACATATTCACGCCGTCATCATGCGCGACATTAAAGACCTCGCCGTTGGTGAATGACGCCGAGCCCGTGAATTCCCATTCGGTGTTGTTCAGATCCGTCGCTGCGGTAGCGCCGTTCATGTACACGATGTTGCCGGCTGTGCCGCCGGAATTCAAGAAGCCGCCCAGGTTATAAGCTCCGGGGCCATCTCCGCTGAAATCGATTCCGTTCGCACTGAAAGTTGCGACTTCAGTGGATCCGGCGCCGGGCGTATTTCCTAATGTGGGCGCACTCGCGGCTGTCGCCGGCGTAACAGACCAGGCGATTCCGTTGATGTAATCCGCCCGCGCAAGCATCGCGAACGAAAGTGAAAGTACAAATATTCCTAATCGATATGGCGAAGTCATGAAATTCTCCTTGTTTCACGAATATCGGCATATAATAGGATACCTTCCTCGGTAGAAAGTGTCGAAGTTTTCGTAGAAATTACGTTTAATTATTTATATAAGAGGTTACAGTTTGGTTTTTCTAAAATAGCCTGTCCATTGCTATTTTTCGCGGTGGATCGAGTTCGGTTAGATCCGGCTCCCGCTCGACTTAGCAAACGGAATCCGCACCGAAAACCGCGTCTCGCCCGGCCGCGATTCAACGCTCACATCGCCATGGTGATTCTTGACAATCCGGTACACCATGTCCAGCCCAAGCCCCGTACCCTCGCCCACCGCCTTCGTCGTGAAAAACGGCTCGAAAATCCGCGTCTGAATCTCCGCCGGAATACCTGGGCCATTGTCTATTACCTCAACCAACGCAAAGTCTCCGTCGCTCGCCGTGCGAATGCACAGCTTCCCGCTTCCGTTCATCGCCTCGATCGAGTTCGAAATCAGGTTCGTCCAAACCTGGTTCAGCTCGCTGCCGCGGGCGCAGATCGGCGGCACGCTTCGATCGTAATCGCGTACCACTTCGACGCCGTGTTTCAGCCGGTAGCGCAGCATGATCAAAGTATTCTCGATGCCCTGATGAATATCGATCTCCTGCTCCGGCATCTGGTCCATATACGAATATTCTTTTACCGCTCGCACCAGCTCTGATATTTTCCCTGCGCTTCTGTCGATTTCCTCAATCAGCCGGCTGACGGTAAACATTGCAGTGATGCGCACGAAAGCGTCGTCCAGGAATTCAGCCGGAATCTGCCGGCCGATTTCCTCGAGTGTCGCGCGATCGCAGCCGGCATCCACCAGCGCGGCGCTGAGTTCCCACGAATTGGGAACACGGCGCTCGTCGAGCCATGCCGCGAATTCTTCCTCGCGCTCGCTGCGCTCCAACGTATCGAGCGCCGACTGCTCGCCCGCGTGTTCCAGCCAATCCCGATCCAACTGCGTGATAAAAACGCGCGATGCGTACGGCAACCCATTCTTATCGAGCCGCAGAGCAGCTCCCTTCACCGCCATAATGGATTGCCGCAGATTATCCGCCGCGCGCCGCACCGCCGCCGCGGGATTATTGAGTTCGTGCGCCAGTCCCGCCGAAATTTTGCCGAGCGCCACCAGTTTTTCGCGCTGTTGATCGGCCACCGCTGTTTCGCGGATCCGGTCTGCCAACAGGCTCACCAGCCGCTGTTGCAGTACCGGTATGCGCTCCAGCATTTCCGGAAATTTGTTCTTATGAAGAAGCGCTCCGCGCGTGTCGGTTACCGCGCGCCCGGTCGCCGATAAATGCGTGAGCCGCGAATAGGGCAGCAGGCCCGTCACCTGTCCAACGTGCATGATAAAGAGCCGCCCGTCTCCCCGATCGGCTCGTACCTCGCCGCGAAACAGCACCGACAAATGCTCAGCCGGATCGCCCGCCCGGAACAGAACCTCCCCGGTTCGTAGCTCGAATATTTCCATCTGACCGGCCAACCATTCAAGCGTTTCGCGCGGCAGGTCCGCAAAAACAGTAACCGTCAGCAGGTCCTCCACGCTGGGATGTTCCCCCGTGGTCTTTACAAGCGGAATCTCGGTCGTTACCGTGTCCATGTCACACCTTGCTCAAATACTGATGCACGAATTGGATGGCAACGGAGCCCTCTCCCACCCCCGAAGCCACGCGTTTGATCGATCCATGCCGCACGTCTCCCACCGCGAAAACGCCCGGCACATTCGTTTCCAATAGACCCGGATCACGTTCGAGCGTCCATCCCTTCGGCCGCTTGCCGTCGCGCATCAAATCTTGACCAGTCAGCACAAATCCGCGGTTATCGCGTTCGATCACTCCGTCGAGCCATGCCGTCCGAGGTTCGGCGCCGATAAAGGTAAACAGCGCGCTCGCCGGAACGGTTTGCGTGTCGCCACTGCTCTCGCACGTGATCGAGATGGTCCGCAGACGCTCGTCGCCCTCCACGCCGCTCACCTGGCTCCGGCATTCCACCTGAATGTTTTCGGTCTTTTCAATCTGGTCGATTAGGTACTGCGACATGGTCGCGGCGAGCGATGGACCGCGCACCAGCATCACTACCCGCCGCGCGTATTTGGAAAAGAACATCGCCGCTTGGCCCGCCGAATTCGCGCCGCCCACCACGTACACGTCTTCATCGCGGCACGACATCCCTTCGGTGGCGCCCGCTCCGTAATACACGCCCGCGCCCTGAAACCGTTCGATGCCCGGCACGTCCAGCGTGCGCCACTGCACCCCGGTCGCCAACACCAGCGTATGGCACGAAATTTCCGTACCATCGCTCAGTTTGAGGAAGCGATAAGCCCCGTCCACCCGAAGCGCGCTTGCTTCCTGCGGCGAAACGATCTCGACCCCGAAGCGCCGCGCCTGCGTCACCGCGCGCATCGCCAGGTCCGTTCCCTTCAGCCCGGCCGGAAATCCCAAATAGTTTTCAATATTCGAGCTCAGCCCCGCCTGCCCGCCCGGCGCTTCGCGCTCGATGATCAGCGTCTTCAATCCCTCGGACGCGCCATAAACCGCCGCCGCCAGCCCCGCCGGTCCACCTCCCACAATGGCCACGTCATAAAACTCCAGACCCGCCCGCATCCGCAGGCCCAGCTTCGCCGCCACTTCCTGCCATCCCGGCTGCTCCAGACGATTCCCATCCGGAAAGAAAACCATTGGAAGTTTCAGTTGATTAGGCCCCAGGCTTTTCACCAACCGGCCCACCTCAGGATCGCGCTCGGCGGCATCCGCGTCCAGCCATTGAAACGGAACCTGATTGCGCGCCAGAAAATCCCGCGTCTCATACGATTTTGGAGACCATCGCGTTCCCAGCACCCGCACGCCCTCAAACGGCGGCTTGTTTCTTACATACCACTCTTCGAGTAGGTCGTCGAGCACCGGATAGAGGTGCTGCTCGGGCGGATCCCACGGTTTCAACAGATAATGATGCAATTGCACTTCATTGATCGCTTTGATCGCGGCTTCCGTGTCCGCGTACGCGGTCAACAGGACGCGCTTGGCGTTCGGATAGATCTTCATCGCCTCCGCCAACGTCTCGATCCCGCTCATCTTCGGCATGCGATGATCCACCAGCAGCAAAGCGACCGAATCGTTCCGTTGCTTCAAACGCTGCAACAAGTCGAGAGCGCTCATTCCGGAATCGGCCCGCAAAATGCGATAGGTCTGGTTGTAGCGCTGCCGCACGTCGCGCTCGATGGCGCGCAGCACCTCCGCATCGTCGTCGATGGTCAGAATTACTGGTCTCGGCATTCCTTAATAATGATGCCGTACGCTGCGTCTTTGTTGCGGGACCGGAAGCGAATCAGCGGCCTGGCGCCGTTGTCACGGCCGGTTCAACCGGAAACCCCAGGTCGCGCCAAGCTTCGAAACCACCCGCCAATGGCCTCACTCGTCGAATCCCCGCACTCCTTAATTGCAGCGCCGCACGGGCGCTCGTGGCTTCGTTGGGTCAAGTGCAATAGAGAATAATTTGGTTCTCGCGCGGAATTTCGCCCGACCGTGAGCGCAGCTCGCCGGGACGGAGAACCAGGGCCCCGGCGATCTTCATTCCGTCTCGCTCCACTTCGGCTGGATGCCGCAAGTCGATAATCGTGAGAGGCTCGCCGCTTCCCAGCATTTCTCGCAGATCCTGCGGCTGGATGCGGTTGATCCGCAGCTTCCTCACAAATCGCTCGCGCTGGAAATACTTCACCGCTACATACGCTCCGATGAGCGCGGCGATTACTAAGCCCGCCCGGCGGCCAAATAATCCCAACCACAAAATCACCGCATCCACTTGGTGATGAAAAATTTGGCCCACCATAAGATAAGCGCTGGCCCACAGCACGCAGCCCGCCGCATCGGCCGCGAGAAATCGCCAATAACCCATCTTGCTGACACCGGCAAGGGAAACGGAAAGCAGACTCATGCCGGGAACGAACTTTGCCACCAGCAATGCGCTGCCGCCGCCTTTGGCGAAAGCGCTTTCCGTCTTGCGCACGCAGGTGTCCGGTTCGAGCGTCACCTTGCAAAGCAGCGCCAGCACCGAGCGCCCTCGAAAACGGCCGATTTCGTACCAAACCACGTCGCCAATCAGCGCTCCCACCACCGCAGACACCAGTGAGGGCATAAAGGAATAATGATGATCGCCCACCAGGGCGCCCATCAGCAGTAATAAGGGATCCGCGGGTATCGGCAGCCCAATGCCAACTGTCAGCACATATCCGAAAACAAAGAGATAGCCGTGCTGTAGCAGAAGGTAGCGGAATGAAAACACGGGCCCCGCTCACAGTCTAGAACAATCGCAATGGTTGGGAATGCGCCTCAGCCGGCGCGCTGGGGCAAAGGCGGAGCATCTCGTGGCGTCAAATAGAATTCGATTGCCTCTTCGCGGCTGAGTGAGGCTGGTTCGCGTTCGCGATCGGGGTGAGTCGCCCGAAAACGCTCCAAAAGCAACGTTTCGAACTTCGCCGCCAATTCCGGCTGTTCTGCCGCAACGTCCTTGAATTCGCCTGGATCGCTTCGCAGGTGATACAGCCGTTTGTAGCGTCCGGGCGTCGGGTGATCAGTTTGATAACCGTCCTGCCGTGGACGCTTTCCGGAACAAAAAATATACTTCCAATCCTTCGTTTTGATGTACGCTTCTTCGTTCTCCAGATATTCACTGAAAATCCAATCGCGCGGCCTCTCCACGGAGCGTCCTTCGAGATACGAGCGCAGGCTCTGCCCATGCTGAATCGGAAGAGGCTCCAATCCCATCACGTCGATGATGGTGGCCGATACATCCACGTGTTCGGTCAGATCCGAAACCGCGCCTGCGCGAATCCTGCCCGGATAACGCATGATCAGCGGCACGCGCAGCGCCGGTTCATAGCCGCAATGCTTTTCGAATCGGCCATGCTGGCCGAGGTCATAGCCATGGTCAGCCATGTAGACGACATATGTATCCTCTTCCAAACGGAGCCGCCGGAGCGTGTCAAGCACCCGTCCCACATTGCGGTCCAAGAACGAGACCGACGTATAGTACGCCGCGATAATGCCGCGCTTTTCGCCATCGCTTAAATCGCGGAAAATCAGCGGAATCTGCCAGGCATCTTCCGTCCCTACGCGAGGCGCCGTGAACTTTGCCGGATCGAAGCGATCGCGATCCCCCACCGGAAAATCAAACGGGGAGTGCGGCTCATGAAAGCTGGTCCAAAGCGCGAATGGCCGCTGGCCGCGTTCCTCCAGGTAGCGAATGGCCCGGTTCGCGATGTACGTACCGCGCATGCCGGCATCAAACCGTGGAAATGGCAGCTTATCCGCGTTGAGCCAGATGCGTGCCGGATCTTTGAATGGGCGCCAAGGCGGTTTTGTGCGAATATTCGCGGGAAAAGCCGCGGGCTTCACGTCAGCCCGCCAATCCTTCACGATGAGATCTTCTGTCTCGGCAATGTCAAACCCATGCAGCCCAGGCTCGCCGGGACGGTTGAAATGCATCTTGCCGAACACGGCCGTTTGGTAGCCCGCTTTTCGAAACTGTTTGGCGAGCGTCGGTTTCTCGAGCGCCAACGGCGTGCTGAGCACGGTCACGCCCGCCGCATGCGGCAGTTGCCCGGTAAAAAAGGATTGCCTCGACGGCGTGCAGACGGGCGAATTGCAATGATGAGCGCCGAACCGCATCCCCTCGCTCGCCAGCCGGTCGATGTTCGGAGTTTTTGCTTTCTCGTTTCCATCGCAGCCTGTCACATAGGCGGCGTGATCGTCGGCCAGAATAAAAAGAAAATTCGGTTTCCGTCGGTTACGCCTTTGCGCCAAGCCGATCGGAGCGGCAGCCACGCCGGCCAGCGCCGCACGTCGCGTGATTTCACAACCGCCTCTACTCAATTCGCAACGCCTCTAACGGTGAAATCGAACTCGCCCGTAACGCTGGAATCAAGGATGCGCTCACTGCCGAAAATCCGAGTGCTGCGACAGCCGTCAGAATCACCGCGAGATCGTACGGGTTCATTCCGTAAAGTTGGTTTCCTAAGAAGCGTTCCGCTGCCACTGCTAGCGGTAAGCCCAACAAGAGCCCAAAGCCGCTCAGCGCAAACGCGCCGCGAAGCACCAGCGCAACAACGTCGCCGCGATCGTCGCCCAGAGCCATCCGCACGCCAATCTCGTTCGAGCGGCGTCCGGCGTTGTAAGCAGTCACTCCATACAGCCCGCTCCCGATAGCTTTGCTTTATGGCCTCCGCCGCTCCAAACTTCAGTGCCGCTTGCCGTCGCGCCTCGGGTGGCGATAAGCCGGCGCGAAGGTATTCAGCGGTCTGCTGGGTCAGATGTTCCTCTACCTCCGCCCGCAATCGTTCTTCGTCTCGCTGTCTTCTCGCCCACGAAGCCAACCGCTTCACAAACCGTCGCAGAGCCCTCATTCCAGATCCCCCGCTTTCACGGTAAAGAAGCGCCCGATGATCGCCGTCGTCTGCTCCCAATCTCGCGTTTCGGCCTGCAATTGCTTGCGGCCGCTGCGCGTTAGCCGATAGAAGCGGGCCTTGCGGTTGTTCTCCGACGCTCCCCAGTCGGAAGCAATCGAACCCTCCTGCTCCAGCTTCAGCAGCACCGGATACAAAGTCCCTTGGTTAAGCGTGAGCAGATCGCCGCTGATCTGTTCGATCCGCCGCGCGATCCCGTAGCCGTGCAAAGGCCCCAACACGTCCAGCGTCTTCAACACCATCAGGGCCAGCGTGCCCTGCCGGACGTCTGTTTTTTCTTTCATATAGATAGCTGGGTTTCCAACAGGAAGCATCGCATACTCCTTATGGGAAAGCAACAGGACCGGTCCAGCGCATTTGCCAGTAACACAAGCAAGTCGGCTTGATCGGGAGTAGCGCCACGCACTGCACATGCTCGGCAAGACGCCCGGTTTCACCCCGATCGCTATTTTTTCTCTGGCCGATCGGGATCGGTGGGCCCTGCGCGAAGAATAGCTCCTACCCGGCCCGCCCTACTTTCGGTTCATTCCGCCGCATGCATCGCGTGGAGCTATCGTGGTCGGGCGCCGCTCCCGGCTCTGAAGGGCGCTAGATTCGTCCTCACTTGCGGCAAACCGTGTTTCGTTAGAATTGGTCCGATAAGGAGCTTGCAAAATGTGGCACGATGCACGCTATGGATGGCGGCAGCTTAAAGCCAGTCCCGTCTTCACCCTCACGGCTCTCGTCTCGCTCGGCCTGGGAATCGGCGCCTCCGTAACCATGTTCAGCGCCTTTCGCGCCGTCTTTCTGCGCGCGCTGCCCTATCGCGACGCCGATCGCATCGTGGGAATCGATAAGATCGGCAGCCACGGCGACACGCCCGCCAATACCATCGCCGATCTCACCTTCCTGCGCCGCTATGAACGCTCGTTCCAATCGGCCGCTGGTTTCGGCTTCTTCGAAACCGCCACTCTTTCCGGTATCGCG
>DASYAX010000259.1:0-10867 GCA_036501045.1 Bryobacteraceae bacterium
AGAGGCGATCATATCGGTGCGAATAATGCCCGGCTCGATCTCGAAGACGGGGATATGATGCGGCGCAAGGCGCGCGGCGAAGAGCTTGACGGCCATACTGATGGCGGCTTTGGTCATGCAATAGTCGCCACGGTTCACGGATGCAGTGAAGCTCGAAATAGAACCGACAAAGACAATGCGCCCGCCGCCGCGTTCGAGCATGCCGCGGGCGATTTGCTGGGTGAGGAAATAAGGACCTTTCAGGTTCGTGGCGAAAAGTTCGTCGAAGCTCTCCGGAGTCGCCTCCAGGATGTCGCGACGCTCGCGCGGCGCCATTCCCGCGTTATTCACCAGCAGATCGATCGTGGGAAATCGCTCGCGAAGCTCGGCCAGAAACGTCCGGCAGGAGGAAGGATCGGCGAGTTGGCAGGGCAGAATGGCCGCGCCCGTCGAGTCCGAGACGCGTTGGGCGGCGTCCCGATTTGTGTTGTAGGTGGCCACCACCGCGTGTGTGCGAGCCAACTCTTCGACGATCGCACGCCCGATGCCGCGGCTGCCCCCGGTGACTACTGCGACAGGTTTCACGCGCTTTAAGAATCGAGCGGCCGGGAAGCAAGCTCGAAGCTCGCGGATGACGCGGCCGCACCGTTTGAGCGCGGCGGGACCGAATTCCCGCTCCCGTACTTGGCTGCCAGGTCCGGCCGTATGAGCGCCAGGATTTTCAGGGCGACTTTCTTCCCTTGCCGCAGGGCATCGGCGTAAATGTGGTCGCGTTCCTCGCGCGAATAGGTAAAGCCGATGGCGTAGAAGCGCTCGAGCGAATAGCCGAGCACTTTGGTTCCGGCGTATGCCACCGCAGCTTTGGCGACGAGGCCGCCGCCGAACGGAATTTTTCCGACCAATTGCCGGGCGAGCGCGCGCCAACCGAAGGCGCTGCCGATGACGGTGGCGATCTCCGATTTCTGGTCGAAGTAGCCCACCTCGCGGTCGCTCGCGGCGGCGATGAGAAAGGCCATGCGCACCTGGTTCATGGTCAGAAAAGCGGTGTCGGAGGCGAATTCGGCGAGCGCCCAGGGCAGCTCAATGGCGCTGGGAATGATGTCGGGAAGCGCCGTCGCTAGCGAAAACAGAGTATTTTCACGGGAGGTCTTGGCAATCACTTTTTCTACAAACGGACGCCGGAACGGCACGAACGATTTGGCCAGCGCGACGGCTAAATCGGGGTGCCTCGAGAGCGCTCTCTCGACAAGCGCCTGCGGGCGGCCGGGATGGAAAACCAGCGATTGAGCCGGCGCCGCCAACGTTTCGTGATAAATCGCCAAATCCGGGTTCTTTGGGGCGGCAGGAGCGCCCAGCCGGCTCAGCAACAGGGCCGATTCGTGGCGGCGCGTGACGCTCAGGTCCTGGAGAAGGAAATTCTCCATCCGCTGATACGATCCCTCATCCGGGGCATGCAGCGCGATGTGCAAAGGCCGTTCGCTCATTTCCCGCGCCTGCTTCGGGTTCAGCGTGGTGATCGCTTTCCTGATGCTGATCAAACCCTCAAGATTCATTCGGAGCTCCCATGCGAAATAGGTAAGTCTGCACCTCTTAGACGCAGCACAACCTTCAGACTGGTCTGCCAATCTGAGTTCACGCCTACTCTTTCCACCTCAACTTCCGGCGAAAAGTAGCGCAGTAAAGCCGCCGTTGAAGAGTGGAAAGACATGGCAGGCGCGACGAGCAACAATTTGGGCGGCCTTTGCTCGAGCGAGACGCCTGGAAACAGCGGCCGGAGCTCCTGGCGCTGCGCGTGCCAGGTGACTCGCATCCAATAATCAAGGGCCTGGATGGGTAATTGAAGATCTTCCGAAGTTTTAAGCTCCAGCACCGCCAACCGGCCGGAAGGCGAGCAGGCGAGGAGGTCGATCAGATCCCGGTCTCCGGCAGCGAAAGTAATCACCTGGCCGTGAACAGGGCTGGTTAGCAAATCGGGGTCGATCGCCGTTATATTTGACCGGACCGCCGATTCGAACCAGCGCTCCGGAAAGCGCGGTGGAGAGTTAGCGCCCGCAACCGCGGCAAAGTTCGCCACTTCCTCAGTGTGGCACGCGTCCACCTCCCGTTTAGTTTCGATTCCGAGCAGGATGCGTCCGTTTTCGATGCGCGCAAACTCGAGACCGCGGCTGCGGATACTGATCGATCCATTCAACTCGGGACAACAGCCAACGCCGCGGATGGCTTCGAGACGCGCAAGCAGGTGCTGGACTTCGGGCGTAAGCTGCGGCGCGGCATAAAGCGCACTGACGCGAGTTTCGAGATTTCCCAGATCTCGCGGATCCACCTCGCCCGCCGACCCATGCTCGTTGAACCGAAAAAGCCGCGGGCTGAAGCATTCGCCCGAGAGCCAGCGCAAGCGATGCGCCGTCAGAGTACCGGCCTCCTCCGGGAGGAACAGGCAAAGCGGCGTTTCGCCTTTTGCCCGGCGGCGAAGGCTCAGGTGATCATGCCAGATAAGCGCGAAGGCGAGCAACTCGGCTTCATTCTGCGCGGCCGGGCACGCCATCGCCGCGATTTGCCGGCTCCCGCGAGTGAGCCGGGCACGCGGGAAAATGGACGAGAAGGAGCGTCGCAGATCCAGTCCGGAAGACAAGATAGGAATTTCCCATCCGGGAAACTGTCTCGCGAGCATCAGCCGGAACTGCTCGGTGAAGTTTTGCCGAATGCCGCGAAGCGACCGGTGCGCGGTTTGTGGGCGGTCCAGATCGAGAAATGTCAGCCGTCCCGGCTTCCCGCCGAATTTTTGGATGGAGCAATCCAGCAGGCCGCTGCCGGCGGCTTCCGTCGCCAAGATCCGGCGCGACAGGCTGCGAGTCTCATCCCAGATTTCGATTAATAGCCGGCCGGACCGCACCTCCAGCGCATAGCAGCCTGGCGTCAGCGGAATGACTTTTTCACCATATTCGAGCGCTGCGGGACGCCGGCAGCCGGAGAGAAAAGCCTCAATTGTGGCGAGCAGCGCCGCCGGATCCGATTCCGTAACCTCGCCGGGCCTTTTATGATGGAGTGTTGTCACTTCGCGAGCCAAGTTTTGAAAGCCGTCTGGAAACGGTCGAGAATCGCATCCAGCGCGCCGCCGAACGCAGCGGGCGCGAGCGGTCGGCTATTACCCTAGTGGCCGTTTCCAAGAAGTTTTCTGCCCCTCATCTGCGGACCGCCTATCGTGCCGGGATGCGCGAGTTCGGCGAAAACTATGTCCAGGAGTTTGCCGAGAAGCGGCGCGAGCTCAACGATCTGACGGGCGCACGATTTCATTTGATCGGGCACCTCCAATCGAACAAGGCGCGTCTGGCATGCGATCTGTTCGATGTAATCCAAACTGCCGATTCGCCGAAATTGCTGGATCGGCTGGAGGCCGCCGCCGGCGAACGCGGCTCCGCCCTGGAAGTAATGATCGAAGTGAAGCTTTCGGACGAACGCAGCAAGAGCGGCACGAGCCCGGACGACGTGGCCCGATTACTGGCGGCGGCTGGAGCATGTCCGCATCTGACGGTCTCGGGACTCATGACCATGCCGCCGTGGCACGAAGATCCCGAGCATTCGCGGCCTTATTTCCAGCAATTGGCAAAGCTGGCCCGCGAGTTTCATCTGCCCCAGCTTTCCATGGGAATGTCTGGCGACTTGGAAGTGGCCATCGAAGAAGGGGCAACCATCATCCGGGTGGGCACTGCGCTGTTCGGCGCGCGGCCCAAACCATGAAGCCAAAACCGCTGCCGCTGGCCTTGCTGGTTTTGGGCGTATTGGCGGCAGCCCAGGTGGTGAAAAAAGACGCTCCGCTACCCGGCGGCGTGGAGGAATTGGGCCTATCGGTTCCCATGCGCGACGGCGTGCATCTGGCGGCCGACGTATTTCTGCCATCCGCGGTGGGCCGCTGGCCGGCGGTGCTGGTCCGTACACCCTATGGCCGCAAATCGCCTGCCACGCGGAGCTACCGTTACTTCTTGCAGCGCGGCTATGGGCTGGTGATCGAAGATGTGCGGGGCCGCTATGGTTCGCAGGGAATTTTCGGGTCGATCGCGCAGGAAGGTCCGGACGGCAACGACACCCTCAATTGGATTGCCGAGCAGCCATGGTCAAACCATCGTGTGGCCATGGCCGGCAGTTCTTACCTGGGGATGGTGCAATGGTGGGCGGCGTTGGCGGACAATCCGCATCTATTTGCCATTGCGCCGATGGATTCGGGCGACGACGAATATAGCGACCGTTTCTATTCAACCGGCGGAGCCTTGCAGCTTGGGCACCGCCTGCTGTGGCTGGCTGAGAATCTTACGCCCCCATCGCGCGTACCCGCGAGGCTCGACACCTATATCCGCCATCTGCCTCTGCGCACCGCCGATATCGCCGCAACCGGCGTGCGGCTGCCCGCCTGGCGGTTCGCGCTCGATCATCCTTCTTTCGACGATTATTGGAAGCGGCTCAGCGTCCGCCAATCTCTGCCACGAATCGATGTGCCGGTGCTCTCGCTCGGCGGCTGGTTCGACGATTATGCAGAAAGCGACTTGGACGCTTTTTCGCGCTTGTCGCGGCAACACAAGACCATTGAAGCTTGGATCGGTCCGTGGGGGCACAATCCCGGCCTGCGCTTTCCGGACGAAAACTTCGGCCCGCGCGCCGCAGTTGGCATTCGTGCCAAACAGGCCGACTGGTTCGATAAGTGGCTAAAGAGAACCCCAGCCAACAATGCTCACGGCGATTCCCTGCTGCACATTTTCGTGATGGGCCCGGATGTCTGGCGCGAAGAGCACGAATGGCCGCTTGCCCGAACCCGCTATACGCCGCTGTATCTGGCGAGTGAAGGCGCTGCGAATTCTTCTTCGGGCAACGGAGCGCTTCGCTGGCAGCCGGTGCGGGAATCGCCCGCCGACACATTCACCTACGATCCCAAAAATCCGGTACCGACAATTGGCGGGGCAATCTGCTGTGAGCCGAAGATCTTTCCTCCCGGACCGCTCGACCAAGGGCGGGTGGAGCGCCGGCCGGACGTGCTGGTCTATACTTCGGCGCGGCTGGAGGAAGAACTGGAAGTCACCGGACCCGTCCGAACCATCTTGTACGTTTCCACTTCGGTGAACGACACCGACTTCACGGCCAAGCTGGTGGACGTGCAACCGGATGGACGACCACTGCTCGTGACGGACGGCATACAACGTTTGCGATACCGCCTTTCGCTCGACAAGCCGGTGTTTGTCAAGCGAAACCAGGCGTATCAGATCAGCGTGGACACCGGCGTTACGAGCTACGTCTTCGCCCGCGGCCATCGTATCCGGGTGGAGGTTTCAAGCAGTAATTTTCCGCGCTTCGATCGCAATCTGAATAGCACCGGACCAAATGCCGATCAAACGAAGATGGTGAAGGCCAAGCAGACCGTCTTTCACAAAAAGGGCTATCCTTCCGCCATCATCTTGCCCGTCATTTTCAGGAATCGGATAGAGGCGCGCCGAATCGGCTAATGGGATTTTCAATCGAGCGCCACAAAGATGGCGCCGGCCACGATGAAGCCGCCCCCGAGTGCTTTGCCCCAGGTTAATCGCTCGCCCAGAAAGAACGCCGCGAACAGAATCACCAATGCAACACTGAGTTTATCGATCGGCGCTACGCGCGAGGCGGGACCGAGTTTCAAGGCGTGAAAGTAACAAAGCCACGACAATCCGGTGGCCAATCCCGAAAGGAAAAGATACAACCAGGCCTTGTTCGAAGACACCTGAAACGTACCGGGCTGGCGCGCGCCGTAGGCGATGAGCCAAGTGAAGACGACTACCACGGTGGTTCGCACGGCCGTTGCAAAATTTGCATCTATGCCGGCGACGCCCAGCTTGGCCAGGATAGCCGTGGCCGCGGCGAAAACTGCCGAGAGCAGCGCCCACGTGAGCCAAGTCATGTCCTTGTCTAGTTTAGGCCGCGCTGCTCCGCGTTCGCAGCCGGCAGGGTGAAATAAAAGGTAGAGCCCGAACCGAGTTCCGACTCAACCCAGATTCGTCCGCCGGCGCGCGTGACGATCTTTTTGCAGGTCGCCAGACCGATTCCACTACCGGCCACCAGCATGCCGTGGCGTCTCTGCAAAGGCAGGAAGATCCTCTCGTGCCATTCCCGCTCGATGCCGATGCCGTTGTCCCGCACACCTAGGAGCCACATTGGCCCTTGCCGTTCCGCCGTGATCGTGACCTGCGGTTTCGTACCCGGGCAGCGGTATTTGATCGCGTTCGAGACCAAGTTCTGAAAGAGCCGGCTGAGAGGCTGCGATTGAATGGGAAGCGACGGCAAGGCACCGTGCGCGACGACGGCTCCTGAAGTCGCAATGTCCTTGCGCAAGTTCTCGAGCGCTATTGCCAACGCATCCTCCGCCCCAGCCTCTTCAACCGACCCGATGGCGCTCTTGCCAACCTGGGCATGGGTAAGTACGGCGTCCACCAAATCGGACATGCGCCCCAGGCTCACGGAAATCTGCTCCAGGCATTTGCAACCTTCCTCGTCGAGCTGTCGTCCGTGCCGGCTGGCAAGCAGATCGACCAGCCATCGCGCGGTGATAATCGGCGCGCTCAAATCATGCGACGCGATGCGGGCAAACTCCTCCAATTCGGCGTTCGATCGCTCCAACTCATCGGCCATGCGCTTTAGACGCTCGTTGGCCCTTTCGACTTCATGCTGCATGTTCAACCGGGAGGTTATGTCGGCGTGGGTGGCGATGACTAGCCGCGATTCTTCTCCGTCGTTCGCCAGCAGCACCCATTGGGCGGAAACAAAAACCGCGCTGCCGTCTTTCCGCTGTTGCCTCAGTTCGCCCCGCCAAGTACCTGCGCCCATCAATTGCCGCTGAATCTCACTCACTGAAACGGGGAAACGGGTCTTCAGGAGATCAGAGGCGACTTGACCGGCCGCCTCTCGCGCCGTCCATCCATACAACCGTTGGCAGCCTTCGGTCCAATGCTTAATCGTGCCGTCCCAGCGTTGAATGACGACATTTGATTGCTCGAGCGCCCGCGCCAGGGCGCGTGAATTCTCCTCGGCCTCTTTTAGCGCGCTGACGTTTCGCAAAATCTTGCCAAAGCCAGCCAGTTGGCCCGCTGGATCGCGAAGGGAGATGGTGGTGCTATCCATCATGATTCGTTCCCCATTTTTCTTTACGAGCCAACGCCTTTCCGAGGCTCGTCCATCCGCCGCCATCCGCATTTCGAGCGGCACGCCATTACCGCGGTCGCCGGGCGGGTACAACAACTCGAAACTCTTTCCTATGAACTCTTCCGCCGTGTAACCGAAATGAATCAACACGCCAGGGTGCCAGGAAGTAAACCGTCCCGCTGTATCACAAGAGACGATGACTAGCTCAGTTAGTTGACGGACTAGAGTCTCAAAAAGATTACTTTGCGTCAATTGCCGACCGACGATCTCTGACTAATAGGTCGACTTGTTTGGCCGGCGCCCCGTTACGGGAAACTTCTCCTGGGGAACCCGGATGGTAGCTGGGGCGCCGTGTAAGCGCTTCTAATTTATCGTGTAGCTCAGGTTCGTTACGAACTGGAATGAGTTTTTCTTGAAGCCGAGCGGCGGATCGTTCAGGTAAGCGTCCACCGTACCGATGGTGAAGGCCAGCTTCTTAAATACCGGTATCGAAAGATCCACCGTCCCGATCGCCGAGTAAGCCTTGGCTTCATTGAAGGCCGGCGTCACCGAGAGTTGCTCATGAAGTGTAACTTCGCGTTTGAACGTACGGTTGTAGGTTTCCGTAATCACCGCCGCGATCAGGTGTTTATTGGCTACCGGAGCTTGCGGGGGCAGCGGTTGGGTGAACATCTGACTCACATACGCGATTTGTCCCTTCAGATCGAGTTCCTGAAGAGCGGCCTTTAGCACCGTATAACCCAGGCCACCGCCGTAGGTTTGCTGCAAATCGAGGCCTTGGGAAATGCTATGGTCAAAGGCCAACTGGCCGAAACCGAATAAGCGGCTCGATAAATATTCATCCTGCTCGGCGTCTGCATGGAGGATATCGGTCTTCACGGTCGGTTGTCCCGGCTCCGATAGCGAGCCATAGGCCGAATTGAAATCGATCGTGGTCCGGTAACGGGGATCGATCCAAGTCTCATTGGGCACAGTACGGACCAGCGACACGCTGCTCGTAATCGTGCGGCTGTCCTGCGTGGCCGCTACCAACGCCACTCCTAATCCAGCCGACCCGTGCCAATAGTCGCTCCATTTTGGCCGCTGGAATGCTCTCAAAAAGCTTTCCTCGGGTACCAGGTTTTGAGTATTGGCCACCGGAATCGATTGTGGCGTTGTGCCGTTCGCCGGGCTCACCTCGATCTTTTGATCGCTCATGGACACGGTTCCCTGGGGTACTTTTGTCAAATCGTCGTGTCTTCTGAAAACGACGCCTTTTTCCGCCACGGCAAACTTAGCCGAAGAGTGTAATTCCTTTATTTTGCTCCAGTCCATTTTGATTTCGCCGGCCAAATCGCTCTTGAACGTCACTGAAGTCCCTGTGGAACTGACCAGGTGTCCAATCAACTTCTCGCCGTCGTTCAATATCATGATGTCGGGGGGCGTTTGGGCCTGCAACGCCACCTCTGCGATCAAAGCGCTCAACATCACAGCAGCACGCATCCAGCGCCGCTTTTCAACAGATTTTCTTATAAAAGGTTTAATAGTCATTTAGTTCAACGAGACTCCTACGCCGCAGTTAGGGATCCAGCAGCCCAAACCGCATTGACCAAATAGGACGCTCATTCGTCACAGAAATCTTTACGAAATAGCCGCCCATCTTGCGTTCGCCACTAGTATTAGTGCCAGCTCTCCATCCCTTTCCTTGCCAAGGGGGCTGGCTGCGAATTTTTGGTAAAATCGAGATGTTTCCGCGCTCGCTACCGTTTGCCCTTGCCTGCGATGAATTGCATCACCGAAGAACGCTCCCTCGCTGAGCGTGTAAAGCCCAGACTTGCCATCGAAGAGGAATTCGCACGCCTGGGCCACACCTTTCGGCACGGCCCTTTTCACCGGGTGTCCGAGAGTTACTTTGTGCGCCCGGCGTTACGGCTGGGGCTGCGGGCGATGGGTGTCTATGCCCGAGGTATCCGGAACGCTTTGAACCCCGTCGTGCGGCGGATCCGTTTGAGTTTCCCGGATCTGCCAGCGGCTTTTGACGGCTTTCAACTCCTGCAGATTTCCGACTTTCACATCGACGGCGTGGACGGTCTGGCGGAAGCCTTGCGCCCCGTGCTGGCCCAACTCCGGCCCGACGTTTGTGTCTTCACCGGGGACTATCGATTCGAAGACTATGGCCCCTGCGACCGGGTTTACCCGCGCATGAGGCACGTAATCGAGAGCATCTCCGCGCAGCATGGAATTTACGGCATTCTGGGCAATCACGATCCGGCCGAAATCGCTTTCGCGCTCGAAGATCTAGGCGTACGCATGCTGGTGAATGACGCGGCCGCTATCGAAAAGGGAGGCCAGGCACTCTGGTTGATTGGCGTCGACGATCCTTTCGATTATGGTTGCGACGATCTGCCCGGCGCGCTGAGCGCGGTTCCACCCGATCGCTTTAAAATTCTCCTGGCCCACGCTCCGGAACTGTATAAACAGGCGTCCGACCGCGGCGTCGAGCTTTATCTCTCGGGCCATACGCATGCCGGCCAGATTCGCTTGCCCGTGATCGGTTCTTTGAAGCACAACGCCCATTGTCCGCGCGCTTATTCTTACGGACTTTGGCGGCACGACCGGATGCAGGGCTATACTTCGGCCGGGATAGGTTGCTCCGCCGTACCGGTTCGCTTTCACTGCCCGCCGGAAGTGGTTTTGTTCGAGCTGCGGCGCGGGTAATACCAGCGCGATGGGAAGCAAGGCTTGAGCGAAACGACTACAAGCCGGGACCGGCTATCGGACGCGTCCATTGCCTACCTCCTGCTTCGACTGTCCCTGGGGCTTGTTCTCTTCCTGCATGGCGTGGTGCGCCTCGCCGGGCATTACGAGCAATTCGTAGACGGCACGCTACAATCTTTTGCCAAGACACCTCTACCCGCCGGCGCCGTTCACGTCGCCGCCCTCTGTATTCCTCCGGTCGAGGCGGTCCTCGGTTTTTTCATCTTGGCCGGATTGCTTACGCGCCTGGCTCTCATCGGAGGCGCGGTGCTGATGATCTTTCTTCTGTTCGGAAAATCCATGCAGCAGGATTGGAGTACGGTGGCAATCCAACTTCTGTACGCGCTGCTTTATTTTGTCCTGCTCGCGTGGCGCAGGTACAACCACTTTGCGTTGGATCGCTTCCTTGAGCGCAAGGCAAAATAAGCCGAATTTCGAAAAGAATTGGAGCCGTTGACCAGGATTGAACTGGTGACCTCGTCCTTACCAAGGACGCGCTCTACCAACTGAGCTACAACGGCCTTTGCGACGCGCACAAGGCTAAGTTATTGAATTTCAATGGTGGACAGGGAAGGATTCGAACCTTCGTACCTCGCAAGGAGGGACAGATTTACAGTCTGTTGGCTTTAACCACTCACCCACCTGTCCGGAATTGGGCCTTCGCCTTGACGAATCGAGAATAACATAGGCGAGGCATGCCACGGCGTCAGCGGGCGTAATCGAGAATCCGCTGGATGAGAGCTGGATAATTCATTCCGGCGGCGGCCGCGGATTGGGTGAAATCATCCTCTTGCGCGAGCGAAGGGTTGGGATTTGCTTCAAGAAACACCAGTTCGCCGGAAGGCGTTAGCCGCAGGTCGATACGGCCGAGACTTTGAATTTTCAGAAGCGTGTAAACACGCCTTGCAAAATGCGCTACCTTTTTCTCGAGGCCTTCTTCGAACGGGGCGGCCGGACCATTGTGAATGCCCCAGTTGGCGCGGTAGGCATCGTCCCA
>DASYAX010000260.1:0-9065 GCA_036501045.1 Bryobacteraceae bacterium
ACGATTCTTCCGGTGCGGGCATCGGCGGACCAAATATTATCGGGCGTGGTGAAATACAGCAGCCCGTTCACTTCGAGCGGCATGGACTTAATGCCGACCGATTGCGGCTGCAGCACCCAGGCCAAGGTAAGCCGCTGGACGTTGTCCTGATTAATTTGCGCCAAGCGGCTGTAGCGCTTGCCGGTGTAGTCGCCGTTGAAGGTTGGCCACTCGGCCGCGAGCGGCTTGAGTAATGCCTGTGGGTTCAGCGCTTTCGGGCTTAAATCGCCGTCGGCAGCGAGGCCGGAAGCGGCGCAGCAAGCGAGCAGGACAAGAGCGGAACAAATCCTCTTCATGGCTACTTCAAAGTCTCCAGATAGGCAAACACGTTGTGCATGTCCGCGTCGGTGTATTTGCTGGTAAGCTCGCGATGCGCTTCGAGCGGGTCGTGCAATTCGACCTTGACCTTATCGCGCGGAAACGAACGGTACCAGCCATCCTGGCAATTCACGCCGATGTTGAATTCGTCATCGTTTACTACGTTCCCTTCGCAGCGCTCGCCATTGGGCGCGGTCACGACGGCGGTGACTACGGCCTTCTTAGCGGAGGGATAAATCATGTGCTGCTGCAAATCGATGGGCTGATACTTCTCCGCAATGCCCGCTAAATCGCCGGTCGGCGAGTGGCATTTCGAACATGTGCCCGCACCGTTGAAGAACTCTTTGCCGGCCTGCACGTTTCCCGTCAGCAGCTTGGCGAGCGGATAATTTCCGGGCACGTGGCCGCTATGCAGCGCCGCCCTGGCTTGATGATGCAAAAACTCTACGATGTCTGCAATCTGATTGTCTTTCAGCGACCCAAAGCTGGGCATGCCTTTGTCGGGGCGCCCGTTACGAATCACGGGGCCAAGTAGATTGCCCTGTTCGTCATGGTTCAAAATGGCCGATCGCACCAGGTCGGGCGCGCGATTGCCGGTGGCATCGTCGCCGTGACAGAAGCCGCAAGTCGATTTAAAAAGCGTGCGGCCGCGGTCGATGGCAGCGGTGTTTTCCGGAGGCAACTGGGGCCTCTGCCCGGCGACCAGGAAGGGCAGACAGAGCAAAGCGGCGAACGAGGCGCCCAAGGATCGCAGGCATCGCATAAAGACTTTAGTATTTCAGACGCAGTTTAAAGAAGCGTTTCTATGCTCTAGGGAAGCTTCAGGAAATGCGATAGATTTTCAGGCGCGCCACCGATCGCGCGCGCGAGGCTCAGCTTCGCCACGTTGTGCGCGAAGACACTGTTGATGCAATCCAGTTCAGCGCTAGCGACGGCTTCCTGGGCCTGGACGACTTCGACGTTGTCGGACACGCCTGCCTCGAAGCGCTGGCGGGTGAGATCGAGGGTTTCTTTGGAGACCTGCAAGTTTTGATTCGCGACGTCGACCTGACTGGTCGCGGCCTGCAAATCGAGAAAGGCGCTGCGCACATCCGCCTCAATCTTGCCGCGCAGGTCCTCGGCTTCGGCGCGGCGTTGGGATAGGGCGGCGTCGGCCTGTTCGATGTCGCCTTCGGTACGGCCGCCGCGCCAGATGGGGACGCTGAGCGTGCCCACTACAGCGAACGTTCCGTGCGACTGATCGGGAGTCAGACCGTTGGCCCCATAATCGGCGCTCAATGAGATAGATGGTAGACGTTCTGCCTTGGCGGCAGTTTTGGTCAACTGAGCGGCCTGGATTTGGGTTTCGGCGGCTTTCAGATCCTGCCGGTTCGCGTAGGCCTGGCGCAGGGCGTCCTCAACGCCGATAGTGGGCGCCTGGGAGAAAGGCATATCGTCGGAGAGGTCGAAACGATCGTTCACGGGAAGGCCGGTCAGGCGGGCCAGATTGATTTTTTGCTTCGCCAGGTCGTTCTCAAGTGTGGTCAGGCGCTCCTGCTGCGTCAGCATTTGGACGCGGCTGCGGTTTACGTCGGTTTGCGCCACTACGCCGACACTGCGCTGCTGCGAGGTCTGCTCGAAGAGAGCCTTCGCGGTCTGAAGCTGGGCGCGCGCGGAAGCGACGCGCGCCTTGGCGGCGATCACCTGCAAATAAGCGCCTCCGACGGCGAGAGTCACGACATCACGGGCGTCTTTCGCCGATAGCTCGCTCGCGCGGGCGTTCGCTTGGGCCGAGCGATAGTTCTTCCAGGCGGTCAGATCGGCGATGCTCTGCGTGAGGCGGGCGCGCAGGTCGAAATAATTGAATGGCCCTACCACGGTGGGAATGGATAATCCCGGAATGGGCGAGTTGAAATGGATTCCGGCGACGGCGAGATTGGTTTGCTGCTCCGTTTCGCTGAGCGAAGTGCTGAGATTCGGGAGCAGCCCGCTGCGGGCGACGCGCGCCTGACCTTGCGATTGGCGGAGCGCTTGCGCCAGTCCGAAAGCTCCGAGATTATATTCGAGGCCGCGCCAGATCGCTTCGCGAAACGAGAGACGGCCAGAAAATGCAGCTCCGACGGCGCTGCCAGCGAAAGGGCCAGAGGTTTGTATGGAGGTGTTCAGGGTGTTGACGCTCGCGGTAGTACCCGGCACGGGCGATTGGGTAACCGTCACGCCTCCGCCCTGCACGCCGCGGCCCGAGAGCGGCAGTTGGGTGGCCAGCGTGCTTTGTGACGCGGCCGTCGGAGGACCTATTTGCGCGTGCGCCAGAACACCGGCCAGAAAGAATATCAGAAGGAAAAAGTAAATCTGTGTTCGCATATCGACTCGCTAGCCCAATTGCTTCCGGAAGCGCCATACGCTTAGAGAAACGAGGATGATGGTGAAGGCCAGAAGCGCCAAAAAATGGGGCCAGAGCGGGGCAAAACCGCTGCCCTTCAGCATGCTGGCGCGGGCGATGACGCCGAAGTGATAAATAGGGTTGAACTGCGTCAAGGGCTGCATCCAATGGGGCATCGCCTCGACGGGAGTGAGCGCTCCCGAAAGACTGGCCATGGGCGGATTGACAAAGAAGGCGCTCAATTGTGCCTGTTCGGCGGATTTGGTGAAAGTTGCGATGAATGTTCCAATACCGATGCCCGATAGCAGACACAACGCCGCTCCGCCAGCAACCAGCAAGAAACTTCCATGAAAAGGGACGTCAAATACCAGCCGCATGATGGCCAGAGCAAGCAGTGCCATCAGACATAGCAGGAAAAACAGTGGCGCGATTTTCGCAACGATGATTTCCGATGTGCCGGCAGGCGACATGAGCAACTGCTCGATGGTGCCTGCCTCGCGCTCCTTGACCATGGTGGCGGAGGCGACGAGCGAGCCGTTCAGGATACAGAGCAAACCGAGTATCCCGGTCACGGTGAACCAGGAAGTAACAAGCCCCGGGTTATAAAGGAAGGAAGGTTGTAAATCGACCAAGCCGCGCCGGGTAACATCGGGCGCCGCAATCTGGTGAAAGACGGCGTGGAGGCCAGCATTTTGCAGTCCCACGGTGTAAGTGGCGATGACTCCTTCGGCGTAATTACGCGCGATGGTGGCGGTATTCGCGTCCATGGCATTTAAAAGAAACTGGACGGTAGCCGGATTGCCGCGCTGCAAGTTACGCGCGTAGTCATAAGGGATGACGAGACCGGCCTGGACTTTGCCATGCGCGATGGCATCGGAGAGACGTTCAGAAGACAAATAATACGCGGACAAACGGAAGCTCCGGCTCTCACTGAGCGCGGCAATCAGCTCGCGGCTTTGGGGCGTGCGGCTATCATCCATTACGCCAAGCCGCAGATTCTCGACTTTCGAATTCAAGACAAAACCGAAGAGCAGTAGCTGGAGGACAGGAGGCACGACGAGCGAGCCAGCGACGCGGCGATCACGTCGAATCTGGTTAAACTCCTTCTGCACAAGCGCGGCCACGCGATAGTTGAAAATGCGGCGGAGCCATTTTTTCATGATTAAGCCTTCACCTGCATGCGGCGCATGGTTCTCCAGGCAAGGCCATAGAAAACGAGTCCGGTAAAGCCGATGATGAGGACTTCGAGCCAGGTGGACGGCCAGCCGCTGCCTTGTAGAAACGCGTCGCGAACGATATAGATGTAATGCTTGCCCCAGACGAAATCGGAGATCCAACGAATCTGCGGCGGAATGTTATCGATGGGGAAGATGAGTCCCGAGAGTAAGAAGACCAGCAGAAAACCACCAAGCGCCACGACTTGCATGGCCGCGACGCGGCTCGGAATGGCAGCGCCGACCATGACGCCGAAGGCTGCCACGCAAAACGCATAGAGAACAGTCGCCACCAGAAAGGACGTTGGGTCGCCCGCGAAGCTCAGGCCAAAGTAAGTTCGGAGTAAGACGAGCAAAGGGATACTTTCAGCGAGGCCCACCAAGGTGAAGGCGATAATTTTTCCGAGCAGATACTCGTGAGCGGAAATACTCGAAACATAGACCTGCAGAATGGTCTTTTTTTCGCTCTCTTTGGCCATTGCGAGCGAAGCCAACAGAGGCGGGAACATGGACATGGCCAAGACGAATACGCCGGGGCCGGAATATTTCTTGCTTGAGAGGCCGGGGTTGTACCAGAGCCGTATTTCGGCTTGAATGGGCTGCGGCCGGGTGGCTCCGGCGGCAGCGGCGTTATAGGCGCGCACGATGCGGTTGGCATCGCCCGCTACAAGGCTGGCGGTGTTCGAGTCGGAGCCATCGACCAGGAACTGTACCGGCGCATTTTCAGCGCGGGCGATATTTCTGCCAAAACGCGCGGGAATAATGAGCGCGGCGCGCGCCTGATTAGCGGTGAAAGCCTCTTGCGGCTGGCGGTCGGCGGGCCACGCAACGACATACAACGAGTTTGAAGCACGAAAGGCCTCGATGAGATCGCGCGAGGCACGCGAGCCGTCCAGATCCTGCACGACAATGGGCAGGCCGCTCACCGTCAGCGAAATGGCCGTTCCGAGCAAGAACAAGATCATGAGCGGAAGGGCCAAGACCAACGCCAGCGCAAGCCGATCGCGAAGAATCTGAGTCAACTCTCTCCGGGTTTGTGCAAAGATGCGCCGCATAATAAGGTTTCAGTCTTCGGCGGCTACTTTTCCCTGTTGCCGCGCTTGTTCCACTACGCCGATGAATACGTCTTCGAGCGAGAAGCGTTCCTCCCGCGCGTGCAAGACGCGAATTCCTTTGCCGGCAAGCTCGCTGGTGGTGTCGCGGATGCCAGACTCCGCGTCGCCGGCGGTAATGACATGCAGGCGGTCGCCGAACAGCGACACGCGCCAGCGTTCGGTATCTTTCTTCAAAGCGTCGGCCGCCTTTTGGGGCTGGTCGACGATGAATTCCAGCAGGTGGCCAGTTTGGCGGCTCTTGATCTCGCTGGGCGTGCCTTCGGCTACGAGTTCCCCCGCCACCATGAAGCCGAGACGATTGCATTGTTCGGCCTCCTCGAGGTAATGGGTGGTAACCAGAATGGCGGAGCCGAGATCGGCGAGCCGGTTGATGATGCTCCAAAAAGCGCGCCGCGCCAAGGGATCGACACCTGAGGTGGGCTCATCGAGAAACAGCACGCTCGGTTCGTGCATGATGGAGGCGCCAAAGGCGACGCGCTGCTTCCAGCCGCCAGGCAGGCTACCGGTGATTTCGAGTTCTTTGCCCTCGAGCCCGGAGAAGGAGAGCGCCCAGCGCCGCTTTTCTTCCTTTTCTTTATCCGGCACGCCGTAGACGCCGGCAAAGAAATCGAGATTTTCCTGAATCGACAGATCGTCGTAAAGCGAGAATTTTTGCGACATGTAGCCGATACGCTGGCGGACGGACGGCGAGCGGAGGCTGCCGCGCTCGCCGGCGAGCTGCATCTCACCGGTGGTGGGAGCGAGTAGGCCGCATAGCATCTTGATGGTGGTGGTCTTGCCGGCTCCGTTCGCGCCCAGCAGCCCATAGACTTCGCCATAGCGGATCTGGACGTCCACATGCTTGACGGCTGTGAAGGAGCCGAATTCCTTGGTCAGCGATTTAGCGCCGATGGCGACTTGGCCGCGCAGATCCTTATGATCGTGCCGGCCCGGAAACGCTTCGGTCCGCACTTCCTGGCCGAGGCCGCGGAGGGTGGCGACGAAAGTATTTTCGAGAGTCGGCTCACTGACGCGAAGTTCCGCGATATCGAGCTGCGCGGACTTGAATGCTTGTTCGACGAGGCGCGTTGCAGCACCGGAATCATGAACTAATAAATCGAGGCGATCGCCGAAGCGCTGCACATCGACGATTTCGTTGTTCGGACCGGCTTCCTTTGCCAGCAGGCGCTCGGCCTCCGGTAAGCGCGAGGTGCGAAGCTCGAGACGCTTCGCCTGTAGACTGGCGCGCAATTCGGCGGGCGTTCCGGTCTGATGAATTTGCCCTTGCTGCATGAGCGCGACGCGATGGCAGCGTTCGGCTTCATCGAGATAGGGAGTAGCGACGAGGATGGTGAGACCGCTCGCGGCGAGATGCGCCAAAGTGTCCCAGAACTCGCGGCGCGAGACGGGATCGACACCTGTGGTGGGCTCATCGAGCAGGAGCACGCGCGGCTCGGGCACGAGGGCGCAGACCAGCGCGAGTTTTTGTTTCATGCCGCCGCTCAGACGACCGGCGAGGCGGTCCGTGAAGCGATCCATGTCGAACATCTTCAGATAGCGGAGGCCACGTTTGGCGATTTCGGTGTGAGGGACGCGGCGCAGGTCGCCGACATAACGAATGTTTTCCGAGACAGTTAAATCGGGATAGAGGCTGAAGGCTTGCGTCAGATAGCCAGTTTGGGAGCGCGCGTCGCGGGCGGATTGCCCGAAAATTCTAACGGAGCCGGCGGTGGATTCCATCACGCCCGCGAGAATCTGGAAGGTGGAGGTTTTGCCGGCGCCATCCGGACCGATGAGTCCGAAAATTTCGCCGGGTGAGACGGCGAGGTCGATGCCGCGCACAGCTTCTGTTTGGCCGTAGCGTTTAAAGAGTCCGGCGGCCTGGATGGCTTCGGCCGTCATTTCGCAGCCTTATGGGCAGGCCATTCGCTGCCTTTGACGAGAATTTCTCCATCGGCTGGCATGCCTGGTTTGGCGTAACCGGCGGGGTCTTTCAAGCGCAGCTTGAGGCCGACGACCTGCTTGACGCGATCGTCGCGGAAGTAAGTGTTTTCGGGAGTAAAGGTGGCCTGCGGATCGACGCGCGAGACGTAAGCTTCGACAGGCTGGTCGGGATTGGAATCGAGATAAATGCGCGCCGGTTGGCCGAGGCGGATTTTGCCGATCTGCCCTTCCGGAACGAAACCGCGCAGATAGATTTTACTGAGATCGAGCAGGGTGACGATGGCGGTGCCGGCGGTGACGACTTCGCCGGGCTCGGCGGCGCGCGTGATTACGGTGCCGCTGAAGGGGGCGGTAATGGTGAGATCCTGGCGATTCGCTTGCGCCTCGGCAAGCTCGAAGCGCGCTTGCGCGGAGCTGGCTTTGGCGCTGCCAATTTCGGCTTCCTGCTGGATCATCTGGCGACGCACGGCGACGGTTTGCGATTCTCGGATGCCAGGATTTGTCAAGGTGGCTTGAACGGCCGCGAGCGAGCCCTGTGCGGCTTGCACACGACGCTTGGCGGCAGCCACGGCCGCGGCGGATTGCTCGGCGGTGGATACGGCTTGTTTTCCTTGACGCTCGGAGACGGCTCCGGTTTGGGCGAGCCGCGTATAGGCGTCGCGGTCGAAGGAGGCGAGCTGATAAGAGGCTTGCTGCTGCGCGAGATCGGCCTCGGCGGCAGCGAGATCGGCCTGGGCTTGACGAACGCGTCCTTGGGCATCTACGCGGGACTGCTCGGTTTGCAGTTCGTTCTGCTTCAGTTGTTCCTGCAAAATGGCAATCTGGTCATGCGCCGACTTCGCTCGCGCGTCGGCGCCCGCGAGCGCGGCCCCCGCTTGCTCCTGACGGTCGCGCAACTGCCGGTCGTCGAGAACCGCGAGTATGTCGCCGGCTTTGACGACATCTCCTTCGCGCACCCGGATTTCGATAATGCGGCCGGCGGTTTTGGGAGCGACGGCGGAATCGTCGCCTTCGATGCGGCCACTGAGGGCGACGATGCTATCGGGCACGCCGGCCGCTGCGAAGAATAGACGCCAGATGAGAAAGACGGCTCCGGCCAACACGACGAGCACGACAACCGGGACGATTTTGCGCTTCATTTGGGTCTCCTTTGCGCGCGCAGATAGGCGAGTGAAAAATCGGCGATGTGAGCCGCTACGATCTCCCGCTGCGGCGGCGTCAACTTCATTTCGGGCCAGAGTTGAGAGAGTATGGGACGCGCCAGGAAATAGTGCGAAGCCTGACCGATGACGCTATGGGTGCACAGGCGCGTGGTCAGGTGATCGATGGGGAGGTTGAGGATCTGTGCGATCAAAGTGCGCAGGCGATCGTAGAGCGGACGCATGGTTTCCTTGATGATGCGCGCGACGGCGGGCGTGGGCCGCGCCAATTCCTTCAGCAGCAGACGGGTGTGCAGACCATACTGTGCGTTGCCACCGCTCAAGCGCTCGACCATGCCGCGAATGACCTGGCGCAAGGCATCGCAGGGATCGGCGTTTTGTTGGACGGCCTGATTCAGCATTTCCATTTTGGCGGCGGCATCGAGGGCATAGCGGATGACTTCGAGATACAGCTCGAGTTTGTCGCCGAAGTGATAGTTGACCAGGGCTAGATTGACGCTGGCCCGGCGGCAGATCTCGCGAATGGTGGCGCGTTCGTATCCCTTTTCTGAAAACACGGCGGCGGCGGCGAGGACCAGTTTGCCGCGGGTTTGGTCTTGCGCCGGTTCTGTGAATTTCCGCGTGGCCGCTTGTCTCGCCATCTAAACGCCAGTTTAAAACGTCTGTTTAAGTTCGTCAAGATATGCCGAGAGGCGAACAAACGGCGTTTTTTACGAAACGAATGTGGCGTTTCCCGATGCGGCACGTCAGAATGTTTCCCTTGCGTCCGGTCCGGGTACCGCGTGGCCGGTTGCGAGATCGCTTTCTTCGGCGACCATCTCGCGCCAGGTATCGATCGGCACCATGTGCTCGATGGTGTGCCGCTTTTCGTGCCGATAGCCTTCCCCGCCGGGAAAGGTGTCGTACTCGGGCGGCATGCCTTGCGGAAAATAGA
>DASYAX010000261.1:0-3412 GCA_036501045.1 Bryobacteraceae bacterium
CGCCACGCGCCCCTGCTCAGCTTGCGCCTGCAGTACGCGTTCGCAGACGCTCTGGTTCTGACATCAATTCGTCAAACAGCGCGCGGTAATGGATCATGGCCTGCCGCAGCTCTTCGGTAGTGGCTGTGCCTTGCGACTGGCGAACCGCAATATCGTGACCGGCGCGATAATGTTCGACGACGGTCGCGTGGTCGACGGAAATTTCCTGGGCGCGTTGTTCGAAATCGCTCACGGGATATCCGCAGGCGGACATCGCTTCTCCCAAGAGTTGGTCCGCTTCCGCCAAAGCGCGGATCGGATCATCCACAAATTTGGCCTGGACCGCCCGCCAGGACTGCTGAAAGCGGTCCCGTTCCGCAAGGGAAAGCGGGCGAATCGGGTATCGTTCGACGCGTTTCTCGAGCCGATGCAACTTCGCTTCGGCTTTGTATCGGTTGCCTGTTTCTTCCACCGCGCGGTTGTACTCGGGGCCAAATCGAGATTGCAATTTCTTGGTCCGGCCGCGCAGGAAAATCAAGGTCGCGATGGCTGCAACCACTATGATCCCTACAACCGCGATCACCGCTACGGCCATCGTGGTCGCGAAGACTGCGATCGCAACTGTTGGCATTGTGATCATGAGAGTAGCTCCATCTCCAATGTGAATCCGGTCTGAGAGCGTTTGGAATCCAAGATTGGCTGTACCGGAAGCGGAATAAGTCTGTATCAGAACGCCAGGAATTCCCCAAGAGGCAAGCCTAGCATGAGGTTACAACATCGAGCAGTCTCCTCGATTCCTTCCCAGTGCTTGTGACGCTGACACGCTAGAATGTTCTTTGCAATTTTGCGAGGGAGGAACGATGAAGCGATTCGGCCATCTGCCCATGCCCAATCTGGCCTATCAAGATCAGGTTTTTATGGAGAGCACTGCCGCCAGGCCATTGCGCATTATGGCCGAGTATATTGACCCGATCAACCGGCTACGCCGAGCGGGAGTGGGAGACACGATCGTGATGTTCGGGTCCGCGCGCATTCAGCCGCGCGACCGTGCGCTGGCGCAGCTTAAAAAGGTGCAAAGCGCCGCCCGTGGCCGCCGCACTCCGGAATGGAGCACCAAAATCGGCGCGGCGAAGTCCATCGTGGGAATGTCGCGGTATTACGAAGAGGCGCGCGAGCTTTCGCGTCGAATCACGGCGTGGGCGATGACGCTGGGAGCACAGCCGAAGCGGTTCGTGATCTGCTCGGGGGGCGGACCCGGAATCATGGAGGCGGCGAATCGCGGCGCAGCTGAAGCGGGCGGATCGTCCATCGGGCTAAGTATTCAACTTCCGCACGAGCAGCGGCCGAACCCCTACATCAGTCCGGATCTGAATTTCTGTTTTCATTATTTTTTCATGCGTAAATTGTGGTTCGCCCAGATGGCCAAGGCGCTAATCGTTTTTCCGGGAGGTTTCGGCACCATGGACGAACTCTGGGAAATGCTTACGCTGATGCAGACGGGAAAACTTTCCTCGCGCCACCTGATCCTTATTTACGGAAGAAAATATTGGAACCGAGTGGTGAACTGGCGCCATATGGTCCGCACTGGCACTGTAAGCGAGAAGGAATTCAAGATGCTGCAATTCACCGACACAGTAGATGATGCGTTCGACCACGTGCGCGGAGAGATGGAGAAACACCACCTGGCGCTCGACGTGGAGTGATCTGTTCCGTCAGTTCTTTGAGACTTCGAGATCGGCCAGGAAGACGGCGTCGAAGCGGCGCTGCTCGTCCCGGTCATGCACCAGGACAACCGGCGAAAGCCGCAGCGACTGCTTGCACGTCCTGCACGTGCTCATCTCGCCCTGAAGGTCTTGCACGAACCCATCTGTAAAATGATACGCGGCGCGCGGGCGGCGCGCGGCCTTGGCCCCGTGGGTCCCACAATGAGGGCACGTGTATTCAACGCGGTCTTCCAGAGGATCGCGATTCAACGCGGCCCAGCCTGTCAACCGAACGCCAACTGTTTCTATTGAAGGGCGGCTCATGGCTATCTCGACCCCCATTTCAAGTGCATATGGCTTGTTAGACGCGCGAAGCGGCGGGTGCGATGCACGATCCGATCAAAAAGTGCAAGGTCTTCTGAAATAGACGCTTACGAGCCCGGGATGCAGCGTGCCAGGAACCCTGGAACCGGCCCGGCCAGCCGGTGTCTATTCCACGTAGAGATCGACTTCGAAGGCCCTGCGCGCAGCGCAAGCTTCGCCAATGGGAATGGCCGCTCCAATACAGGGCTCATTGTGTGTCTCGTCGAGAGAGCAGAGGTGCGCACATGGACGATTTCGGAAGCTTTTCGAGCTGTATGGTTGACGCCGGGCAGGGTGCAAGTAGGCCGAAGGGAGTCTCCGGAAAGGCGCTGGCAGCGTCTAGTGCCATCGAGATAGCCACGGTCGCAGCGTTCTTGCTGTGGCCGCTCATTGCGCCCGCCGTGCTTCCGCCACAAACTACAGGCACGCCCATCGCGTTATTCAGTCGACCGCTAACCTCCAATTCGAACCATCGGCAGGACGCGCAAAATTCCCATCAGAGGCGCCGGCCCATCGCGTTTACAGGTTTCGTGTTTCACCAGCCCCTGTCTATACCCGCTCATGTCACTCAAAGCGCCAACGCGGATCAACCTGCCTCGGACCTTATCGGCGATGCGGTCAGGCTGGGCGGACCAGGAACCGATGTGTTGGGCGCCGGCGGCCAAGGTTCCATCGTCCCTGCCCCTCGGGTGACCCCACCTCGTATGATTAGCAAAGGCGTAATGGATGCGTTCCTAGTCGAGCGCGTACAGCCCGAGTACCCAGCGACGGCAAAGATGATCCACCTATCAGGTGCCGTGCAACTTCGCGCCGTGATTGGCATCGACGGCAGAGTCCGCCACCTAGCAGTGGTGAGCGGCAATCCGATCCTCACGCAAGCTGCGGTTGGTGCGGTGCGGCTGTGGCGCTATGAGCCAACGCGCCTGAATGGAGAGCCGGTCGAAGTCGAGACACAAATCACTGTGAATTTTGTGTTCAAGTAGGAGCCGCTCTCGCTACGATGTATTTTCTCCTGTGCGAGGCCAGGCCCACGCGTTCCAGAGCCGTAGAAAAGCTAGAAATGGATTACGAGGCCCGTGGAGATACGAGCGTTGTTCCGGGTACTGCCGAAGAAATGAGCTGGAAGGTAGTCGCCCTGAATGATTCGCCAGGAGATTGCAGGGGCGATTTGGGTGTCAATGCCCCCTCCAAAGGCCACGGCGAAGCCGGTCGAGCTAAAACCGAAGGAGCTGGCGTGGGCGCCTCCGATCAGAATGTGCGCAAATGGCGAAACGCGCGAGGGCCAGTGCACCTGCGGCCCAAAGAGAAAGGTGTGTATCGAAGTGTTCGAGCCGTAGTCGCCGCTAAAATCGGCGACGCCGCCGATC
>DASYAX010000262.1:0-18162 GCA_036501045.1 Bryobacteraceae bacterium
CCACTAGCGTCGATCAAAAGGGCGCGGGATCCGCCGGTGCCCACATCCAGTCCTAGCCAATACATTCTTCTCTCAGAGATATCAAAAACGCTAGCCGATGGACACGGCGCGGGGGATGGACTCGGCTTGGAACGGCAGATAGGCGGCGCCATAAAGACCCGCATCACCGCCCAGCAGTGCTTTTTCAATGCGCGTTCCGGTACGCGCAAAAATAAAAGACCGCTTGTGGACCTCCGCAAACATGGTTGGCGCAAAAAACTCCCAGGCGGGCAGCGGGCCGCCGCTAATCAAATGGAGCGGAAAATTAAACACGTTGATCAGATTTGCGAAGGCGATGCCGAGCGCCCGGCCCATCGACTCGAACACCTGCTTGGCTCGTTCATTTCCTTGCAGGGCGAGATCGTAAACCTGTTCCGCTGAGGTAATCTCTTGACCGAAGTGCATCATACGGCCCATCGCCGCAATCGCGGTAGCAGAGGCGTGTTTTTCGAGGCAGCCGGAGTTGCCGCAACCGCAGGGGTTGCCGTCGGGAAATACCGTCATGTGTCCAAACTCGCCGGCCATGCCGTGGGAGCCATGCAGAACCTTGCCGTCCATTACGATTCCACCACCAATACCGGTACCCAGGGTCAGGAGGATCAGATCTTTGACGTTCTTGCCGGCGCCCATCCACATCTCACCTAGTGCGGCGGCATTCGCATCGTTTTCGAGAATAATAGGAATGCCGAGATGCTGCTGGATTTCGTCGCGAACCGGGAAGCCTTGAAAACCCGGTAGATTCGACGACCCCATCACCACGCCCGCCTCGATGTCGATAAAGCCTGGTACGCCGATGCCAACGCCGCGAAGACCGTCATCGCTCATTTGAGCGCGCAAGTGTTCGACGCTCGAGACTAGGCTGGCGACGACTCGCTTGGGTCCGGCGTCATAACTTGCCGGAAGGGAAACGCGCCGAAGGATTCGCCCTTGCGAATCGATCGCGGCCACGCGCAGATTCGTGCCGCCGAGATCTACGCCGATCGAGTAGGGCTGCATGCGCCCAGAATCATAACAAATGGATCTAAGGAGCCTGCTCCTGCCCGGGGTCCATAGGAAGAGAAGCGACATCCAACCAGAAATGGGCCGCCGAACGAATAATTCGAAAAAATCCGTCCAGATCGGCGGCCTTGTTCAGATAGCAGTTGGCGTGGAGCTCGTAGGCCTCGCGCACGTCTTTTTCGGCACTCGAGGTCGTGAGGATGGCGATCGGTATGAGCCGCAGGCGCGGATCGAGCTTGATCTCCTGCAACAATTCCCTCGAATTCGCTTTCGGAAGATTGAAATCGAGAAAAATGAGACTGGGCGCCGGGGCGCCGGCAAATTGCCCCTGCCGGCGCAGAAACTGGAGCGCTTCATCCCCATCGCTCGCCAGATGAATCACCACGGGCGGCTGTAGACCACGCAGCGCCTCTTGCATGAGACGCACGTCGGCCGGGTTATCTTCAATGATCAATATTTCCCGTTGGTTCACGGCTCTTACCCAAGCATCGTACCTGGAAGCACGGTAAAGAGGAAGCTATGCATTTAGGATGCTGGCGAGAACCAGGTCGGTCAATCGGTCGGTGTAGTCCTCCGGGAAGTCCGTACGTCCGATCAACAGGCGATAGTAGAGTGGGCCATAGATAACATCCATTACCAAATCCAGATCGACATCGGCGCGGAAAGTGGACCCGCGATAGCGTTCCAAACGGGCTTTCGCGTTGCCTCTTCGGGGACGGATCCAAATCGAACGGAAGGCTTCGCTGACTTCGGGATCGCTCTGGGCGGCGGCCACGAACGCCTTAAACGCGCCGCCACGCGCGCCGGTGATCAGCTTCACAAAATTGCGTAACTGCAGGCGGAGGTCTTCGCGCAGGTCGCCGGTATCGGGAAAGGGTAATTCCTCGGCTACGGCTTCGCGCAGAGCTTCCACTAACACGGCGGCTTTATTGGGCCACCAGCGATAGATCGTGGTCTTGCCGGCGCCGGCGCGCTCGGCGATGGCGTCGGTGGTGGTGTTGTTAAAACCAAGCTCTTCAAACACCAGCAATGCCGCTTTGAGAATACGCCCCCTGCAGACTTCGTCGCGGGGCCGGCCACGCCCCCGGCTGGTCGATTCTTCGATTAGATCCTTGGTCACCATTGACATGCAATATTCATTTTTTCGATGAACAGTATACCCAAAGAAGTTGCATATTTTCGAAACTTCGTAGTATCGTAAATAATCCGAGTAGTTGGATGTGGATTGTCAGAATTGCTCTTTCGCGGCCCTATACCTTTATAGTCTTAGCGCTGCTCATTCTGCTCGTTAGTCCGATCGTAATTCTGCGAACGCCGACGGATATTTTCCCCAACATCAACATTCCGGTCATTTCTGCCATCTGGACTTACAACGGCCTCAGCGCCGAGCAATTTGAAGGGCGAATCACATCGGTCTATGAGCGCGTGCTCACCACGACTGTCAACGATATTGAGCATATTGAATCGACGACGTTGAACGGGACGGCCGTAGTAAAGATTTTCCTGCAACCGTACGCAAACGTGACCACCGGCGTAGCGCAGACGGCGGCGGTTTCGCAGACCATCCTGAAGCAGATGCCACCGGGCATCACGCCGCCGATCATCCTCAGCTACAGCGCCTCGAGCGTGCCGATTCTGCAGCTTGCGCTTTCCGGCAAAGGGCTGCAGGAGCAGGATCTCAATGATATCGCGCTCAACTTTCTGCGCACGCAGTTGGTGACTGTGCCGGGCGCCGTTGTGCCGTACCCATACGGCGGAAAACAGCGCCAGGTCATGATCGATCTCAACCCCGCTGAACTGCAGGCCAAAGGACTGTCCCCTTATGACGTGGTGACGGCCATCAGCAACCAGAATCTAATACTTCCGTCCGGCACGGCAAAGATAGGGCAACTCGAATACGACGTAGACATGAACTACAGTCCAAAACGGATCGCCGAGATTAGTGATTTCCCCGTGAAAGTGGTCGGCAATTCCGCGATTTATGTGCGCGACGTAGCGAATGTGCGCAACGGCTTTTCGCCGCAAACGAACATCATCCGCCGCGACGGTCAGCGAGGCGTCCTGGTGAGTATCTTGAAGGCGGGCAGCGCCTCAACGCTCGATGTCGTCGAAGGGATCAAGGACCTTTTACCGCGCGTGGAGGCCACGCTTCCGCCACAACTGAAGATTCAGCCGCTGGCTGACCAATCGATCTTTGTGCGCGCAGCCATTAGCGGAGTAGTGAGGGAGGCGATCATCGCCGCCTGTCTGACCGGCCTGATGATCCTGCTGTTCCTCGGAAGCTGGCGCAGTACGCTAATCATCGCCATATCGATTCCGCTCTCGATTCTAACTTCGGTGATTGTCTTAGGCGCTTTGCACGAAACAATCAACATCATGACGCTCGGCGGTCTGGCGCTGGCGGTCGGAATTTTAGTAGATGACGCCACCGTGACGATTGAAAACATCGAACGGTTTCTCGAAGAAGGTCATGGCTTGCATGAGGCGATACTCGAAGGCGCGGCGCAAATCTCGACGCCCGCACTCGTGTCCACGCTGTGTATTTGTATCGTGTTTTTGCCCATGTTCTTCTTGAGCGGCGTCGCGAAATACCTCTTTGTGCCGTTGGCGGAAGCGGTGGTTTTCGCGATGCTCGCTTCGTACGTGTTATCGCGCACCCTGGTGCCGACGCTTTCGATGTATTTGCTGCGCGTGAAACGGCACTATGCGCAAACACGTAATCCGCTCGTGCAGTTCCAGCGCGCCTTCGAACGCGGCTTCGAGCGCGTAAAAACTCAATATCAAGCGATTCTAACCACGTGTGTCTACCGGCGAAAGATATTTATACCGGCATTTGTCCTGATCTGCCTCGCGGCGGCCCTATTGCTTCCCTTCCTCGGTCAAGACTTCTTTCCGACCAGCGACACGGGGCAATTCAAGCTGCACGTACGGGCCAAAACCGGAACACGAATCGAAGACATGGCACGCGTTTGCGATTTAGTCGATAACGCCATTCGCAAGGAAGTTCCGGCGGGCGAATTGTCGACGATTCTGGACAACATCGGGTTGCCATACAGCCAACTGAATCTGTCTTACAGCAATTCAGGCCAGATTGGCACCGCCGACGCGGACCTCCTCGTCACGCTGGCCGAAAAACATCGGCCGACGGACGAATACGTGCACAACCTACGAAGGGATCTGCCCAGGGAATTTCCCGGCATCACTTTTTATTTCCTGCCGGCCGATATCGTGACGCAGATTCTGAATTTCGGGTTGCCCGCGCCTATCGATTTACAAATTGTCGGGAACAACGTCGAAGCCAGCCGAGCGTTTGCCGATCGCCTGCTGCCGCAGCTAGAGCATATTCCCGGCGCGGTCGATCTGCACGTCCACCAGGTGTTCGATGGGCCAAAGCTTCATCTCCAGGTAGATCGTACAAAGGCGCTCGAGAGCGGTTTCACCCAGATCGACCTGGCTCGCAACTTATTAACCTCGCTGAGCGGAAGCTTTCAGACGCAGCCGACATTTTGGCTCAATCCGCAAAATGGCGTGAGCTATAGCCTGGTGACGCAGACGCCGCAGTATCGCATTCAATCGATGCAGGATCTGCGGAACATTCCAGTCAGCGGCCCTGGTCAAAAACAGCCTGAAATTTTGAGCGATGTCGTTGATATCAGCCGTGAAAATGAATTGGCCGTAGCGACGCATTACGATATTCGGCGGACGGTGGACATCTACGGCTCGGTACAAGGCCGCGATTTAGGCGCGGTCGGACGGAATATTCAACAGGTAATGGATGCCAACCGCAAGTATCTGGCACGTGGAACAGAGATGATTCTGCGGGGCCAGGTGCAAACGATGCGCAACTCCTTTGCCGGCCTGCTGCTGGGCCTGATAGGCGCTATCGTGCTGGTCTACCTGCTGATTGTCGTTAATTTTCAATCGTGGCTCGATCCGTTCATCATCATTACAGCGCTTCCGGCAGCGCTGGCAGGCATCATTGTTTTTCTGTTCATAACTCACACGACGATCAGTGTGCCGGCGCTTATGGGCGCCATCATGTGCATGGGCGTGGCGACGGCAAACAGCATCCTGGTGGTGAGCTTTGCAAAGGATGAATTAGCCAAGCACGGCAGCGCCATCGAGGCGGCGCTCGAAGCCGGTTCGACGCGCTTCCGCCCGGTGCTGATGACGGCCTTCGCCATGATCATCGGCATGATTCCGATGGCGGTTGGAATGGGCGAAGGCGGAGAACAGAATGCGCCGCTTGGCCGCGCAGTGATCGGCGGTTTGGTGTGCGCGACCATGGCGACCTTGTTTTTCGTACCGGCGGTATTCGGTTTGCTCCATTCCTCACGCAAAACGGGCGGAACGCCCGCGCAGATTGGAACAAAGGATTCAATACAGGTTCGTTGAGCTTTTTAAAATCGATATGACAGTGGAAGAGCAGAATACAGACATCGTCGAACCGGTAAATGGAACAATGCCGGAAAAGACGGCACAACAGAAACCAGCGCGCGCGGCGTGGCGGGTGTTGCTGGTGATTTTTCTGGTCCTTGGCCTGGCGCTCGGTTATGCCATCTTCACCGGACTCGTGTCTCGCGCCAAGGCTGAAACGGCGCTTGCACAGGAAACGAAGGAGCAGTCGGTGCCGACGGTCGCGGTAGCGTATCCCAAAGCGGCCGCGGGCGCGGACGAGGTGGTGATACCCGGTAACATGCAGGCCTTCATTGACACTCCGATCTGGGCTCGTTCCAGCGGCTACCTGAGACAGTGGTATGTGGATATCGGTGGCCGGGTAACGAAGGGGCAACTCCTCGCCGAGATCGATGCGCCCGAAGTGGACCAGCAGTTACAGCAGGCGCGAGCTGAGTTGGTTACCGCGCAAGCGAACTTGAAGTTGTCGCAGGTAACGGCTGAGCGTTATACCAACCTGTTCAAAACGGATTCGGTGGCAAAACAGGATGTGGACAACGCCGTGCAGGACGAGGCGGCGAAAACAGCCGCCGTTACCTCCTCCCAGGCCAACGTCGCGCGACTGGAGCAACTGGTTTCCTACGAAAAAGTTTACGCCCCGTTCGCCGGAGTGATTACGGTGCGAAACACGGATGTCGGCGCACTGGTGGATGCTGGAGCGAATACTACCGGTAAAGAACTATTTCATCTGGCATCGACGGCCACCCTACGCGTCTATGTGAATGTTCCCGAGGCATACTCACGGGCGGCGAAACCGGGCGTGACCGCGGCCCTCACGTTGAGCGAGTTCCCAGGACGTCAGTTTCACGGCGTGGTGGTTCGCAACGCGAGTTCGATCGATGCGGCCTCACGCACGTTGCTGGTCGAGGTCGACGTAAAGAATCCAGGCGGCGAGTTACTCCCAGGATCGTATGTTTCCGTTCACCTGAAACTTCCGTCTCGAATTCCGGCGGTTACGGTGTCATCGAGCGCCCTGCTCTTTCGGTCCGAGGGACTGCGGGTGGCGGTGGTCAAGAATGGCCGGATAGAACTCGCGCCGATCACTTTGGGACGCGACTTCGGGGATGAAGTGGAAGTGACTTCCGGTGTAACTAGCCGCGACGCGGTCATCGTGAATCCGAGCGATTCGATTGCGGCGGGACAACAGGTGCAAGTGGCGAATTCAGGCACTGGACATCAGGCGGAATAGCTTGAGCCAACAGAACAAGACGATGAAATGGCAGGCCGCCACAGTTGCCGCGGCGATGGCTAGCCTTTTGGCGGGTTGCATGGTCGGACCCAAATATGCGAAGCCCACCGTGCCGTCAGCGCCCAGCTACAGCGAGCAGCCGCCGCAGAGTTATCAGGCAGCGAAAGGCTGGAAGACCGCACAACCGGGCGATACGAAGCTGCGGGGAAATTGGTGGGAACTCTTCGGTGACGCTCAACTGAATGCGCTCGAGGAGCAGGTGGCCCCGGCCAATCAGACCCTCAAAATTGCCGAGGCAAATTTTCGGGAGGCTCGAGCGGCAATCCGCTACAACCGCTCCTTTGAGTATCCAACCGTAGGCGCCGGGCCGTCGATCACGCGGAACCATGTGTCGGCCAACAGCCCGACCGGCATTCCGGGCGAGGGTTACGGCAACTTTGTCTTTCCGATCAGCGTATCCTACGATCCCGACTTATGGGGCCGTGTGCGGCGAACCGTGGCGCAGGCGCGTGAGCAGTTTCAGGCATCGGCAGCCGATCTTGAAAATGTAAAGTTGGAGCTCGAAACAGATCTGGCGGTCGATTACTTCGAGACACGCAGTCTGGATGCGCAAAAGCGCTTGCTGGACGATACAGTCACGGCCTATCGGAAGGCGCTGCAACTGACACAGAATCGTTTCAACGGCGGAGTCACGTCGAAGGCGGAGGTCGTGCAGGCGCAAACGCAGCTCAATCAAACGGAGGCTCAGGATATTGACGTCGACGTGGCGCGCGCCCAATTTCAGCACGCGATCGCCGTGTTGACTGGCAAGGTCCCGGAAAATTTCAGCGTGCCGGTGCTGCCACTGAACGATCAGCCGCCGGCGATACCGGTTGGCGTTCCTTCCGAACTTCTGGAGCGCCGGCCCGATATTGCGACAGCGGAGCGCCAGGTAGCGGCCGCCAATGAGCAGATTGGCATTGCCCGCTCGGCGTTCTTCCCCGATGTCTTGATTGCGGCCACTGGAGGTTTGCAATCGGGAAGCATCGTCGACTGGTTTACCTGGCCGAGCCGGTATTGGGCCGCGGGTCCGCAGGTACTCGAAACGGTCTTCGACGCCGGACGGCGGCGGTCGCAAGTGGAGACGGCGGAAGCCGGCTATGACGCGACGGTAGCTAATTATCGTCAAACGTCGCTGACCGCTTTTCAGGAGGTCGAGGATAATCTTTCCGCGCTGCGGATCCTGGAACAGGAGGCCGCCAAACAGCACGAGGCAACGCTCGCGGCCGAAAACTCGCTACAGCTTTCGCTAAACCGTTATAAGGGCGGATTGGTGACGTACCTGGAAGTCATCACGGCCCAGAGTATTTCGCTGGCAAACGAACGGACTGAAGTCGACCTGCTCCGGCGGCGCATGGACGCGAGCGTGCAGCTTATTAAGGCGCTCGGCGGCGGCTGGGATACCAGCAAGCTGCCAAATGGTTAGCCAAAGGCGGGCTGGCCGGGCACTTGGCTCGCCATGGGAACGGCAGAGCGTTCCGTCAGACTCTTCATCTTGGCAAGTAGGGTGGTCCGTTTAATCTTCAGCAGATCGGCAGCGCGAGCCTTGTTGCCCCCGGAGGCGGTCAGCGCTTGATTGAGGAGCGATAGCTCAAAGCTGCCTACGACTTCGTCGAAGTCGAGCCCCTCCTGCGGCATCCGGAAGAGCGGAGACTTGCCGCTAGAAGGCAGTTCGGGCGCGACAACGCGGCGGCTTAGGAAATCGTTGGGGCAAAGCAGGCGGCGCTCCCCGCTCAGTGCAAAAGCCATCTGAACCGCGTGTTCGAGCTGGCGGACATTGCCGGGCCAATCCATTTGCTGGAGAAAATGAACGGCCTCTTCGCTGATCTGCTTGGGCGGGGCGTCTTCAACGGCGCGAATCTTATCCAGAAAATGCGGGAGAAGAAGCGGAATGTCTTCGCGGCGCTGGCGCAGCGGCGGCAAGTGAATGGGAACGACGTTCAGGCGGTAATAGAGATCTTCACGAAAACGCCGCTCGCGCACCGCTTGTTCGAGATCGATGTTCGACGCCGCTATCACGCGCACGTTTACGCGCACGGTCTCAGAGCTGCCGACTCTTTGAAATTCCTGTTCCTGCAGGACACGAAGCAGTTTGGCTTGCGCGTCAAGCGGCAGATCTCCAATTTCGTCGAGGAAGATGGAGCCGCGATGCGCCTGTTCAAAGCGGCCGATGCGGCTCGAGTGCGCACCGGTAAAGGCGCCTTTCGCGTGTCCGAATAGCTCGGTTTCAATGAGATTGGCGGGGAGCGCCGTGCAGTTGACCGATACCAGCGGAAACGCGGCGCGGTTACTTGCGGCATGAATGGCCTTGGCAATGACCTCTTTGCCGGTGCCTGTCTCACCACTGATCAGGATGGTACAGCGCTTGGCCGCTACCAACTGGATGATTTCGCAAATCTTGAGCATGGCGCGGCTCTGGCCGATGACCAACCGGCGCCAAGGCGCGGCGGCGGAATCGGGCTTCGGCTTTTGCTCCTGGCGGACCGCCCGGTTCACGCTTTCGGCGAAAATGACGGGGTCCACTTCGCCGACGAGCACGTGGAATGCCCCACGCCGGGTAAGGTGGATAACATCGTCGATAGTGCCTTCACGATCGTGCACGATTACTGGCACATTCGGCGCCAGCCGGAACACCTCCTCGAGCGCCTCGCCGCCGGAACAACTGAGCGATGCGAGACTCAGCACCACGACTCCGAATTCCGCACTTCTAAAGCGTCCTAGGCCAGCGGTTAACGAGCTTTCGGCACAAATTTCGACAGCCGGCAGCGCGCCGCGCACCTTAGCGTCTGTTATACCCAAATCGGCGCCAATCCAAAGCAATTTTGTTTGCAATTAGTCCTATACCTTGCGCGAGATCTTATTGATTACCAGACTCATCGGCGGAAGCAGGCAAAAACCTGAGTTTCCGGTGGCAATTTTTTGGCGCGCTGGCAAGAGCGGTCGTTCTCCGCGGCTAACGCCGCACCGCCGCCCAGCATTCCTGGGCCAATGCTTCGAGCTCGAGATCGTTTTGGCGGCGCCAGTCAGCCAATTTTTTCTCTTTCAGCTTGAGAAGTAAGCGCTCGTTGCGATCGGCGGCCATTACGCGCTGGCGTTGATCGGCAATCAGCCTTTGGGTGCCTTGAAGGGAATCACGCAGCATGGCGGCACGCGCCTCAGAGCCAAGCATGAAGGCCGAGAGCGCCCGCAGCCCGGCATGGCTTTCTTCCGGGTGACTCTGCACGAAGGCGAGGGCTTCTTTGCGCTCGTCGAGGAGGCCTGCCAACGATCGTTCGAGCCGCGCCGCTTCGTTCAGCAGCCCTTGCAGTTTCTCGCGCTCCATTGCGAGCTTCATCTCGCGGAGGCGTAGGACGGAGGCGAGGCGGAAGTTGAATTTCTGCATGAATGGGAACCGCGCTAGAGCGTGGCGGCGATTTCGGCGAGCGACGCCAGCGTCTCGGGAAGCGCGGCTTTCTCATGCGGCCCTTGACGCAGAAACCCGAGGATGCGTTCGCGCGCGCGGATACTCGCATCGAGCTTGGCGTTCGAGCCCGACACGTAAGCGCCCAGTTGCAGCAGGTCTTCGGAATGCTGGTAGCAGGCGAGCGCCTCGCGCAGCTTAGCGGCGGCCTTCAACTGATCGGGCCCGGCGACATGCGAAGCCACGCGAGAGATGGAGCTGAGGACGTCGATGGCCGGATAATGGCCGGCGGAGCCGAGCTGGCGCGAGAGCACGATATGGCCGTCGAGAATGCCGCGGGCCGCGTCGGTAATCGGCTCGTTCATGTCGTCGCCCTCCACCAGCACGGTGAAAAATCCGGTGATGCTACCACGGCGAAAATTCCCCGCTCGCTCGAATATCTTCGGCAGAATGGCAAAGACCGAGGGCGTGTAGCCCTTTTGACTGGGCGGTTCGCCGGCCGCTAAACCGATTTCACGCTGCGCCATGGCGAGACGCGTCACCGAATCCATGACGAAAAGGACGTTCTTGCCTTCATCGCGAAAATATTCGGCGATAGCGAGGGCGGCGAAGCAAGCGCGCACCCGCAGCGGCGCGGGCCTGTCGGACGTGGCCACCACCACCACCGAGCGCCGCTGCCCTTCCGGCCCGAGTTCATCCTCGAGAAAGCCTCGTACCTCGCGATTGCGCTCGCCAATCAGCGCGACCACCGTGACATCGGCCGAGTTTTCGCGCGCCATGGCGCCGAGCAGAGTGCTTTTGCCAACGCCACTGCCGCCAAAAAGTCCGATGCGCTGCCCCAAGCCGCAGGGCAAAAGACTATCGATGGCACGGATTCCGGTGATCAAAGGAATTTTGATGTGCTCGCGCTCAAGCGGGCCGGGAGGCGTAGCGAAAAGTTGGTATCGCGCGGCCGGCTGAATCGGCACGCCGCCATCGATCGGGCGACCGAAGCCGTCCAGCACGCGGCCCAGCAAACCCGGCCCCACGCTGATCCGTGAATCTTCCGACCTCGCATAGACGGCATTGCCCGGTTCGAGCCCGTCGATCTCCTCAAGCGGGATCGAGAGGACGCGGCCATTGCGAAAACCGGCCACCTGCGTGCGAATGACGCGCCCGCGCGCCGTGTGAATCTCACAGAAACTCCCGATGGCCGAGGGCGGCCCTTGCGACTCGATCACGAAACCCGTGACATCAGTGATCACACCGCGCCAGCGGAGCAGGTCGAGCTGCGCGAGATCCGCTGCGAAACGGTCGAGCTGCAGAGGCGCGTCCGAGTTATCCAGAGTGGCGGTTGTCATCGTAAAGCCAACCGGTCGGCAAAGCCGCGTTGAATCTCCTGCAGTTGTGTTTCTATCGACGCGTCCAGTTCTCCCAGAGAGGTCTCGAACAGGATGGCGCCTACATCCAGACTGGCATCAGCCACGATGTCGATCGCGGGGTTGGCGCCGGCGCGTTCGAGCGCCGCGCGCACGGCGGCCGCGGCGGCGGGATAAACCCGCGCACGCGCGATTTCGCGATTTTGCAGCTTCTGCAAGGCGGCATGCACTATGCCTTGGATCGATTCCGGATCGGTCGTGAGCTCGCGGTAGAGAATGCGGCGCGCAATCGCCAGCGCGAGCCTCACCACTTCGTGTTCGGCGTCGTTGCGGATCTTCCTCTTCACCTGTGCCAGATCGCCAAGCGTACGCGCCAATCGGTCGGAAGCATTTTTAAGGTCGGCGGCAGCCTCTTCACGGGCCTGCCGCAGGCCCTCCTGCAGGCCCGCCTGGCGCGCTTGCGCAATCTCGGCGAAGCTGGCTCCGCGGTCATTCTCAGCGGCCGTGCCCTGGCCTGGGGCCGCCGGGCTGTCCGCCGGTCGCGCGGACCGCATCGAGGGCGCCGGGCCGACGCTCCGCCAGGCGACCGGTTCGGCAAGTTGCGTGGCATCGGCAATTTTACATAGCATGCGCTCAGTCCTCCTCTAGCCAACCACGCAAAATGTTCGCGGCAAAGACGGGGTCCTTATGAACGCTATCTTGGATTTGGCTGAGCATATCCTGCGCCTTACTGGTAATCGGCGGAAGTTGCAGTTTCGGCGCTTGCTCGCCTACTTGCCCCGCCGCATTCGTCCCGGCCACGGCCGGAGGCGTCTCCGTTTCTCTATGCGCACCGGAACGGCCGGCAGAAAGGGCCGCGGGCGCGTCCGCCAGCTCAGCCGCCCCTTTGGACTTGCGGCGGAACACCAGGAGCACAATAACCAGCAGCACCGCCACGCCCGCGCCAATCAGCACTCGTTTGTCCTGATAAAGCTTGAGCGCCGGGGCATGTGTCCCGGCCGGTGGTTTCAAAGTGTCAGTGGCTTCTTCGAGTGCCCGGGTTTGTTCGAAAGGCAGGCTTTCGATTACCAATTGATCGCCGCGTTCGGGTACGATGCCGAGTACCCCCGCCACCACATCGCGAATGGCTTTGAGCTTTTCGGGCGTGGGTGCAATGAGCACGCGCTTTCGCTGCGCACCTTTACCCTGCCACTCGACATCCTGATCGAGCAGCAGCGCCGCCGAGATGCGCTTGAGCGTGCCGCGCGGCACCTTCACCTGGCGAATGCTCCGCGACGTCTCGAACGAGACGTTTTCCGTTCGCCGCGACGCGCCCGATCCGGTCCTTGGCAGCGCGGACTGGATACTGGATCTCGGTAGATTCGAAGGGGTCCCCGGCACACCGCCCGTCAGCGGCCCGGCAGCGACGTCCTCGGTCTTCTGCGAAGTGGCCATCACCGAGCGCGACGGATCGAACGTCTCATCGGTCTGTTCGCTTTGCGAGAAATCGCAGTCGGCCGAGACACCGACCCGAAACTTGCCCTCGCCGAGTAGCGGGTCGAGCGTCGCTTCTACTTTGGCGGTCAGGTCTTTCTCGACCTGGTGCTTATATTCGAGAACGCCATCGGCCGAATCGGCGCCGTCGGCCGATTGCTTACGCGGCCGGCTCAACAAGTTTCCCTGCATGTCGACCACCGATACGAACTCGGGAGATAATCCTTCGACGGCGCTCGCCACTAAATTCGTAATGGCCAGCACATTCTGCGGCGTGAGCGCGGCGCCCGGCCGCAGACGCACCAGTACGCTGGCCTTGGCCGGCTCGCGCGCATCGAGAAAAACGGAATCCTTCGGGAACGTTACATGCACCCGAGCTTGTTCGATACTGTTCAGCGCCTTCACGGAGCGCTCCAGCTCACCCTCGAGGGCGCGCCGGTAATTTACATGCTCGCCGAAATCGGTCAAGCCGAGGTTGGTCTTGTCGAACAGCTCGAAGCCGATGCGGCCGGATTTAGGCAGGCCTGCTCCGGCCAATTCCAGGCGCATTTCGTCCACTTTCTCGGCCGGAACTTCGACGGTCGCGCCGTTGTCGGCAAGGCGATGCTCGACGCCGCTCTCTTTTAGCTTCTGTACCACCGCGCCGGCATCCTCGGGCGCCATATTCGTGAACAGCGGGCGGAAATCGCGCTCGTGCTCCCAGTGCGTGAACGCCGGAATTCCGGCGGCGACCAGTACGATCACGAACGCCAGACCAATGCGCTGCGGCAGCGAAAGAGCGCCGAAAATCTTTTTCAGTTGATCCATTTTAAATGCGTTTCACAAGCAAGCGGGCCGGGCGCACTCAGACCTGCATGCGCATGATCTCTTCGTAGGCGGAAACCACCTTGTTGCGCACTTGCAGGAACATTTCAAAATCGAGCTCGGCGTTCTGCGTCGCAAGAATCGTCGTATGCAGCTCCTGATTAGCGCCGGAGAGATAGTTCTGGACGGCGGCGTCGGCGGAGGTACTCGAGGATTCGACGTTCTGAATGGCCGAGGCAAGCATGTTCTGAAATCCACCGCCGGCCGCTGCGGTCCCGGTAGGCTCGACCGGAGCAATCGGTTGTGGCAAGGCGATAGGCGAAATCGGAGCAAGCATCTGGATTAGCGGAACAGATCGAGCGATCGCTGGATCATGTCCTTAACCGCCGAAATGGCGGAAACGTTCGCCTGGTAGGCGCGCGAAGCGCCGAGCAGATCGACCATGTCTTCGGCCGGGTTCACTTTTGGAAAGGCGACGTAGCCGTCTTTATCGGCGTCCGGGTGGCCCGGCAGGTAGCGGCGGTCCGGTTCGGACTGATCGACCACGATTTGACTAATCGCCACACCGGTACCCTGCTGTTCGAGCTGAGCATCAAAGACCGACGAAAAGGGCGAGCCAACTTGCTGGCTTTCGAAGACGACATCCTGGCGGCGGTACGGGCCGCCATTCGCCGTGCGTGTGGTGTCGGCGTTGGCGAGGTTTTCCACCAGCACTTCGGCGCGTTGGCGCTGTGCCGTCATGCCCGATGCGCTGACCGAAATCGTCGAGAAAAGGCTCATGACGTGGTGCTGCCTCCTTCAATGGCCGCGCGCAAATTCTTGAGCTGCGTGCGCAGCAAATTGGAAGCGACGCTGAAACGCAGGGCGTTCTCGGAGAGTAGACGTGCTTCGCGGTCCAGATCGACGTTGTTGCCGTCGTTTTTCACTCGCAAACCGGGCACGTTCGTGGCGAGCGGCCGTGAGCCGGCGACGGCGTTTTGTAGCTCGGATTCAAAATCGATGTCTTGCGTTTTGTAACCGGGCGTATCGGCATTGGCAATGTTCGAAGCGACCAGCTTCTGCCGTACGCTCAGCAGCGTCATGTACTGGTCGAGCTTGCCAGAAAGAGCGTCCAGCATGTTCGCTGAGAGTATTGCAAGCGGCGTGCCAGAGACGAGAGGCGCTTGTTAGGCCGAAATAGGCGATTTGGAGAGACGAGGAGTCGATTTTTTGACGGCGTGGCCGCACAAACGCCAGAACGATGACACCCTTAGCCTTCAAACCGCCAGCAATGCTTGTCGGGTTCGGCGGTCTGGTAACCGCACGGAGCCGAGTTGGCACGCAGGCGTGAAGCGAGGTGGGCGCGCAAGACCCGCACCAGATGTAGTTGATCGTTCAGAAATTCGAGCGCCGGCCGGGCGATCGCTTCGCGGCTCTCGCTCGTCGAAGCTGCGCTCAACTTAGCCATGACGCTACGTCCATAAGCAGCGGCCAGCGGGTTGGCGGCCGCAAAGTCGCCACTCCTGAGAGCGCGGGCGAGATCTTCAGTGTCCATGTATGTATTAAGCGCTAGGTATCAACTGCTGAGAGTTTTGGCTTCCTGCTGCATAGCGCTGAACAAATCGGTGATTTGCGTCACCTGTTGTTCGAGCGCGGCAATCGTCGCATCGGCGGTCGACATCTGTTGGGTCAGGTTCGTTTGCAACTGGTTCACGCTGTCCTGTTCGCTTGAGATCTTCGTTCCGAGATTCGTTATGGAAGTGCCGATGGACTCGGTCTGCTGTTCGATCAGGCCGTTCACCGGATCGGTCACAGCGGTCAAGGTCTTTTCGGCCGCGCCCAGAAAGCCGCCGCCCGTCTCCGAACCTACGAAGTTGAGTACGTCGCTAAGCGAATTTGACGCCGCCTGGTCGAAAACACTCTGGTCGAATTGGAGCGTCCCGCTGTCGTCGAACGTGACGCCGAGATCGGCCAGTGACTGCACGCTTCCGCCTGAATCGGAGGTGTAGCCGGTCAGACTCTGTAGCGCGCTGCTCAAATCCGTGACGACGCTCTGACCGGATAAGGCGCCGCCGTTTTGCCCGCGGTTGTTTTGCACTTCGGTCGCGGTGGAATTGTAAGCCGCGACAAAGGAAGAGAGCGCATCGGCGACGCCCGCTGCGCTCTGCGCCACCGTTACGTTGGCAGTACCGGTCTGTAGCACATTGACTGTTACCCCCGGTGAGATGGCAATATTGCGTGAATCGCTGCCGACCGGCGTCGCCGGCTGCCCGTTGACCTGGTAGGTGACGTTCGACCCGGTCGTGATGGTGTTCAGCAGGTCTTGCGTGCCATCGTTTAATTGAATCGAGGTCGGCGCAAACCCGGCGCCTTGCACCGAAAGACGATAATCGGGCGACGACGAACCACCTACATTCACCACCGTGGCTTCGACGTTCGCGCCGCTCGCATTGATGGCCTGCGCCAAAGCGTTTAAGGAATTGCCGGAATCGGAGACCTGATAGACGGTCCCATCGACCGTCAAGGTGTAGGCCGTACTCGCAGAAATATTGCCCGACGAAGGATCAGAGACCGCAGTCAAGCCGTTCGAGCTGATGGTATTCGTTTGTGAGCCGATGTTTGAGATGTCGATCGAATACGTGCCGGGCAGGGCCCCCGCGCTGACGCTCGCGGTGGCCACCGAAGTAGCGTCGCTCGTGGCCGAAAAAGACCCGAGCCCGGCCGACGAATCGATGGAATCGAGCGCATTCTGTAAAGACTGGAAGCTCGAACCGAGCGTCTGCAATTCGCTTTGCTGGTCCGTTAACGTGCTTTGTTCGTTCTGCAACTGCGTAATGGGCAGCGTCGCAAAGCTGACCGCACGCGTGATCACCTGCTGTAATTGGCTCGCGTAAGAGCTCGTTCCATTGAAGGTGGTCGAAGCGGTGTTGGCTGTGGTTCCCATACAAACTCACGGAGAAAGAGGGCGGGCTCTCCGGTTAGAGAAACCCGCCCTCGCTTAGAACGGCGATTAGCCCTGCAGCAGTTTTAATACGGCTTGCCCTTCGGAGTTGGCCTGCGCGAGCGCCGCCACGGAGGTCTGCGTAAGCACCTGGTCCTTGGTCAAGTCGGAAGCATCGGCGGCCACATCGGCGTCGCGAATTTGGCTCTCGGCGGACGAGAAGCTCGAGATCTGCGATTGCGCCAGGTTGGTGGCGTACTGGAGCTTGTTTTCTCCGGCGCCGACCGATCCTTGCACCAGGCCCAGGGCTTGGATAGCGGCGTTGATGGCGGCGATGGCATTAGTCGCATTGCCGGTCAACCCGGTGGAGCTAGGTGTAGTCACCGTCTGGGCGGCGTTGGCGGTGCCGGCGGCGAACACGCCCGCGGCCGTTCCGCCCGTGCTGATGCCGAAGCTGCTGGTGCTCTGGAACTCGATTCCGGTACCGGCGGTATTCAACAAAGCGTTGACTCCCGATCCGGCCAAAGAGTTGTTAATCGAGGCTACGGCTTGGGCTGCCGTGAGGCCTGTTCCGAGCGAAGCGTAGTAGGTTTGTCCATTGGTGGTGACAGCCAATGTTTCCGCTGCCGAGGTAAATGACGCGGCGCCCTCGGCCTGATAATTGGCGGCGTTGCTGGCGGCTACCGTCGAGCCCGCGATGAGAGCCGGGGTGGTGGTGGTGTCCTTCACATTGAAATCGCCGCTGCCGCTGAATACCAAGTGACCGCCGCTGTCCAGGCTGGCCTGGACCCCGTCTCCGGTTGCGGTCAAACTGGCGTTGATGTTGTCCAAGAGCCCCTGGGCCGTATAGGTCCCGGCGGCAACCGTGATGGTGTCAGATTGGGCTACCCCACTGACAACTGCATTGACCTTAAACGTCTCAGCCGCCGTGAGGGTAGCACCGCCCGTAAGGGTCTGGGTGTTGGTAGCGCCGAAACCGGTGGTCGCGCCCAGAACGTTGGTATTTGCGATGCCCAGCGACGTGGCGTCCACCGCGTTTTCCGCGCCGCTCAGGTCGACCGATACCGTGGCGTTGGACGCGTTGTTGGCCCCGCCGATGTAGACCGACAGTGCATTGTTGAAGGTGCCGCCAGCATTCAGGTTGATGTTGTTCGCCTGGCGCGTAATTTCACCCAGCTCCTGCTGATATTCCTGGTTCAACGTGGCGCGGCTGCCGGTAAAGGTACCCGAGGCGGATTGTGTGGCGAGCGTCTTTAAGCGGTCGAGAATCGTCGAAATATTGCTTAAGCCGCCGTCAATAATTTGCAGTTGGCTAATACCGTCGTTGGCGTTGGCAACGCCCTGTGTGAGCTCCGCCACGCTGCTGCGGTAACCGTTTGCCACCGCCAGGCCGGCTGCGTCGTCACCGCTTTTATTAATGCGGTAGCCGGAGGTGAGTTGTTGAATGGTATTGCTTTGGGACTGATTGTTGATGTTTAGATTTTCC
>DASYAX010000263.1:0-10004 GCA_036501045.1 Bryobacteraceae bacterium
ATTGTGCTGCGGCTTCTGTGGGTCTTTCCCGGCAGATATGGCGCGTCCTTCTTGCGCCGGAGAATTCTGCACCAATCCGAAAAACCACCGGACGCCCGATCCACATTTGTAGTCGGCTGGACGGGAATGCGCGGCGTTATCGCACTGGCCGCTGCGATTTCGCTACCCGAGACGCTTGCCGATGGATCGCGTTTTCCCCAACGCGACGAGATCATCTTTCTGACCTTTTGCGTTATTTTTGTCACGCTGGTACTGCAAGGGCTCACGCTGCCCTTCGTAATTCGCCATCTGCAGCTTCCTCATGACGAAGAAATGAGCCGTGAGGAAGAGGGAGCGCGCCGGCAAATGATCGGCGACGCTTTGAACGCCGTTCAAGAGCTGCGCGCCCGAGACGATCCCGAACATTCGGACGTTTACGATCACATCGTGCAGCAATATCGCGTGCGTTTGTCGATGCATCCGGAGGATGGCGCTGCGGATGGGCCGCTATCGGAGAAATACCGGGTGTATCGCGCGACCTCGCAGGCTCTGCGCGCCGTGGAGCGATCTTCGATCCTTACGATGCGCGACCAAAACAAGATCAACGACGAGGTTCTTCGCAAGCTCGAGCGGGAGCTTGATCTGCTTGACACACGTTATCAATAGGTGACGATCTTATGCTTCAGAATGCAAGTTTTAACGCGAACTGAATCACGCGCGGGTTGTTGACGGTATAGTTCACAGTCGCAAACGTGGTTGGCGAGGAGAAATCCGCGCCATAGAGATTGCCGCCGGGTGCGCCGAATTGCGCGTGGTTGAAGAGGTTGAAGAACTCGCTACGGAAGTCGAGGCGGATCCCTTCACGAATCGTGAAATGCTTAGTCAGTGAGAAATCGGTGTTCACAAAGCCGGGACCGGAAACCGGCGTGCGATTTGCGTTGCCGAGTTCTCCGGACGCGGGCTGGGAGAAGCAGCTCACGTTGAACCACTCCGACAGAGTGGGATGGCTTAGGGCCGGGTTGCAGGTTTGATCGGGGCGAATCAGCGACTGAGCGTTCGTGTTCTCAAAACCTGCGCCTGATGTGTTGTTGCTGTCCACAACAAAAATCGGGAAGCCGGAAGACGCCTTCTCAATGACGGTCGCTTCCCAACCACCCAGAACCACATTCGTGGCGGCGTTCCAGTTGCTTCCAAATTTGCGGCCTTTACCGAAGGGCAACGAGTAGACCAGGCTGGCGGTGAAATTGTGATTCAGATTGATCTGCGAAAGTCCCCAATCGAGGCTTTGCCACCCTGGTAGCGGAAAGTAAGTGGCGCCGATGACGCTGCCGAGGCCGTCGCTGAAGCCTGTGTCCGTGGCGCGCGAATAGGTATATCCGATTAGAGCGTAGAGACCATATTTGGTGCTCTTGGTTTCGGCTTTGACCTGTAGCGAGTCGTAATGGGCGAGCCCTGCGTCGAAGATACTCGCGATATCAGAAAAGGGGAAGGCCGGATACGGCACGCCGAAAGCCGAACCTCCGGGGCCGCAGCCCAACGTGTAACCCTTCGCTACGCCGCACGCGCCGGGAGACGCAACATTAATGTCATTGCCGAATTCGAGAATGTTTGCGGTACGAGCGCCCGCATAGCCGGCGGTGAGCACCACTTGTCCGGGCAGTTCCTGTTCCACGTTGAAGTTGAACTGCTGGATGCGGCCTTGTTTAAAGTTTCTGTCTTGCGCGAGGAGGGTACCGGTGAAATCGGCCGGGTTGGGCGGCGCGGTGAACGTGGGAAATCCGGAGGACATGCTGAGGCCCGTCGGCGTGAGACCGTTTTGGGCGCAGGCTGCATACGAGAAGGTGCAGCCGCCGAACTGGAAGGAGTCCGATTCAGCGTAATAAGGCGGATTTTGCCAGAGACCTTGCGCGCCCATGTTCCAGGAGGAATCGTGATAAATGGCGTAGCCACCGCGGAAAACGGTGCTGCCCTTAAACGGCTTCCAGGCGGCCCCGATACGAGGCTCGAGCGCGGTTAGATCCATATTGATGCCGGCGCTGGGTCCTGCATTTTGACCGGCGATCAAGAAGTCGCCAGTGGCCGGGTCAAAATCGGACTGACGATTACCGACTTCACTTTGCGGTGTGAGCAACGCCCAAGCCAAACCGAGATTCAACGTAAGCGACTTGCCGATCTTCCAGTTGTCTTCGACGTAGGGACGGTAGAGCTTCCACCGGCGTCCCGTGTTGCCTCCGCCAAATTCCTGATCGTGAATTGCCCCGCTTACCAGACCAGTCAGAAGATCGGCCGCGGGGTCGCCCGTCCAGGCGCCGCTGACGATCCAGAAGCCGTTGGGGAAGCCGACGGCCACCGTGTTCAATTGATTCGTGCGAATGGAGCCGCCCAGGTGGATGTCATGATTGCCGCGAACCAGGTCTAGCGAATCGGAGAAGGTCCAGACGTTTGTGCCACCCACGAAAGGTGAGTAGCCGCGGTCGCCGAGCGACCAGTATGGACTGGATAGTTCGACCGACGTGAGACCGTTGCTGTTGCCGCCCAGGTTGGCGCCAGGAATGCCGAGCGTGGCCGCGAGGTAGCTGTTATTGCCCTGCGACGTGATGTAGTCGAAGATGCGATTGAAACCAAAACTGGCCTGGTTAAGCGTTCTGGGCGTGAAGATGTGTGTTTCAGAAATGACTGCGTTCCGGGCGTGGTTGATGATGCTCTGGTTGCTGGCAAATGGACCTTGCTCGGCGAACCCCGGCGCGCCGCCTGGCACGTAGGACGTGGCCTGATCGTAGCTGAAGCGCGCGAAGAACGAATCCTTGTCTGAGATGTTCTGGTCGAGGCGGATATCGAATTTGCCTTCGTTGAGTTTACGCACGGGCTCGCTGACGTAGTTGTAGCCGGAGGCCACATTGTTTGCGTTGGGCAGCGGGTACAAGTTGATGAGCGCGCGACCGATGGGATTGATGAGACTTTGCGGAATCACGTTACACGGGGCGCCTGCGGCCTGGCTTCCATTCGGGGCGGTGGCTGTCGAGGCGCCTCCGGCGCCGCACATGAACGGGACGGAACTTGGGTTCGCATCCGTGCCTTGCGCCGCGTAGGGATTGATGAGAGAGATCGTGTTCGGATTTCCCAAGGCATCGTCCGTGAAATCGCCATTGCGCTGTGCTAAAGAAGGCACGATACCGGTGAATGGAATTCCATGACGCTGGTCCTTCTGTTCAAAATCAGCGAAGAAGAACGTCTTGTTCTTGCGGATGGGGCCGCCGACTGAAGCTCCGAATTGATTCAGATTGAACTTTTCCGTATTTGCTGCGAAAAAGCTGCGTGCATCCAGGTCGGTGTTGCGGAAAAACTCGAACACTGTCCCATGAAATGCGTTGCTGCCCGATTTCGTGGTGACCAGAACCGTCGGACCGCCGCGTGTTCCGTATTCGGCTGAGTAGTTGTAAGTGAGAACTTTAAACTCCTGAATCGAATCGATAGAAGACAGGATTGAGATAGCGCCAGACGTCAGCTCGTTATTATCATTTCCATCCAATAGCCAATCCGTGCTGTTGGCCCGCGAGCCGCCCACTGACAGAGAAAAAGATCCACGCGCGGATGCTTCGCTGCTCGGACCGCCGTTGAAGAAACTATTCGGATTCGTCTCCTGCGTGGTTCCCGGCGTCAACGTCGCGAGTTGAACAAAATCCCGCCCATTCAAGGGCAAGTCGGCAACCTGCTGCGACGTGATTACTTGCCCGAGACTGCCGTTGCTGGTTTGAACCGCAACTGCTGTCGCACTTACATCTACATTCTGCTGCAGTGTAGCCGGGGCGAGTGTGAAATCCAGTTCTCGTTGCTCATTCGTTTGCAGCACGATCCCTTGCGACTCTTCCGTGCGAAAGCCCTTGATCTCAGCGCGGGCGTTGTAAGTCCCCACGCCGAGCAGGGGAACTACGTAATGACCAGACGCGTCGGTTGTTGCCTCGCGAACGCTGCCGGTTGCTGGTGCTGTAACAGTGATCTTCGCTCCCGAAACAGCGCCGCCGCTCGCGTCAGAAACGCTTCCTGAGATCGTGCCCGTGGCTTGGCCAAACGCGGGCACGGCCATGAACACCAAGGCCCAAAACGCGCCGATTATCACGCGTAGCGTGTTACCCATCGCTCGAGTCCCTCCCTGCATGGCGCAACCGATTTTCGAGGGTCTAACTGAGACTCCGTACTGGCTCGCGCGTATTTAGTCCAGTATCGTTGCTCAATCCGGCGCTGTCAATGGCTGCAAGTGCTCGGTTCGAGGCACGAATATCAGTGCGCGGGGCGAGCGAGATGGAGGGAAGCGGCATCCCAAGCGGCGAGCCCGCCGGCCATCTCGATCAATTGGGTGATCCCATATTGATGCAGGATGCTGGCCGCGATCGAAGACCGGTAGCCACCTGCGCAATGTACGGCAAGCCGGCGGTCGCGGGGGATTTCGGCGATGCGCTCCTGCAAATGGTTGAGCGGCACATTCACGCTGCCCTCAATATGCATGGCCGCCCACTCGCGTGGATTCCTCACATCCAGAAGAAGAGGAGGATCGGAACTCGCCAACTCTTCGGCCACCATCGGGGCGCTGATGCGCTCTGTCGGCCACACCAGGTCTGGCCTTGCAGCGAGCGCTTCCATACCCTCGCGCAGATAGCCTTTGACATGATCGAAACCAATTCGGCCCAAGCGGACCGCGGCTTCCTGCTCGCGTCCGGGCTCGGCGATGATCACGATGGGCTTGGCGCGATCGAGCAGCGTGCCGGCCCAGGTGGCATATTGGCCGCTGAGTCCGATGTTTATGCTGCCGGCAAGGTGACCCTTGGCGTACTCGGCGGCGTCGCGCACGTCGAGGATCTGAGCGCCTGCGTCTCCCATGCGAAGGACGTCATGCAGATCGATGGGCCGGAGGACTTGCTCTAGGTTCTTATCCAACGTGGCGCGCTCGCGAGTATTCAGAATGGCATCGTAGGTGAAGTACGCTGGAGCGTCGGGCTGGTCGGCGGTGACGAGCCGGATGAACTCCTCCTTCGACATCGGCTGCAGGGCATAATTCAAGCGCCGCTGATCCCCGAGTGAAGAGACGGTGTCGGAGGAGAGCTTCTTGCCGCATAGAGAACCGGCGCCGTGCGCAGGGTAGACCAGAGTTTCATCGCCCAGCGTCAAGAGTTTGTTGTGGAGTGAATCGTAAAGATGCGCGCCGAGGTCGCTCGCTGTCCATCCGAGAGAAGCGCGCAGGTCAGGGCGCCCCACGTCGCCGATGAACAGCGTATCGCCCGTCAGAACGGCGTGGGGGTTTGCCGCGTCTTTCCGGAGATCAAACACCAGAATCGAGATGGATTCGATGGTGTGGCCGGGGGTTTCGAGGACCTGGAGCCGCAGGCCCGGGAAATCGAGCGTATCGCCGTCCTTCATTCCCACGAAGGCGTATTCGGCCTGTCCACGGGAGCCGAGATGGATGGTCGCACCGCAATGATCGCGCAATTCCAGGTGCCCGGCGACGAAGTCAGCGTGGAAATGGGTCAGGAAGACGTGGCGGATCCGTAGACCCAATTCTTCGGCGTCGGTCAGGTACTTCTGGATGTCGCGCTGCGGATCCACTATGATTGCGGTCGAACTGGCCTCGTCTCCGAGCAGATAGGACGCGTGGGCCAGGCAGCCCAAATAATATTGTTTTAGAATCATAAACCCCCTGGTTCGCTGCCTCAAGCATGTCAGACCCCGTGGACACGCAGTATCAATAGACGACTATTTTACTTCGTAATGCATGGCCTCCGGCTCGGCTTTTAGGAGCAGCTTCAGGGCTTCCGGTTCGAATACGGCGGTCTGGTAATCGGGACCGGCGAAGGCCCGGACTGCGGCGAGCGAATCAAAGAAATTTAGCACAATGAACTCGACATCGCTTTCTCGATCGCGACGGAGAATATACCCGCCTTGATAACCAGCGAGGCTCTTGAGTCCGGGCAAGACCTTCTCGCGTAGCAGTTGCTCGTACGGATCGGCATTTTGAAGCGTGGTCCAGCCGCGCCAGTGACGGGCAATCGTTTCGTGGCCTCTGGTTATATGGTCTCGCAGTAACGAGCTTCGGGTGATCCTTGAAATAAAGCACGATGGGAAAGGAGAGTACCATCACTTGGTCACCACGACGAGCGAGCTGCACGGCTTAACGTAAGTTGACAGGCGGTGATCAGAACGTTGCTCGACCGGGCGTTGGAAGAAAACGATCGAGTGAAGATCGGACGATAGAAAGGGCGCGTTACTAATCAAAACTTGACTTGTCGACCATTCGGCATAGAGGTAGCACTGAAAACGTTGCGCTATCAGTGGCGATAAATGGGGGCGGCTTTACCTACGGCTAGGATCGAGCAATCGAGGTCTATCCGGAATGGTTTCGGCTGATCGCGCCCGGGCGAGAATAGACGAAACACTGTTATCAACTAAATACGCCGTACTCTATGCGATCAAGTCTACTTGCTATTTGGTGCTAGGGCCGCCAGGTCTGGGCCCATATCCGTGAACTGCGCCTTCTGTTCTTCCACCTCGCACGATGGCCGAGTGACGCGCCACTTCGTGTTCCGCGGCGCCTACGGCCTCGAGCAAGCGGCGGCTTGCATCGGCAATCTCGCGAACCGCGCGGTCGAAGGCTGCTTGGTTCGCTCGCGAGGGCTTCTGAAAGCCGCTGATCTTCTTGACAAACTGCAACGCGGCCTTATCCATTTCCTCAGCCGTGGCAAATTGGTCCGGCCGCCGCAAAACTTTAATGCTTCTGCACATCGCTTATCCACCTCGTCATTCGCGCATCGAGTAAATCGAGCGGGAGCGCGCCGGCGTTCAGCACTTCGTCATGAAACGCCCGTAAGTCGAACTTACTGCCCAATTCTTTTTGCGCTCGCTGTCTCAGTTCGAGAATTTTCAATTGTCCCAGCTTGTAGCCAAGGGCCTGTCCTGGCCAGGCAATATAACGATCGACTTCCGATTGCGGTGCTTCGCCAAAATGTTGACTGAAGAAATCGACCATTTGCTGGCGCGTCCATCGCTTGTAATGCACGCCGGTATCCACCACCAGCCGCACTGCCCGGAATAGTTCGCTTTGCAATCGCCCCAAATCGCTCGCCGGATCCTGATAGAAGCCGACTTCCTTGCCCAGGCGCTCGGCATACAGCGCCCAACCCTCTACATAAGCGTTGTATTGCAGGGCACGATGAAACGGATGGATGCCCGGCAATTCCTGGGCGATCGAAATCTGCAGGTGATGGCCTGGAACGCCCTCATGATATGCGGTTGCTTCATCGTCCAGCATGTCGTGGTGCGTGGGGTCGTAAGTATCTACCCACACCTGCCCCGGGCGCGAGCCATCGGGCGTGCCGTTGATGTATTGGGTGGAGGATTCCTTTTCCATATACTCCGGTACAGAGCGAACCACCAGCTTCGCCTTCGGGAGGACGCCAAATAATTCCGGCAGCTTTGGTTCCATCTGCCCGATGTACCGGCGAAAGTTATCCAGAATCTGCTCCCGCGATTTCGCTTTTAACTTCGGATCGGCGTGCACCGCTTTGATAAACGCTTTGCCGTTCGGATAGCCTGACTTCTTCGCCAACGCCTCGATCTGCGATTCCAGATCCGCCACTTGCGCTAAACCCAACTCATGAATCTGCTCTGGCGTCAAGTTAGAGGTGGTTTGCAGGTGCACATCGAAGCGATAGCGCTCGTCACCGTCGGGCAGGGACCAGATGCCCGGATGCACACGCCCTTTCGGCGCGTAGTCCTGCGCTACGAATTGTTGCAGCTTGCGATAAGCCGGCCGTACTTGCTCATCGATCACGCTGACGATTTCGTCATGCAGGCGCTTCTTCTCCGAAGCGGAAAAGCTTGCCGGAATGCGCGTTGCCGGCGTGCCGAACGGATTCGCTTCGCCCGCCGGATCGGCGACGTTTTGGCACTGCGGCACGACCATCTCGAGCAGATACCGCGGCTGCATCAAGCCATCCTTCTCGCCCTGTTTGAGAGTGGCGATGAGCTGCTCGAATCGTTCGGGAATCTGCTTCAGGCGCGCGATGTAGTCGTCATAATGCTTTACCGTGTCGAACGGCGCGTAGGTGGGAATCTGCGGAAACAAGATTTGCACGCCAACGAATTGATCTACCGGCATCTCGTAGTTCTTCAATTGGATGCCCTTTAGCTGGTCTTGAAGCGTCCTCACCAGCAGCGTGCGATCGAGTTGATCCTGTTCGGAAAGCGCCGTCGCGTTCAATGCTTCCAGACGTGCCAGCAGCGCGGCCGCTTCCCGTTTCACGTGCTCGACGTGCGCCAGTGAGAAATCCGTCAGTCTGTCGTTGTAACGATATTCACCGAGCTGGGTCGCAGTCTCCGGGTTTTCGCGTTGATAGAAATCCCACCACTTGTCTTCCAAACCGCGTAGGGTGCGATGCGCGCCGGCGGAATCCTGCGCGTGCATGCTAGCGGACACCGCCGCCACCAACACCGCCACTAGACAGAAAGACGCTAAGAAATAGCCGTTCCGCATAACACCAGCGTATCCGCAATCTAATCCTGCGCTGTCAGAAAGAGGCAAACGCCTCCGGCGAGCAAGCTCACGCCGAATCCAGCCAGCACGTCGCTTACATAGTGATAGCGACCGTAGACGGTGGCGATGGAGACGCTGATGGCATAAATCAACATACTCCAACCGAAGATGCGGCGCTTGGGCTTCACCAGAAACAAGCCCCACGCCGCCGAGAAAGCCGAAGAAACGTGCGCGCTGGGGAACACGCCCACATGGATGGTTGCCTCTTTCAATAAAAACAGATTCAGATGCCTCACCCAGGTTGTTATGGATGGTGTCTCGACGTTCGGGAACGCGTAACGCGGCGGTTGCGATGGAAAGTACGGGAACAGGGCGTAGGCAGCCAACGTTCCAGTCAGATAGACCGTCCAGAAGCGGTCTATGGCGCGCTGATCCGCATGCGCCGTGAGAACGCCGATGCAGTAGGGGCCGACGGCGTAGACCAGCAAATAGCAAAACTCAAAATAAAACGGCAGAATTCTGCCCAGATTCTCAATCGCATCGCGCACATGCCAGTCGCCGAGCACGACCTGGTCCAGGCGAATCCAGACAGCTTCGTAGTGGTAGTTGTAATCACGCGGCAGGAATAACTCCATCTCACGAAACGCGATAAACGTGAGCAGCAGCGGCAGCCAGTCGCGCGTGATTTGAACGGCCCGGGCGAAGCGACTCGCCTCCATTCGGTCCAGGGCCCAGTAGAGTGCCGTAACGGCGAGGAACAGCAGTAGAGGTTGGTAGCGCAGATTCGGGCGATCGGGAAAGAAGCCGGAGAGCAGCGCGATATAGCCGAAGAAGACGATCAACACCCATTCAGAAAGCCGGAAGCGAGGCAGCATCTCGCGCGCTTACGGTCTGACGGGCGCAACGGTTTTCGAGCGCGATCGAAAGAAAAGAGCCGCGCCGGAGAGAGCGCCGGCCCAAACCGCCCAGGAAGTCAGCAGCTCATGATCGATCAACAGGCCTGCGATCACCGGAGCGGTGATTTGGGCCACCGAAGTAAGCGATTGTGTGAGCCCGATGATGACACCCTGTTCGCGTCGTCCGGCCTTCTGAGTGATCATGCTGGTAAGCGCCGGACGCAATCCGGCGCCACAGATCGAAGCAAGACTCATCACCCAAAGTAATTGGCCTATTGTCTGAGTGAAACCGATCGCGGCATAACCGAGCAAGGAACTAAGAAAGCCGATTTCGACGAGTTTTCTCTCGCCGAGCCAGCGCACCAATCGGCCTACCAACCCGCCCTGCATAATGATGCCGATGAATCCATTAAAGGCAAAGAGGTAGCCTACTTCACGCACGCCGACTGCATGACCGTTCCATTGATAGCGGCGTTCGGCGAAGAGCGCAAACCCCGAGATAAACGTCGAGAACGACAAAGCGAACAGCAGCCACTGAAGGAGTAACTGCGCCAGTTCGCGGTCTTGGAAGTATTTGCGGTATTCGCCCCAGGAAATCAGCGAGAGCC
>DASYAX010000264.1:0-12264 GCA_036501045.1 Bryobacteraceae bacterium
TTTAAGTCAAGATTGGCTATACTCGCACTAGAAGGTCATGATCGACGTAACCGAAAGTGCCGTCAAGCGAATCGGCCAACTTCTAGTCAAGCACAACTGCCCAGGCGGCCTGCGCCTCGGTGTACAGGGCGGCGGCTGCTCAGGCATGAGCTACGTGTTTCGTCTGGACCCGAGCCCCAAACCAACCGATCGTGTGCTGGAATTCGACTCGATACGCGTCTACGTAGACCCCAAGAGCTATCCATTTCTCGACGGGCTTACTCTTGATTTTACCGAGTCGCTGATGGAAAGCGCGTTCGTGTGGAATAACCCGAACGCCAAGCGAAGCTGCAGTTGCGGCAAGAGCTTCGCCGTCTAGTGGGTCAAAAGAGGATATTCGGCCGGACCGGTCTGGGACGCGGAAAAATTAGTGAATGTCTCTGTGAGCGTCCCGCCACTTCCAATAATCTGCCTGCTCACGTTTCTTGGCCTTGGACCAATCATGGTCCTTCTTATGATGCTCTTTGAGGTACTGGTGCCAGGCCGTATTTTCTCCGTCGTTCCACTGGTGGGCCTGGGCGTCCCTGTGTTCTTGGGCGACTAAGCTGGTGACCGGCATCAGCAGACCCACGCCTAACAGCAATGACACGAAAGATCTTTTCATTTTGCTCCTTTTAAGACCGCGCTTAGAAGACTGAGCCGCGCACCGAAACGTTTCGAGCCACGCGGTCTTTTCGGGGGCCGCCGAACCCACAGTGAAATAATGACCTAGTGTTCGCGCTTCGAGCCGTTTTACTCCTGATGGCTGCGGCCGCTATTCCCGCGCCAGGCGCCACCGTTCCGCCGCTCGATCAGCAGTTCCAGCAAACCGTGCGGCCGTTTGTCGTGAAATACTGTGCCGGCTGTCACAGCGGCCGCCAGCCTGCCGCCGGATTCGATCTCAAGTCGTACACCTCCGTCGACATGGTGACTGCGGATTTTCCGCACTGGGCGTTGGTTCGCGAAAGGCTTATGGCGAAGGAAATGCCGCCTAAGCCGATGCCGCCTCCACCCGCCGAAGAGAGCCAACAAATCATCTCCTGGATCCAGTCCGTGCGAGCGGACGAGATTAAAAAGACCGCCGGCGATCCCGGCGTAGTCCTGGCCCGCCGGCTGAGCAACGCCGAATACGACTACACGATTCGCGATCTCACGGGCCAGGATTTAGAACTTACGCGCCAGTTTCCGGTAGATCCCGCCAATCCCGCGGGCTTCGACAATTCCGGTGAATCCTTGACCATGTCGCCCGCCTTGTTGAATAAGTATCTCGAAGCCGCGCGCGAAGTGGCTGATCACGTAGTGCTGACGCCCGATTCAATCGGCTTTGCGCCCTACCCGATGCTGGTCGATACCGATCGCGACAAGTATTCGATCCAGCGCATCCTGAAATTTTACGCGCAACAGCCCACCAATTATGCGGATTACTTCGAAGCCGCCTGGCGCTTTCGCTATCGCGCCGTTCTTGGCAAACCGCATGCGACGCTGGCCGCTGTCGCCGCCGATCGAAAGGTGAGCCCGAAATATCTGCCCATGGTCTGGCGGATTCTGCATGAGAAAGACGCCCTTGGCCCCATTGCCAAGTTTCAGAAAATGTGGCGCGCTTTACCTCCTCCGTCCGCCAAACAGCCGGATCTGCTGCGTGCACAATGCGACGCCATGCGCGATTTCGTGGTCAGGATCCGCGCTCACACCGCCATGCAATTCGCCGCGCCGGTGGTGGAAGGGTTGCCCCCCGCTTCGCAGCCGCTGCTGAACTGGAAGCTGCAAGAGTTCGCTTCACACCGCCGGGACAGCGATCCCAACGATCTGCGAAACGACACCGATCCCTCTGCCGTGATCCCCGAAATTCCGCACTATGCGCATCTTCATCAGGAAGCGGCTCCGCGTTGGGCGGCTCTATCGGCGAAAGCCCGTGCCGGAGACACGGATCTCATCGTTCCCGCTGCCGAGCGCAAACGCTACGAAGCCGCTTTCGCCCACTTCGCTTCCGTTTTTCCCGATACCTTCTATGTCACCGAGCGCGGCCGCTATTTTCCCGACGATTCTTCAGACAAGGGCAGGCTGCTGAGCGCCGGTTACCACAGCGTGCTCGGCTATTTCCGCGACGATACGCCGCTAGTCGAGTTAATCCTCGATGAGAAAGGCCGCCAGGAGCTCGATCGTCTGTGGGACGAATTCGATTTTGTCACCAATTTCACCGCTCGCACGTGGGTTCAATATTTTTTCAATGAAAGCGGCGAGGTTCAGGGCAAGGGCGCTGAGTCCGGCACAGCGCGTCCTGCCGATCACCAGATCACCGATACCGCTGTGATCACGGCGATGCGGGACGCCTATCTGGCTAAAGCCGCAGCCGATCCGCAGAATGACCCCGTCGCTCCACAGGCCATCCGCGAGCATTTTGATGGAATCGACACCACGCTCCGAAGATTGGAAAAGGAACACGCGGACGCCGAGCCGAAGCATCTCGAAGCTCTTCTCCGCTTTGCGGCGCGCGCCTATCGCCGTCCCCTTACGCCGGCCGAGCGCGACGATCTGCTCGCCTTTTACCAGACTCTCCGCACCAAAAACGAGCTGTCGCATGAGGATGCCATCCGCGATTCGATAGTCAGCGTACTCATGTCGCCTGATTTTCTTTACCGCATTGACCTTTCCGCGTCTGCTGCGCCTTCGCCCGGATCTGTGAGGCGTCCCGTTATGCGCCCCGTGGCGCTCAAAATCTCCACCACGCCCGCTACCGAACCGTTGTCTGGTTATGCTCTCGCGAGCCGGCTAAGCTACTTTCTCTGGGCCAGCATGCCAGACGACGAGTTGTTGCGCCACGCGGCTGCGGGCGATCTCCACAAACGCGATGTCTTGCTAGCGCAGACCCGGCGCATGTTGAAAGATGCCCGGGTACTCGGCCTAGCCACCGAATTCACTGGCAATTGGCTCAGCTTTCGCCAATTCGAAACCAACAACTCGGTCGATCGCGAGCGCTTTCCGAGCTTCAATAATGATTTGCGCGAAGCGATGTTTCAGGAGCCCATCCGCTTTGTAGAAGACACAATTTCAAATAACCGATCGGCGCTCGATCTGTTGTATGGCGATTACACGTTTGTAAATCCTGTGCTGGCCCGCCACTACGGCATGCCCGGAGTGGCGGGCGATGCGAACACTTGGGTTCGCGTGGACGATGCCGGGCGTTACGGGCGCGGCGGACTGTTGCCCATGGCCGTGTTTCTCACTGAGAATTCGCCGGGATTGAGAACCAGTCCGGTAAAGCGCGGAAATTGGGTCGTGCAACGAGTACTTGGAATCCGAGTTCCGCCGCCGCCACCCGTGGTCCCCGAATTGCCTGCCGACGAGTCGAAGTCGGACCTGCCCGTGCGCGAGATGCTGGCCAGGCATCGCGCGAATCCGATCTGCGCGGCCTGCCATTCGCGTTTCGATTCGTTCGGCCTCGCTTTCGAGGGTTATGGACCGGTGGGCGACGCCCGAACCAAGGACCTCGCTGGGCGGCCTGTCGATACCGACGTCACCTATCCCGGCGGCTTCGAGGGCACTGGACTCGAGGGCCTGAAGACATTTATTCGCGAGCACCGTCAAGACCAGTTCGTCGCCAATCTCAGCCGTAAATTGCTTGGCTATTCGCTCGACCGGTCGCTCCAGATGTCCGACGACCCGCTGATCGAACGCATGGAAAGCCGGCTCGCGGCCAATGATTACCGGTTCGATTCGCTCGTGGAAACCATCGTCACCAGCCCACAGTTTCTGAACAGACGAATTCCCGTCGCCGGCGAAGCCGAACCCGAACTACAATCCAGAAAGAGGAATTGAATTGTTCCGATTGACTAGAAATTCCAAGATTTCGCGCCGCACGGTGCTTCGAGGAGCCGGTTGCACCATGGCTTTGCCGTGGCTTGAGTCGCTTCAAGCTTTGGCCGATAGCCCCTTGCCCGCCACTTTCCCGAAACGCCTCGGCATCGTCTTCCTGGGCAATGGCATCAACGAGGATCATTGGAGCGCTGAAGGCCAGGGGGCCGCTATGAAGCTCAGCAAAACGCTTCAGCCCCTCGAGCCACTGAAGCAGAAGATTAATGTCATCGACGGTCTCTACGTCAAGTCGCTCACCGGTCAAGGCATCCACCCAGGCCAAACCGGCAGTCTCTTATCGGGCGCGCACATTTCAAAGGGCGCGATCATTCACTCCGGCATCAGCATCGATCAGATGATCGCCAATCAGGTAGGTGACGACACGCCCCAATCGAGCATCGTGCTGGCTTGCGAGCAGCCCATGACCGGTTACCACGAGACGAATTTTTCGATGGCCTACAGCTCCCACATCTCGTGGCAAACTCCGGATTCGCCCGTCCCGGTGGAAGTCTATCCGTCGCTTGCCTGGGATAATCTCTTCGACAACCGCGGCAGTCTGCTCAATATCAGCATTCTCGACCGCGTCAAAGAGCGCGCTCAGGAGCTCTCGACGAGAGTGAGTTCGACCGACAAAGGCAAATTAGATGAATATCTGACGAGCGTGCGCGAGGTCGAAAAGCGAGTGGAAGGCATGCGCAAGGGCAAAGCGGATGCCGAGGACGCGGCCAAAGCGAAAAACACGGTTGTAGCCACCATGGACCGGCCGGCCAACGGGCTGCCGGAAGACCTCCGCGACCACGCGCGCCTGATGTGCGACATCATCGCCATCGCCTTTCAAACCAACAAGACGCGCGTCGCGTCGCTTATCATCTCGCGCGATCTTTCAGCCATGTACTATCCATTCCTTGACGTCAAGGAAGGGCATCACGCCGCCTCTCACAACAACAATTCAGACGGATATGAGCGCATCTCCCGCTTCCACGTAAGCCAATATGCGTATCTGGCCTCCAAGCTGGATAGCATGAAGGAAGGCGACGGTACCGTCCTTGACAATACCTGTTTGATGTTCCTTTCCAACATGTGGATCGGCCGCAGGCATGACAATTTCCGATTGCCGCTGGTGCTCGCGGGCGGGCTAGGCGGAACGCTGGCCACCGGACGAACGCTGAATTACCTGAACGACGGAGAAGACAACCGCAAGATGTGCGCCTTATATCTGTCGCTCATGGATCGCTTTGGAGTCAAACTGGAGCAGTTCGGCGACGCCCAGGCGCGTCTCGAACGCCTGTAAACTCCCTGTCGTTGTTGTGGAAGCCCGCGTCGGCTGCCAGCCTCTAAGTGCTAGCCTTAACGTTTACCTAAAATGACGCTCTTCGCAACCAAGTCCATCGACTCCCTCCTTGCCGAAGCGAAGGGCGACGTAGGCCTGAAGCGCACGCTGACCGCGCGTTCGCTGGTGGCTCTCGGCATCGGTGCCATCATCGGCGCGGGCATCTTCACGCTCACCGGTGTCGCCGCGGCCACCCACGCCGGGCCTGCGCTTATCTATTCCTTCATACTCGCGGCCGTCGGTTGCGCCTTCGCGGGCATTTGCTACAGCGAATTCTCCACCATGATCCCCATCGCCGGCAGCGCGTACACTTACTCGTACGCCACGCTCGGCGAATTGGTTGCCTGGATCATCGGCTGGGCGCTGGTGCTTGAGTACGCCGTCGGCGCGGCCACCGTATCCGTCAGTTGGGCCGCTACCTTCGATTCCATCCTTACTTCATTCGGCATCAACCTGCCGCAAGCCATCGTCGCCTCGCCCTTCGATCCGATGCCCGGCAAAGTCAATCTCATCGCCGTCCTCATTCTCTGCGTCATCTCAGGCATTCTCATCCGTGGCATCAGCGAGTCCGCCAAGTTCAACGACTTCATCGTCATCCTGAAAGTGGTCGTAGTCATATTCTTCATCGGTATTGGGTACTTCTTCATCAATTACCGGAACTACCATCCGTTCTTACCTCCCAACACCGGCGAATTCGGCACATTCGGTTGGAGCGGCGTGCTCGCCGGCGCCGGACAGATCTTCTTCGCCTATATCGGCTTTGATGCCGTCTCAACCGCCGCCCAGGAAGCCCGCAAGCCCGAGCGCGACATGCCGATTGGCATCATCGGTTCGCTCGCCATCTGCACCGTTCTCTATATCGCCTATTCTTTGGTCCTCACCGGCATCGTGAACTATAAGGAGTTGAACGTGGCGGCGCCCCTGGCCGTTGCCGTCGACCGCATGAAAGGCTTGCCGTGGATCGCTTTTCTGATGAAGCTCGGCTCTCTCTGCGGTCTCACATCCGTAATGTTAGTGATGCTCCTGGGTCAGTCGCGCGTATTCTATTCCATGTCGCGAGATCGTCTGCTTCCCAAACTGTTTTGCGATGTGCATCCGCGCTTCCGAACTCCCTGGAAATCAAATCTGGTGCTGCTCTTGTTCGTCTCGCTCGGCGCCGCCTTCACACCCATCGCGCGGCTTGGTAGTCTTACCAGCATCGGAACGCTCTTTGCTTTTGTGGTCGTCTGTATCGCGGTAGTGATCATGCGCAAGAAAGAGCCCAATCTTCCGCGCCCCTTCAAAACGCCGTTAGTTCCTTATGTTCCTATCTTGGGTGTGCTCGTCAACGTGGGTTTGATGGCCGGACTGGGAGGCATCACCTGGGCGGCCTTCTTATTCTGGATGGCGCTTGGTCTGGTGGTCTATTTCACTTACAGCCGCCACACCAGCCGCGTGCAGGCGGCCCAACGCGCCGCCTGATTACTGGCTAGCACCAGCAGTCTGATGCGTTCCGGTATATTGCACCGCCTTGTCGACGATGACATAGAGAAGTTGATCGGGATCTTTTTTGGCCTGTTTCTTGATCCAATTGCCGGCTTTGGTGCCCGCTTCCTTCGTATCCGGCAAAGTAATTCCGCGTTTTTGTGCGGACAGCTCCGTCAACGCTTGCACGATCTCGAAAAAGCCTTCTTCGGTCCGCCCGCCCAACACCCAAGCCTCCCGCACGGAACTGGTAACGGCCTGTTCCATCGTCCAGGAATGGGTCGCAGGTGTTTGAGTCGCGGCAGCATTCTGGGGAGTTGCATATCCCAACTGTGCCGACACGCTGAGGAGGCCAATTAGAACAGCAGCCGCCAATTTGCTTGATTTTTTCATTTGCAATCCTTTTTACCTGTGTTGATCGTGACGATCGTGGTTGTTACCTTCGGCCAGCTTGCCGCCAATGGCGCCGATGCCTGCCCCGGCCGCTCCGCCGATCAGCGTGCCCTTCAATCCTCCGCCGAAGATCGCTCCTAGAACAGCGCCTCCGGCCCCTCCAATCAACGCGGCTTTACCCGGGCCGATCCCTCCGCTGTCATGCTTGTGCCGGCGCTCGTCGTCACGCGAATAACGGTCATAATCTCCGCGTTGAACGCTTTGTTTCATGCCGCCATAGTAGTTTTGCCGTTGGCCATGTTGCGCTATCACGGGCGTTGGCCCCAACAATAATCCGGCCGCCAAGAGATAGCTTCCTAGCTTGCGCATACTCGTTCTCTCCCCTTTCGCAGTCTATCGGACCGCTATTCTGGAACGATCACCGCTTCTCTTTTTGAGATTTTCCGGATCATATCCTCTCCGACAGCAAGATGCTGATCCACTAGCCGCGACGGCGTGTGCGCCAGCCACTCGGCGAGAGAAATATCCTCATAGATCGGCGTCGGAAACACCTCGATAAACACCAAATCCGCCTCTCCCGTGTTCTCGATGTAGTGCGGAGCGGATTTGCCGATATAACCGACATCCCCTTCTTCGAAATCCATCGTTCGCGCCCGGCCACCTGCCGCAAATACCGTCATGCGCGCCTCCCCGCTGACGTAGTACTGCCATTCGTCTTCATTGGGATGCCAATGCATCTCGCGCAGGCCTCCGGGCTTCAATCGAACAATCGCCGCTGCGATATTGGTCGCCGGCCAAACTTTGCGATCGACGATCTTGACCTCACCGCCTTTAGAGATCTTGGTGGGCTTCATCTGGCTGGGCCGAAAGTCGAAGCTGTGCGGCACTGCGCCGGTCACAGCTTCTACCTCCCGCTTCTCTTCGGCAAGCGGGCGCGGCAGCTCGCGCTGAAAAATAAACAACTCTTTCTTCGGAACCTTCGCAAACGTCGATTCCGCGACGCCAAAGTTCTTCGCCAACACTTCCGGCGGAGTATGGGCCATCCAGTCTGTTAATAGGAATGTCTCGAACTCATTGAAGTTGCCATCGTCGAAGACCAAAAGGAAGCGGCACCCATCCGGCCCCAGTCCCTGGATGGAATGCGGAATGCCGCCGGGAAAGATCCACAAGTCGCCCTCATTCACATCGCTGACGTGGCTCCTGCCGTCTTGGTCTACGGCCGTGATACGCGCGCTCCCGTAAAGCATCAAGGCCCATTCCGCGCCCACATGCCAATGCAATTCGCGAACACCGCCGCTCGTCAATCGCATCTCGACGCCTGCCATTTTCTTCGAAATGGGCAAGTCGCGCACCGTAACCTGGCGCGTCCAACCGCCTTCTTCGAGCCGCTTGTGCGAAAGCGAAAACGAATACTTGAACGGAGGCTGGCCGCCCGCATCGGTCGCTGGCGCCCAGACGGAGTTTGGATTCTGCTCGTCCAGCGGGACGTTGTTCGGCCCCGGCTGTGACTCATTCGGCAAGTGATGATCCTGTGACCGAATGGGCCTGGCGTCCTGAGCCGCCTCTAATCCGGTAGCAACAGCTAAGGCTGCCGATCCCGCGCTCATGAACGTTCGTCTAGAAAAGTCTTCTGGCATGCATGCTCCCTCGGTGACACATTTTCAAATTAAAACATCTTCCTTTGAATCAGTAAATTAGGCGCAACGATTTCGGATTCTGTACGGAGGCGTCGCAGACTGGTGCGCAGATGGAAAAACTCACTAGAACCTTTCTACTCTTGCTGGTAGCCGGATTTTACGGATCAGTCGCATCGGCACAATCCGTGACGCTCACGAATATTCCCGCTCTTGATTCTCACGGATCTGTGGTTCAGGGGGGGGCGCTCTACGTTATATGGGAACCATTTCAAGGCAACGACGGGACATTGGTCGCTGGTGGCGCTAAGAATGCGCTCATTCAGAACGGCGTATTTAGCATCACTCTGACGGCCTCAGACGATGCGGGCTGGCGTTATAACGCTCTGATTATGGGAGGAAGTGAGCCTACGACATACCTTTGGAAAATTCCAGCGGCGGGAGGTGTTACCTCGATCAGCCAAATCAGCAAGCCGATTACCAATACAACCTTCGCGCTGACATCGAGCGGTGCCTCAAGCACGGTCGCGAGCGTCGCCGGCACACCAGTGAGCGGCAATTGTGCGGGAAGTTGGGATTCGCACGGCAACTTGGTTCCGGCGAGCACGCTTTGTGCCGGCGGCGGAGGGGTTGGGGTCGGAACAACTGGTCAGTTCGCTTATTATGCCACCGGTGGCACGGCGGTCAGCGGCCATTCGTTGGCGGCCGCCGACATCCCTCCTCTGAACTATCAGGCTCCCCTTGGGTTTTCTCCATTGAACGCAGCCAGCAACCTGAGCGACCTGAAGAATATTGGGACGGCACGTGCGAACCTGGGACTCGTGGCATCGGCCACAACCGATACGACAAACGCCAGCAATATTACCAGCGGCACGCTCGCAGCGGCGCGCGTGGCAGCACTCAACCAAAACACCACTGGAAATGCGGCGACCGCGACGACGGCGGGTGCTCTCACGCCTACCTTTTACACCGTTGCGACGCTCCCCGCTAGTCATCCGGCAGGCATGGTCGCGCTGGTGACAGATGGTGCATCGATTAGCGATTGTACCGTTGGCGGCGGTTCCATCGTGCACGCGTGTAGATGGAGTGGCAGCGCGTGGGCATTCTACCGCGTCGGGTCCTATCAACTATCCTCCACTCCTGTTACTACGGTTGGATCCAGCGCAACTGTTTTTGCAGCTTTAGGAAGCGTGGCTCCCGCCACAACCGAGACAGCCAGGCAGTCCGGAACGAGTCAGGCCTGTCTAGCGAGTAATCTGACAGTAGTAATAAGAACATCAGATACACAACCGGCGAGTGGCAGTCTAACGATTAAATTACGAGTCAACGGTGCTGATGCCGGTCCCACTGTTATCGTGCCGGCTAACACTGCCGGCGGCATTTTCAGAGACTCGGTCGATACAGCGCCCTTATCACTTAGTTCTCTAATAGACTTTTCCGAGGCGAACTCGGCCACCTCGTCTTCCGCAAATGTGCAAGCCATTTCCATTCAATGTTCCTACTAAATCAAACGGCGACGAATCCGAAATGCCTTGCTAGGAAAAACTGAAGTTCAGCACGATGCAAGGTGGTTGTTTTAAAATCCCCCCTTTTTGATTGCAACTCCTCTTTCCCGCAAAGAGGCAGATTTCTATCAAATTGGAACGAATTTATTACAGTATGAGTAATTTTTCTAGGAACAGCAAAAAGTTCTTTGGTAGTCGGGGCGTAATCATGGTATTACGTAGGTAATACAAATCGCCGCCGTTAGCCCGCCAAGCCAAAAACCTGGATGGGACTAACAAAGCGGGAGCTTGCTCACGCAACTCCGTCAGTTGCAACTATCAGTTGTTCTATCACACTTACGGAGAATTGTGTCTTCACTGTCATCATTATCGAACGGTTTTTCCTCTGAATTCACGGATCGCCCGGCACTCCCCTGGTACGGCGTTCGTACCCGCCGAAACCTGGAGAGGGTCGCCGCTAGAGTGCTCAATGGAAAGGGCTACGAGCAATATTTGCCCGTTTATCGGAACCGCCGCCGGTGGTCAGATCGTGTGGTTACGACCGAGGTCCCACTTTTTGCGGGATACGTCTTTTGCCGATTCGACTCCAGCCGGCCGTTGCCCATAGTCACGACTCCTGGTGTCGTTTCGATCGTGGGGTTCGGGAATCATCCCGCGCCTATTCCAGACGACGAGATCAAAGCAATCGAGTCGATTTTGAAATCGGGCATAGGCACCGAGCCCTGTCCATTTCTTCAAGAGGGCCAGCGTGTGCGAGTCACGCACGGTTCGCTGAAAGATCTCGAAGGCATTCTCATCAAAAAGAAATCCGATTGGCGCCTCGTCGTTTCCATCAGCATGCTTCAGCGGTCGGTATCTGTTGAAATAGATAGCGACTTCATATCCGTTCTTTAGTGCGCCACTGCTCGGCGCCACGCGAGTTTTCATGTCTCGTGATCCAACCAGTAGGATTATCAGTTTTCGCTTAAGCGAGGAACAATACGGCAAATGCCGCGAACTGTGCCTTTCTCATGGAATTCAGAGCATTTCGGAGATGGCTCGTGCTGGCATCAGCCTTTTACTGCAGCAGCCGGGGCGGTTGCCGCAGGAATCGCTGCAAAGCCGTGTAGCGGACCTCGAGGGGCGTTTCCACATGCTCTTGCTGGAGTTGAAGCGCTTGAGTCCAAGCGCCGTGTCGAAAAACGTAAACGGCGCCGGTGCTTGATTTCTTCGGCGTCGTACCCAATTCGTTTTAGATCAACCGCTCCGCTACTACTGCCGTCATCGTGAATCTCACGCGGCCCAATAAACCGCCAGTCGTAAGAAGAACCCGATGTGCGTCTTCCCCGTCCCGCCGTTGCCCAATGCCAGCACGTACTCACATCTGCCGATCGATTCGCAACCAGCTAGGTTTACCAGCTCCTTGTTGAGTGAGACAATCGCCAGAAAATCGTAAGTCACGAAGAAGGCTCCCTCCCCGGCGCATCGTTCGCCAAGCTTCGACATTCGCGCAGTATCCTGGGCAGACGAGCTGCCCAAAGCGTCGTTTTAGGCGCCTTCCCTGGCGAGTACCACGCAGCAGCGAAGTGCCCCACGTAGACCACTCTTCGATGAAACAAGTGTTGTAATTTCCCGGCTCCGCCTTGGGCTCGGTGCCTTTCACTGGCCCAAGTTGGCCTCTTCCCGCACGATTCAATGCTTGATGATAACGGGCTGATCTGCCGAAAAATTTCTTATTCGCCTATTATTCGCCCGAAAATATTGTTCCAATTCTTTCAACCCGGATCGTCAGGGTATTCGTAGTAGGCTTGGGTGGTTTTAATGTCTCGGGACGGAAGTGAGGGATAAGTGAACCGAAGATTACAGCATTTTTTTTTCGTCGCGGCCGCTATCGCAGGCGCGACCGCCAATGCCGCAACCATTGACGGTACCTTTTGGAGCGTACTGGCGTCCACGGCGGATAACGTGCCCGTGCTGGGCCAAACGCCGGGGCCGAGCGCTACGGAATGGGGCACCTTCAATGCCAGCGGCATACAATTCAGCGGAGACTCCAATTACACCCTGGGGGGCTTTTTGAATTCTTTTGGCG
>DASYAX010000265.1:0-3441 GCA_036501045.1 Bryobacteraceae bacterium
GGTTCGCAAGGCGCGGGCGCTGGAGGCCAATAGGCGCGGTAAACGCTACTGCAAAACCTTGACGAAAGCTTTGCTCACGGGCCAAACGCCCATCACATGTTTATTCACGGCTTGAAAAGATCCGGCAGTAAGTAGGCCAGTGAGATCCGCCGGATTCGGTTGCTCGTGCTGGCGCGCGAGTTCGAGTTTCAGCATCTTGGTCTGAATCTCGCATTGATTGCGGGTTGCGTCCGCAGTGGGCTCGTTGGGAAAGCCGGCATCCAGCCGCACGTCGAAGGCATCCGCCGTGTCCTTTGCAGGTCCCAGAGAAACGATCACCGAGTCAGCCGATTGCAGCGTGATCGCGAAAATGCGCATCGGCAAGGGCAGGTCGATCGGATTCTTACGCAGCGCGGGCGATACCTCGACCCATACCGGATCGGTCGAAGATTGTTCGGGTACGCGCCGCCCGGGCGGACGTAATAGATCGGCCGCCGAATCGTCGCTGCTGAGAGCCAACCCGGCCACGTCCGGCTGAATCAATAGGAAACTCGCCCAACGTCCCGGCTTGCTGGTGGGCGTCTTACAAAAATCGCCGCGGCAGGAGCCGCCATGCGCCAAGGCATACTGCCGTATCTTGTCCCAGTGGAAGCGTCCGCGCATCACAAAGAACAACCGTTCGCCGCCGGCGGCGCCGGCCAGCGCATCCAAATCGCGCGTGTAATCGAATTGGGTCTGCCTTACGAACTCCTGATAACCTTTCTCGGCAGCCGGTTCGACCCCCGCTAACAAATTCATCAGCCCCGCCTGTCGTAGCGTTGCCAGATTCACGAAGAACACCGTCAAATCGCCCGGCGGCAGCAGCTTTACTAGATCCGGGCTCGTCCGCACAAAGCGGTGCCGGTAGTAATCGATGCCAAATAGCGCTGCGGCGACCACTGCCGCTAGCGCCAGCAGCGCGATCAACGGATTCAGCCGGAGACGCACGTTCAGGCGGTCGCCAATTCAGCCACGCGCGCCGTTTTCCAAAGCGCAATGTACGGCTTCAAATCCTTCATCATGGCCGCGAACTGCTCGAGCGTGAGCGATTGCGCGCCATCGCTGACCGCTTTCTCCGGCTGGGGATGGACTTCGACGATCAAGCCGTCGGCGCCAATCGCCACGCCCGCGCGCGAAAGAGGCGGCACCAGGCTTCGCTTTCCCGTCGCGTGGCTCGGATCGAGCACCACCGGTAAATGCGAAAGCTCATCCAGTACCGAAACGGCCGTGATATCGCAGGTGTTGCGCGTCGCCGTCTCAAACGTGCGGATGCCGCGTTCGCAAAGGATCACATTTGGATTGCCGTGCGCCACGATGTATTCGGCCGACATCAACAGCTCCTTAATGGTCGAGCTGAGACCACGCTTCAACATCACCGGCCGGCCCGCCTTCCCGAGCGCCTTCAATAGCGAAAAATTCTGCATATTGCGCGCCCCGATCTGCAGGATGTCCGCGTGCTCGGCCACCATCTCTACGTCCCGGTCGCTCATCACTTCCGTGATGATGCCTATGCCTGTTTCGCGTTTGGCCTTCTGCAACAGCTTCAACCCTTCGAGTTCCATGCCCTGAAAATCGTAAGGCGAAGTCCGCGGCTTGAATGCGCCGCCGCGCAGAAATTTCGCGCCGTGCCGCGCGACGAACTGGGCGGTATCGAGAATCTGTTTCTCGCTTTCCACCGAGCAGGGGCCTGCCATTACCACAAACTCGTCGCCGCCGATCTCTACGCCATTGGCGCGTATTTGCGATTTCGCGGAGCGGTATTCACGGCTCACAAATTTGTACGGAGCGGAGATGCGCACCGCCTTCTCCACTTGCGGCAAAGCCTCAAGTGACTCGAGACAAGCCGTTACGTCGCCGACGCCCACCGCCGCGATGACCGCGCGCTCCTCCCCCGCAATGGAATGCACCTTGTAGCCGAAATCGCGGATGCGGTCGCAAACCGCTTCGATCTCCGCCTTCGTTGCATGAAGCTTCATCGAGATGATCATCTGCCCCTCACGAGTGGTGGTCTCACAAAATAAACTCCTATAAAACGCCAAAGGCCCACTCGTCTCCGAGTGGGCCTCCTTTTTTAAACCGTTTCGCCGCTTTTCAGTCTATCGCGGACGCCCCTCGGCAAGATCTTGGCTGGCGCCAAAATCGAAACCAATAAAAGCTCTGCGCGTAGGCGGCCATGAACTTAGTAGTATCACACAGAATGTTAAAATTTTCTTGAATACATGAGATATGCAGTCGCCCTCGTGTTTCTAGCGGCTTTGTGCGCCGCCTCTGTCAAAACGCCGCCGGCAAAGGTCAAAACCAAAAAATCCGATACCGCATCTGCACATAGAGGCGCCCACGGCCGCCGGACCAAAGTCGCGCGCCGGCGTACTCCGCCGCGCCCCTCTTACCAAGTCCATCCCGACCCCGAGCGTTATCAGCAAATTCAACAGGCGCTGGCCGAAAAGGGTTACTTCAAAGGTGAACCAAACGGCCACTGGAATGACGATTCGGTGGAGGCGTTGAAACGCTTTCAAACGGACCAGAATTTGCCCGCGCAGGACGGCAAGATCAATTCGCTAACGCTCATCGGTCTGGGCTTGGGCCCCAAGCACGACGGCAGCAGCGCCCCGAACTGACCGTGGAAGAACACGAAGTATATGCGGCGGTCGGCCAGGATGGATTCGAGCGCCTGATCGCAGCCTTCTACCGGCAGATCCCGAACGACAGTATTCTTGGTCCGATGTATCGCGGACGCGACCTGGCGGCCGCCGAGCAGCGCCTTCGCGGCTTCCTCATCTATCGCTTCGGTGGCCCGCAGAGCTATATCGAAGAACGCGGCCATCCGCGTTTGCGCATGCGGCACGCCGGTTTCGCGGTCGATCAAGCGGCGCGCGACCGTTGGCTGCAATTGATGCGGACGGCACTCTCCGAAGTGGAGCTCCCTGCTGAAGCGAGTGACGTGTTACAAAATTTTTTCGAATCGACCGCAACATTTCTAATCAATCGCAGCGGCGCGTAGGATAAGATTCAATCGATGCGATTACTGCTCTTCTTTGTCATAGCGCCGCTGGCCGCTTTTGCGGCCGATATCAACCAGCTTGTAGTCTTTGGCGATAGTCTTTCCGACAACGGCAACGCTGCCATTGCGCAGGGTGGAACGGTGCCTGGAAATTACGCCTCGAACGCCTATACGGACGGACCGAATACAACCCCGCCAACCGCCGGTCCCTTCGGGCTCTGGGTCGATCAACTCGCGCCGAAGTTGGGCGTGTCCGATCCTACGCCGTTCCTTGCCGGTGGAACGAACTACGCCATTGCTAGCGCCCTAACGGGATCAAACGGTCTCGATGGCGTCTCCGACCAACTGAATTACTTCGGAGCCAGCCACTTGGGCGGAGCCCCCGCTGATGCCCTTTACACCTTTTGGGCCGGAGCGAATGA
>DASYAX010000266.1:0-4044 GCA_036501045.1 Bryobacteraceae bacterium
GGTCGCTCACAACGAAGGCCTTGGGGCAAACTGGGCAACACGCCGGGCATTCTGGGCAGACCGGCCTTCTCACGAAGAAGCATTGCGCAAAAACCTGCTGTCGCTCGCAACCACGAAGACGCGTCACGTCGGAGACGATCCGAAGACAGAGCTCTACGATCCGGATCTCTGGACCGATGAATACGCATTCCTGAATTCGCCGGGACAGGCGCAAATTCAAAGCGATCTTTTCTATGACTACCGCACGAACGTCGATGCGTATCCAAAGTGGCAGGCATGGTTACAGAAGACTCAGCCAAAGCTTTTGGTCCTCTGGGGCAAGCACGATCTCTCATTCGACCTCGGCGAGCCGGAACGCTATCGCAAAGACGTACCGGACGCGGAAGTCTACGTACTTGAAGCCGGACACTTCGCGCTCGATACCAAAGCCGATGAAATCACCGCGCTGGTGCATGAGTTCATGAAGGCGCAAAAGTAAACCCGGCCAGACCTTCAAGCGCCCGCCTCAACCAACAACCCACGAGCCTCCCCAACCACGAACAGCGATCCCGTAAAAAACACCACACACTCCGTCGGCGCATTCCGTGCAATGCCAATCGCCTCTCGGATCGTCGCCGCAACCGTCGCGTTCGGATGGCCATGCACCTCCAAAATCGCTTCCGGCCTGAGTGCTCGCGGAAAATCCGGCGCCGTCACAATCAGCCGCTCCGCCAGAGGAAATAGTTGCCCGGTCACTTCCTCAATTGCCTTATCCCGCATCGCGCCATAAACCAACCATACTGGCCGATCTCGACAGAACTCCTGAATATAATCAGCCAACGCAGCCGCGCCCGCGGGATTGTGCGCGCCATCCAGCACGAAATCCGGATTCCTCGAAACGAACTCGAGCCTGCCAGGCCATTCGACCGCGGCTAATCCAGCCTGAATCGCCGAAACCGGAATCCCCAGCCGCCGGCAAACCAGAATCGCTGCCTTGGCGTTCTCCACCTGATGCCGCCCTGGAAGAGGGCATCGGTATTTCGCGCCATCAAGCGAGAATTCACAGCCGCGCGCTGTCGCCTGCACATCCAAAACAGCGTAATCCGCGCTGCGAACAACCTCGCAATCAAGCGTGCGCGCCCGCTCCATAATCACCGCTTCTGCCTCTGCCTGCTGCCGCGCCACAATAACGGGCACGCCCGGTTTAAGAATGCCCGCTTTCTCGCCGGCAATTGCCTCCAGCGTGTTGCCCAGGTAAAACTCGTGGTCATAAGCAACCGACGTGATCACGCACAGCTCGGGAGAAATCACGTTGGTCGCATCGAGCCTGCCACCCAAGCCCACTTCCATCACGCCGATGTCGCAGCTCTCGCGAAAAATCGCCAAAGCCATCGCCGTCACGGTCTCGAAGTAAGAAGGATGCGCGTCCAACCGTCCCTCTTCCAGCAACCGTTCCGCTGCCGCGTGCACCGTCTCAAATGCCTGGGCGAAGGCTGCCGGCGTAACCGCCTGGCCATTAATCTGTATCCGCTCTGTCGGCTCGATCAAGTGCGGCGACGTGTACAAACCGGTCCGCAATACACTGCGGCGCAGCGCGCTCGCGATGATCGCGCAGGTCGAACCCTTGCCATTCGTTCCCGCCACGTGCACAAAGCGTTGGCCGCGCTCCGGATGCTCCATGCCCTCAAGCAGCGTCTGCATGTGTTCGAGGCCGAACTTCGCACCAGCCTTCAACTCATTGCCGAGCGCATATAGATATTGAACGGAATCGGGGTAGCTCACGTCGCCTTTTGCCGGTAGTGCCGGAAACACATCCAGGCCAGCACGTACAACAAAACGCACCCGCCTAATAATTTCACTTCGAACCACCACACCGATCGCACATCCGAGGTCGGCAGAAACGAAAACACAATCGCAATGGTCGAAACCAGCAATCCGCCAAGCGCCGAAACCTTCTGTCCAAATTTCCATGCCGCGCCGAACATATAAAGGAATGGGATAAACAGCGAAATCACCGACAAGTCGACAGTTACCTGGTAAGCGCCGCGAAACGTCTCCCCCAACTGGCTGATCAGCAGCAGAACGCCCGCGCCCGCACCTAGCAGCAAAATGGACATGTACGGAGTCCCGTACTTCGGATGCAGCTTGGCGAAAGCGGGTGGCAGCATGTTACCGATTCCCATCACAAAGGGCAGCCGCGCGCACGCGCCGACATAAGTCCCAAGCTGTCCGCCAACGCTCAACAGAATTGAGAATGCGATCGCCAGCGGTACCCATTGCCAGCCCAAGGCTTGCGAAGCCTGTTGGCTCGCCTGCGCCAGCCCAATCACCGGGCTCACGTCATCCGGCTTCAGGAAAATCAAAATCGCGCTCGTCGCGCACACATAGAACAGAACCACCAGCCCCGCGCTGATCCAGGTCGCCCGATAAATTGCCGTTCGTGGATTGCGAACTTCACCTGAAAGAATGGGGCTCAGTTCCAAACCGGTCATCGCCATGGCGAGCTGTGACCAGAAATTGAGCTTATCCAGATCCCACCGCGGCAGCAGGTCGAATCGCGTTGCCGATCCTTTTAGCAGCCACATCGCGGCGCCAGAAATAACCAGGATGCCGCCAATCAGGTACGCTCCAATTCCTCCGAAATTATCCACCCACTTTGCCACCCGCAGCCCCACGTAATTCGCTGCAATCGTCCCTACCAGCAGCACACACGCGCAGGGCAGCACGTATAACGGGTTCTCGGCAAGATACCCAAGGCGCGTACTGAAGGCGTACGTGATCATCCCAACCATGGCAATCAAGACGCCCGGTATCCAAAACACATTATTCAGAAAATAGAACCAGCCGCAAGCAAAGCCGTGCCACTCGCCGAACGCTTCGCGTGTCCAGATATACAAACCGCCTTCCGACGGAAATCGCCTGGACAAGTTAGCAACCACAAAAGCGCACGGGATCAGGAACAGAGCCGCCGCCAAAAGCCATAGAACAACGCTTCCCGGACCAACATGTGCCGCCACGCCGATCCACCGCGTACTGACGATCGCCGCGACATTGAACAGCACCAGGTCGCCCAGGCCCAGTTCTTTGCGAAGAGCCGTTCCAATCTCAGCCGGAGGCCCGGCATTGCTGTTCATGGCGTTCGCGTCAACAACGGCCGAATCAAATCGAATACGTCCTTCGCCACAATCTTGTTGCCTTCGCCGCTGGGATGGATTCCATCCGGCTGCATCATCCCCGGCGTCTGGTAGACATGAACCAGCAGAAATGGCATGAGCTTCAGCTTATACTTCTTGGCCAGTTCCGGAAAAATCGCGGTGAACGGTTTTACGTAATCCGGTCCGTAGTTCGGAGGCAGCGTAATTCCCAACAGAACAATCGGAATCTTCGCCGCCGTCAGGCGCTCGATCATTTCCTCTAAATTCTTATGCGTCGCTTCCACCGGAATCCCGCGTAGCCCGTCGTTTCCTCCGAACTCGAGCAATACCAGCACCGGATGCGCCGCAATCACGTTGTCGATTCGCGCCAATCCGTCGGTGGTTGTGTCTCCGCTCACGCCCTGATTGTCTACGCGATAGCCATAGCCCTGCTTCTGGAGCAGATCTTCGAGATCTTCCGGATAGCTTTTGCCCGCCGCCACCCCGGCCGTCAGGCTGTCTCCAAAGGCGACGATGACTGGCCGCTGGTCGGGAGCCGCCGGCTGCGGAGAGGGCGTCCCGGCGGTTTCGGCCGCTGCCGTGGAACCTGGCGCTGCCGTTTTGCGTTGTTCTTGTTGAGAGGAATTCGCATCGCGCTGGCACCCCGTCAATAGCAGGGCGCAGACCAGCCAAGCTGCCACAATGAAATTAGACTGCAGTCTCTCCACACATCTAAATTGACATGACGGGACCCAACAACGTCATTGAAGTACGCCAACTCTGGAAAGTTATCGAGAATCCGCCCAGCCGCGTTGAAATCCTTCGCGACATTACGTTTAGCGTTCCCGGCGGCCAATTTCTTGCCATCATGGGCGCCTCGGGAAGCGGTAAGAGCACGCTGCTCGGCCTTCTGGCAGGGCTGGACACCGTT
>DASYAX010000267.1:0-19514 GCA_036501045.1 Bryobacteraceae bacterium
TATTGTTGTCCCGCCGCCAGTGGAGTATGGACCAGCAGCTTGCTTTGAAGCACCATCATGGTGAAGTGCGAAACGAGAACGAGGACCACTAGAAAGATGGAGACTTTCAGAAGAAAGTAGATAGTGACCGGCAAAGCCCCTAAGGTAAATAAGGGTTGGACCAGATAACCGTGGAGACGAAGACCCACTGCGCCGAACGAAGATGCGAGATCGCTGCCGAGCGTTCCGAGCGCAAGCAAGACCAAGAGCGCGACAACCAGCGCGGTGATGGATTGCCAGCGGGATATTTTCATAGAGAGCTTCTTTTCTCCTGTCCTACGCAGTCTGACCTTTGTTTGGCCCACGGTTGTATCAGGAAAGAATCATGCCGCGCCATGTCAGAGGATGAATTTGCCACGAGCCGCCAAGCCTAAAGTTTACGCACTGGTGGCCAGCTTGGCGGAAATCCGTTCGCTGAGTTACGCTGTCGCCTGAGAATATGTCACTCAACATTCAGAGAGAGAAGCTGGCGCGCCGAGTCTGATGGTGAATGCGAGAGAACCATTCCTCGGGCTGCAACCCAGCGACTCCGGGACACCACGCGGGCGTTGACGAGGCGGTTTACGCAGGGGTGGCCAACGATTTCGCGGGCGCATCTTCGGATTCGAGCAGCGCCCTCAATTCACTTTCGTCCAAGGTCTCCTTTTCCACCAGACGCCTGGCGATGCACTCGAGAGCCGGACGGTGTTCCCGAAGGATATTCTTGACGCGATCGTACAAGGAGTCGATCAAGCGCCGCACTTCTTCATCGATAACCTCGGCGGTCTGCTCACTGTAATCGCGCTCCTCGATACCGGCGAGGCTCCTCAAGAAACGCTGATTGGCGGGCAGGCCATACGTCATGTTTCCCAGCCGCTCGCTCATGCCGAAGCGCGTCACCATCTGGCGCGCGAGCTCGGTGGCCCTTTGCAGATCGTCAGAAGCGCCGGTAGAAACAACACCGTCATAAACGGTATACTCGGCGCCGCGGCCCCCGAGCATGACGCAGAGCTGATCCTCGAGCTGCGGGCGCGTCATGAGATAGCGCTCTTGAGTCGGAAGCTGCAGCATGTGCCCGAGGGCGCCATGAGTGCGAGGAATGATGGAGACGCGATGTACCGGATCGGCATGCGGAAGCTCAATGGCGGTCAGCGCGTGGCCCGCTTCATGATAAGCAACACGCTGCTTCTCGGCGGAGGTCATGACGCGGCTCTTCTTTTCGAGACCGAGCATGACCCGATCGGTAGCTTCTTCCAGATCACTTTCTTCGACCTGACCAGCATTTCGCCGGGAAGCCAGTAAGGCGGCCTCATTGATGAGATTGGCCAGATCGGCGCCGACCATACCAGGAGTGCGGCTCGCAATCACCTGCAGATCGACATTTGGGTCGAGCTTGATCTTCTTGGCATGCACCCGGAGGATCGCCGTGCGGCCGCCTAAGTCCGGGCGATCCACTACCACCTGACGGTCAAAACGTCCGGGACGCAGCAACGCCGGATCGAGCACTTCCGGCGTATTGGTGGCGGCCATGATGATGACGTCCGTGTTGGGATCGAAGCCGTCCATTTCCACTAGAAGTTGATTGAGAGTCTGCTCACGCTCATCGTGGCTGACGATCATGCCGCGGCCGGAGGAGCGCGATTTTCCGATCGCGTCGAGTTCATCGATAAAGACGATGCAGGGAGATTTTCTCTTGGCCTCCTCAAACAGCTCACGCACCCGGGCGGCGCCCACGCCGACAAACATCTCAACAAATTCGGAACCGGAGATAGAGAAAAAGGAGACCTGCGCTTCGCCAGCAACGGCTCGCGCGAGGAGCGTCTTGCCGGTACCCGGCGGGCCGATGAGCAGAACGCCTTTTGGTATTCGTCCACCCAGGCGGCGGTATTTTTCGGGATGTTTGAGGAAGTCCACCACCTCCTCGAGCTCTACTTTCGATTCGTCGATGCCGGCGACGTCGGCAAACGTCACGCGCGTTCGGGTGGTTTGATCATAGATCTTGGCACGATTCTTGCCAAAGCGGAGCTGACCCATGGCCTGCTTACTGCGCCACATGAAATAGCCCATTAGCGCTATCAGCAAGAGGAACGGCAGCCAACCGGCGAACAGCGACAGCAACGGGTGAGACGATTGGGTTTTGCCGTCGATCTTCACGTGATGCAACTCGAGATCCTTTAATAGCGGGGTTTCTTCGATGCCGGGCAGGCGCGTGGCCGTGATAAACGTGGGTTTGGCGGCCTTTTTAGCGGGCGGCGGTTTTACCGTTCCAATGAGCTCAGTAGGGGTGATTTCGACTTCGCTAAGGTGACCGGCATCAATTTCTTTAAGAAAGTCACTAAACGGGACGGTTCGAGCGCCGGATGAATGCGGCAGGAAGTACGGAAAAAAGAGAAAAAACGCCAAACCGATGAGATAGACCACCAGATAGATCCGCGAATGTTTTTGAGGCGCTCGCGGCGCAACGGGTCCAGCGGGAGTTGCAGGCAAGAGAGAGTAAGTCCCTATAAGAATAGATGGATTGGGGCAAAAGCGGTTTCCTCCGGTGTTGTCAGTTACTCGAGCGGCTGAATGAGTGGCGCATCTAAGATGAAGAGGGCATGGCCCAGACCGATCGTCAGCTTCACCCGCTCAGCCTTTCGCTGATCTCGATCCTCATTGGCGCCGCTGCGGGGCTGGGCGCGGTGGGCTTTCGCGCGCTCATCGCCATCATCCACAATCTGACGTTTCTTGGATTTTTTTCGGTAAGCTACGACGCCAATGCTCACACTCCGGCCAGCCCCTGGGGTCCTTTTGTGATTCTTGTGCCCGTGGCGGGCGCCATCGGCGTGGCGTTCCTGGTCAAGAATTTCGCGCCTGAAGTCAAAGGTCACGGCGTGCCTGAAGTCATGGACGCCATTTATCACGAAAAAGGCGTGATTCGTCCGCTGGTTGCGGCAGTCAAAGCATTGGCCTCGGCTCTTTCCATCGGCACGGGCGGTTCAGTGGGGCGCGAAGGACCGATCATTCAGATCGGCGCGTCGTTTGGTTCAACGCTGGCGCAGAGCCTGCGGCTCACGCTCTGGCAACGCATTACGCTCGTCGCCGCGGGAGCAGCCGGGGGCATCGCGGCGACATTCAATACGCCGGTGGGAGGCGTGTTGTTCGCGGTCGAGATCATGATGCATGAAGTCAGCGTACGGACTCTGGTTCCGGTGGCAATCGCCACGGCGACTGCCACCTATGTGGGACAGCTTTTCTTTGGTCCGCATCCTTCTTTCGTGATTCCGGTTTTCGAGATTCCCTATTTTCATGTTGCCAAGCCTTTGGTCCTGGTCTGCTACCTCGGGCTCGGCATGGTGATGGGGATCGTGTCGGCCTTGTTCATTTGGGCGCTCTACTTTGCCGAGAGTTTTTTTGAAGAGCGCGTGCCGGGCGGCTACTATGTTCAGCACCTCGTTGGGATGGCCGTGACCGGCGCGCTGATGTACGGCCTGATGGTTGGATTTGGCCACTACTATGTCGAGGGCGTTGGCTACTCGACGATCCAGGATATCCTTTCGAGCCATCCCGGCCCGATTTATCTGCTGTTGATTCTTTTCGCCGCGAAGTTAATCGCCACCTCGCTCACGCTGGGCTCCGGAGCTTCGGGAGGCATCTTCTCGCCGGCGCTCTATTTGGGGGCAACGCTCGGGGCGGCCTACGGCATCGTCCTGAACCGGTTGCTCCCCGGACTGGGCATTAGCCCGCCGGCATTTGCCGTCGTCGGTATGGGCGCGGTGGTGGGCGCTTCTACCAGCGCGGCAATGGCAGCCATCGTCATGATTTTCGAAATGACGCTCGACTACCGCGTCATTCTTCCCATGACGATTACGGTGGCTACCAGCTATGCGGTGCGAAAACTCCTGGTGAAGGACAGCATTTACACGCGCAAGATACGGCTGCGTGGTCACGATGCGCCGGAAGCTCTGCATGCAAACGTTCATTTTGTGCAACGCGCCATGGAGATCATGGAGACCGATTTCAAGGTCGCCCCGGAAATCGAGCCAGTTGTCTCCTTCGTCAAATCGGTGCGGAATGACGACCCGGCGCCCCTTTTACTAACAGGAGTGGACTCTCAAATAAGCGGAGTTGTGATTCGCGAAAGCGGATGGCCCTCTCCGGCGCTAGCACAGGGCGCTTTACTGAAAGACGTGAGCGGGGACTATGTGATCGTCAGGCCGGAAGCATCCTTTCTGGAAATACTAGGGTCGATGCGTTCCGCAGGCCAATCGATCGCGCTCGTTTCCTCAAAGCCAGGTGAAAAGCCGGCTTTACTTACCGATGTGCGGGGCGTGGTTACGGAGCATCGGCTGATCGGCTCACTTGCCCAGACCATGGAGTTATCCTCCAGTTAGCAGCAGTCAGAATCGAGGATAGTAAAGGAACTCATGACCATGTCACAGGTGACACCCAGGAAAAACGTCTTTTCCCGTTGGCTGCGGATGATCTTTGTATTCGCGATCCTTCTGTTAGCGGCTTACCTGACAGGCTTGATTCCCGAGCGCAACCGGGCCGATCAATTAAACACCGACTTACAAACCGCCCGGCAGGAAAACGAACACTTGAAGGTTCAGGCGCATCTATCGAAGGCGCGCGATTTGATGAACCGCGTTTATCTGGAAGTGACGCGGAATAACTACGGGCTGGCTTCCCAATATGCCACGCAGGCATTCAACGAAATTCGCGGCGATTTAGAGCAAGTTAGCGATCCCACCGAGAAGAGCAGTTTACAAGATATATCCGGCCGCCGCGATCAAGTGATCGCAGGACTCGCAAAACCGGATCCGAATGTACGGACGCTGCTTGTCAGCATCCTGGACCAAATGAACAAAAATCCGGATTGAGGAGGGCGCCTTAGAACGCAGGCGGCCCTTGCGGGATGGCGGCGCCATCGCATCTTGGATCGGAGCCGGCAAAATTCACTCCACGCTTGGTGTCACGCATCACCGCTTCGCCCTGGCCGACAGTGTAAGAAAAGGGTTCGAGCAGACTGATCACGTGACCGCGACGCTTCAGATCTTCCCGGACATCGGGCGGAATCCGGGATTCCATCTGTACGTCGCAGCCTTCAAAGGTGGACTTGGTGAATCGCGGAGCTTCCATCGCCGCCTGAACATTCAGCCCGAAATCCACAATGTTCGCGACAAACTGCGCATGCGCTTGCGGCTGGTTCCAACCGCCCATGATGCCGAAACCGATGCGCACGTCGCCCTTCGACATAAACGCCGGAATGATGGTGTGCAACGGGCGCTTATGGCCGGCGAGCGAGTTCGGCAGGCCGGGAGCGAGATCGAAGCCCGCGCCGCGATTCTGAAACGAGAAGCCGGTGCCAGGAGCCACCATGCCCGTGCCATACCCGCCGTAATTACTTTGAATCAGCGAAACGATATTTCCTTCTTTGTCGATGGTGGACATATAGATGGTCTCGCTGCCGCGCGCGTTCAGCTTTTCGGTGATCTCGGAAGGAATCACGCTACAGGCAGCCTTATCCATTTGAATGAGCTTGGCGCGTTGGGCGGCCAGTTCTTTCGACAGCATCTCCTTGACGGGAACCGGACCGAAGCGGGGATCGCCTACATAGCGAACCATGTCCGCATAAGCAAGTTTTTTCGCCTCAATCATCACATGCAGCGCGGCCGCTGAGTTCTGTCCATAGTCGGCGAGCGGGAAGTTTTCCATGATATTGAGCATCGAGAGCGCGGCAATGCCTTGGCCATTGGGCGGCAGCTCGTAGACATTCCAGCCGCGATAGGTGGTGGAAATGGGTTCCACCCATTCGGGCTGATAATCGGAAAAATCTTCAAGGGTATGAGTTCCGCCCTGCGACCGCAGAAAATTCACGATTACTTCCGTCAGCTTGCCGTTGTAATAACCATCGCGGCCTTTCTCGGCGACGATGCGCAGCGAATTGGCAAGCGCGGGGTTCTTAAACACGTCGCCCACTTTGGGGCGGACGCCGCTTGGCATGTAGGTTTCTTTATAGCCAGGCTGGTTGAGAAACGCCTTGCTGATCCAATAGCGCGCACCGCGTTCCGGCAAAGGGAAACCGTTCTGCGCATAGTAAATGGCCGGCCCGAGAAGCTTGTTGAGAGGCATGGTGCCGAAGCGGGTACGCAGCGCATCCCAACCCGCCACGCAGCCGGGCACAGTGATGGTGTGCACGCCGATCTTGCCGAGCGTATCGATGTTGTGCTCTTTGAGGTAGTCGAGCGTCAGCCCCTTGGGCGTCCAGCCGCTGGCGTTGAGGCCGTACAATTTTCCAGTCTTCGCCTCATAAACGATGGCGAAGAGATCGCCGCCCATGCCGTTTACATAAGGCATGGTCACGCCCACGACGGCGTTGGCCGCGATGGCCGCGTCAATGGCATTGCCGCCGGCTTCGAGAATCTTCGCTCCCGCCTGCGAGGCCAGGAACTGCGGAGTTGCGACAATACCGCCCGTCGAGACAATCATCGAGCGGCCTTGGTCGGGGCTTGACGAAAATTCCTGAGCCTGAACCATGCTTCCCATGACCAGCAGAGAGAAAAGGACTGTAATTCTCATATCGTTGAGCATAACCGCTTCAGGTTAGTAGGCCGCGAATCTTGTTCTCTAAGGAAGTACGGCGGCGCGTACCGCCAATCAGCTTTTCGAGCAAGCCGAGATCGGCGTCGATCGTCACGTCTTTGTCGCTAACCTCGACAGTTCCTTTAACAGGAGTACTCAGCACACCCATCTTTGCAGTGAAAGAGAACGTCAGCGTGGGACCGGCCCAGCTTCTTTGCTCGTTCACGATTTGAAGCGGAACCAGGCCGACGCTTTGAAAGATTTCATCGAAAAAACGGTCGACCGACTGGATCACGTCCTCTTTCCGCTTGTTATGTGAAACCGTAATCCGCATTGGGTCCCTCTGCCTCAACCTTACTTCAGCGGCACCTCGTGCCGTTTGACGTAGTCTTCGACCGCCGGATCGGCGTCCGCGCCAGCGCTGCCGGGCGGCAGGTAGTGGAACACTTCGGCATATTCGACTCCGTACTTCTGGCCCAGCTCGCGGCTCTGACGCATACCAAATTCCTTGATGTAGTTACGGTCGGCGGTGGCATCGTCATCGCCCAGCAGCGGCAGGCGCTCGCCCTTCTCCGCTAACTCAGCGCGCAATCTCGATCCGAGATGCCCGGCTGGTCCTTTTGCCGTGTTGGCGCGATTCGCCTCTACTTTTTTATCGATCTGGCGGCTGATATCTACTACGCGAGTGATCTCAGGACGCCGCGCGAAATAATACTTGTCCGCCACGGCGTGTGGGGCGAGGCCGGCCGCAAACTGCTCGGGATAATCGTGCGCCCGGCCAGCCATCCAACAGGCTGCCTCGACGCCGCGCGCCAACATGTAATGATCCGGATTTTCCTCGTCGTGCGCCCACGGATCCCAGCAAACCACCGTGTCGGCTTTGACCAGGCGAATGATCAGGATCAGGCGGCTGATCAATTCGTTCAGCGATATGTCCGCCATGCGGTGATTGCTGTAGTTGAGGTTGAAGGCGCGCTGGCAGCCCAGGATACGCGCAAGCTGCTCGTTATCCGCTTCATTGCGCGACACATTTTCGCCAATGCTGCCGGGTGTTCCAAGCCCCGGCGCGTCGCCCATATCGTCGTTGGTGGCGCGCACCAGATAACCGGTGTAGCCTTCCTCAATCAGTTTGGCTACCGTGCCGGACGCGAAGAGCGGTATGTCGTCCGAATGCGCCTGCAATGCCAGCAGGACTTTTCCCCGATGGGGTTGACCGGCGGCCGGCCGCTCTACGAAAACACCCGGAGCGGCCTCGGTTTGCGCCGCCAGCCGGCGGGATGCGAGCTGCGCCATTGCGCCGCCAGCCATCAAATGTGCAAAAAAGTTGCGCCTAAGCATGGCGGCATTATAGGCTGATCGTTCATGAAAATCACGGAAATCCGCGCGGCCGGTTTAAAGAATGGCACTCCCGAAGGCGGCTGGTCGAATGAGATTCGGCCCGACGACTGCGTTCATACATTGATCGCGGTCTTTACCGATGAGGGCATCACCGGTTGGGGATCGGTATTTACCAACGACCGGTTGGTACAGGGCGCATTGGGCGTTTTGGAGCCTCTCTATGCGGGCGAAAACCCGCTGGAGCCGGAACGAGTCAGCGAGAAGCTTCATGCCAATACCTTTTGGATGGGCCGCGGGGGGGCCATCACGCATACCATCGGAGGGATTGATATCGCGCTCTGGGATATTTTGGGCAAGGTAACGCGGCAGCCCGTTGGCCGGCTGCTGGGCGGCCGTTATCGGGACCGGGTGCAACCGTACGCGTCGATTCTGATGCGCGAGCCTGCGCCTTTGACCGAGCACTTGCTATCTGTACGCGCGCAAGGGTTTCGGGCTTTCAAAATCGGCTGGGGGCCTTTCGGACTTGTTTCGGCCGCGCTGGATGAACAGATTGTGCGCGCCGCGCGTGAGGCGGTCGGGCCCGGCTCACGACTAATGGTGGATGCGGGTGCGAGCAACGCTTTCTGGCCGCAGGATTACAAGTGGGCTTTGCGCACTGCTCATATGCTGGCCGAGTACGACGTCTATTGGTTCGAGGAACCGCTGCCTCCTGACAATATAGAAGACTACGTGTTACTGCGGCAAGCGTCTCCGGTTCGGATCGCGGGCGGCGAAGTGCTGACTCGCCGGCAATCGTTCACGCCGTGGCTGCAGCGGAGAGCCTTCGATATTGTGCAGCCGGATTCGACCAAGGTTGGCGGAATCAGCGAGGCGCGGCGCATCGCCTGGATGGCTGAAGAGAACGGCGTGCGGCTCATTCCTCATGGCTGGAACACCGCTATCGGTTTGGCCGCGGATCTGCAACTCGCGTCGGCCTGCCATGGTACCGACATGGTGGAGTATCTCACCGGATCGCCTTTCATCGACGGCATCGTTTCCGGCGGATGGCGGCTGGGCGAAGATGGCCTGTTGAGCATCCCCGATGCGGGCGGCCTGGGCGTCTCGCTCAACCTGGAGGCCGTCGAAAAACACACCGGAGTGCGATTCGGCAATGCGTGACTTGCCCCGGAGGTTGGGGATGCTGGACGCGACCGTCATGGTCATTGGCATCGTCATTGGATCGGGGATTTTTGTGCTTCCCAATCTGATTGCCAGAGACCTTCCGTCGGGCCGGGCCATTCTGTCGGTTTGGATTGTCTCCGGAATTCTTTCATTTTTCGGTGGTCTAGCATACGCCGAGTTAGGCGCTATGATGCCTGCTACCGGCGGCCAGTACGTATATCTGCGCGAAGCATATGGGCCGCTTTGTGCATTCGTGAGCGGTTGGACGTTTATGTTGGCGGTGTTGTCGGGCGGAACGGCCTGGATGTCAGTCACCTTCTCCATTTATCTGGGCCAGTTCATTTCGTTGACGCCGGCTATGAGCAAAATGGTCTCGCTGGTTCTGCTGGCGCTCTTGTCGGTGGTCAACCTGGTCGGCGTGCGTGAAAGCGCGTGGGTGCAACGTACCTTCACATTTCTGAAGATCGCGGGATTGGCGGTCCTTATCGGAGCGGCGTTTTGGAGCCCGCCCGCCGCCGCACATCAAAACGCAGGCACAGCATACATTGGCACACCGGCGATTTCGCTGGGTCATTTCGGGGCCGCCATGGCCGCGTGCCTGATGGCTTACAACGGCTGGAGTTATGTCAGTTTCATCGCCGGCGAAGTGAAAGACCCTCAACGCAACCTGCTGCGCTCGCTCGTGGTGGGCATGGTGGTGGTGGCCGCGTTATATGTCTTCGCGAATGTTGCGTACCTAAAGGTCATGACTGTTTCAGAGATCGCAGCTAGCGGGCGTGTGGGCGCGGATGCCGCTATGCGAACCATGGGGGCGATAGGAGGGAACTTCGTCTCATTGATCGTTCTCCTGTCGATTGTGGGCGCCATCAACGGCTGTATCTTCACGGCCGCGCGCATTCCTTTCGCCCAAGCCAGGGATGGGCTCTTCTTCGAGCGGTTCGGCCGTGTGCATCCGCGCTTTCAGACGCCTGCGTTCGCTATCGTGCTGGGCGGTCTTTGGACGGCGTTACTAATTCTCACCGGTTCCTACGAAACACTGTATTCCTACTCGATCCTCGCCGCTTGGATTTTTTATACCCTGAGCGTCTCGGCCGTGTACGTCTTGCGCCGGAACAGGCCGGATGCGCCGCGTCCTTACAGAATGTGGGGCTATCCCTATACGCTGTGGATATTCGTGATCGTGTCGGTCTGGTTCATGGTGAATGCGCTGGTTACGCAGCCGCGCCCGTCATGGATGGCTTTGTTGCTGATCGCGGCCGGAGTTGCGGCGTACCCACTATGGCGCAAACGAGCCTCTTTCGCCGCCGCCGGATCGCCTACGGAATAGCCGGGCGCGGGCGCAGGTTCTCGGCTTTTACGTAGCGCACGATGCCGCGAGAATCGCGCATCCAGTTTCGCGCGATCAGCTCGACTTTGACATCCACACCGGCTTTCACTTCCACTTGCCCGGCGGTTCTTTCCGCGGACGAAAGCAATACGGGAGTGCCGTCGTCGACTCGCAAAGCGGCGTAGACCGCATTGCGAGTGGCATCCGGCGGCCAGGAAACGAGGACGGTCTGTGAAAGGGCGCGCACATGCAGCGGGATGATTGCCGCGGGCAGCCGCAAATAAGCCCAGTAGCCGACTGCGCAACCGAGCAAACCCGCAAGCGGCAGCACCATCGCCAAGCGAAATCTTGAGCGGGGCTTTTTTTTCGTTAGCCGCGCCAATTGCTCATAGGGATCGGGAACGTCGGCTTCGCGCGAAGTTGCCGCCGGCTGCGCTGCGCTGGGATCGGGCTTGCGCGCAGGACCGGCGTTCATTCCTGGGCCTGCCTGCGGCCGGTCCGGCGGCATGACCGCGGGCCGGTCTTCTTCCTCGGTCCAGCGCATTTTCTCGAGCGTCAGTCTCTTAGATGCGGCCTTGTCTGGGGATTTCGGGACCGGCTGAGGTCCGGGCGGAGCTTCTTTTGGCAATTCAGCCGTGCCTTCCGCTGGCCGGTCTTCGGTCTCCTTGAGACGGCGTAACGCGGCAGCGCTGGCCGTGGGCGCGGGAATGGACGAAACCGGTTCGCCGGACGATCGCTTGGAACGCCCCGGCAGTGGAAGAATGACGGAATGCTCAGCAGCATCGCGCGCCACGCTCCCGTCAGAAGCGCGCACCAGGAATCCGAAGCGTGTCGGCTGAAAACGTTCCGGCTTCACCAGTACGGTGACGCGATTCTCCTCCGGAAAAAAACGACCGAATACCGCCAACTCGCGATCGGTCAATAGGAGGGGACTGCGGGTGTGCGCCAGAAACCACCCGATCGCCTTCAGGCCCTGTAGCTCCGGATCGGCCGGAGCGGCGGCAAGTTGGGCGGCTAAGCGTTCAAGGTCGCCCTCTGACAGCAGAAAGGATGGCCCGGACGCATGCTCGCATTCGATATTGCGAAAAGCCTCGATGCGCGGCCCTTTTTCATCCACCGATCCGAACAGCAGTCCTCCGGTTTCGACACCACCATGCGGTATTTTGCGGTAGCCTTCATTCACCACGAAATCGATTTCGTGAAACAGCGGCAGTGAATAGGTCACCGTGGCCAGGGCGCCTGGAGCGGTCCAAAATGCGAATTCCACCGCACTTTCGGAGGCTTTTTCGATGTCTTTGTCGGGCGCCATCGCTACACGTGCAAGGACCACGAGATGCCGGGCCACAAGAGGGCAGAGGCGCCCACCTCGTCGGAGTCGCCGTTGTCTTCCTGGAGCGTGTAGTAGTAGGTCACGACACCCATCGCCACGATTAAAATTCCTATGGCCGTCAACCAGCGCAGGGAACGCAGAGTCCACAGTGAATCTTCCGACACAATCGCGGCTGTGTAGGCCACAATCGCGGCCGCCAGCGCGAAATCAAAGCCTAGCTTCCAACCCCAGTGCATCAGATCAAGCGCCGCCTGCCCCCCGATCTCCGACCAAGCGGTAAAGATAGCCATGGCAGCCAACAGGAACTCGCAGGTATAGGCAAACCGCGCAAGTTTTGGAGTCATCCGTAAAGCTTCCTCATTCTACGATGAAGAATCATGAAAGTTACCGTCGAGGGAATCGAACTGCATCTGGCCCATCCGGACAACCTGGATGTTACGTGGGTAGGGCAGGAAGAAGCGATGCGCCAGTTGATGGCGGCCTGGCTGGTCATAAACGAGCGGGATGTACCCATGAACCCGCGGCTGCTCGGCAAGCCGGGAGTCGGCAAAACGACCATGGCGTACGCGGCGGCCAAGCGCCTGGGCCGGGAAGTTTATATTTTTCAAGCCACGGCGGATACCCGCCCCGAAGACCTTATCATTACGCCGGTGATTGAAGGCGCTTCGCGGCTCAAATATGTCGCCTCGCCGCTCGTGACGGCCATGCTTCGCGGCGGTGTGGCGATTTTGGACGAAGGCAACCGCATGAGCGAAAAAAGCTGGGCTAGCCTGGCGCCCTTGCTCGACAACCGGCGTTATGTTGAGTCCATTGTGGCGGGCATCAAAATCAAAGCGCATGCCAACTTTAGACTCGTGGCGACGATGAACGACGATTCCTCCACCTTCGACCTCCCCGAATATATTCATTCGCGGCTGCAGCCGCAAATCCTGATTGATTTTCCGGAACGCGAAGAAGAACTGGCGATTCTACGGGAAAATCTGCCGTTTTCTCCGGACGACGTTCTGCAATATGTCACCGATTTTCTGCAACAAGCGCACGCGGCGGACGAAAGCTACACCGTGCGCGACGGTATCAACATCGCACGCTATGCTTTGAAACTGACAAGTGAAACCGGCCACGCGCCGCGGCTCATGCTGGGAAGCGCGGTGCGGGCGATATTGGGCGAAGAGGCGCTTCGATACCATGCTCGGCGAGCCTGACGCCGGCGAAAGCATCCGCCGCGGCAATATCACGTATCTGCCGGTTGTTCCCGGCCGCATCGAATTTGCGTGGCGCGTGCGGCGGTACCTGCTCGAACATCGTCCGCGGGTGATTGCCGTGGAACTGCCGTCGTCACTCGAAAAACAGTACGTGCAGGCTCTCGAGCGCTTGCCGCGTCTGTCGGTCATTCTTATTCCCGAGGACCAGCAGGACGAGGATGAGCGGGCTACCTATATTCCGGTAGAGCCCGCCGATCCGTTTGTAGAAGCGATGCGAACCGGGCATGAATGGGACGCTGAGATTTTATTTTTGGAACCCGCCACTCACGAAAGGCCGCACCTGCGCGATACCTATCCGGAGCCGTACGCCACCGAGATTATCGGCTTGCGAAGCTACCTGGAGGCCTACCGCGTTTACCCGCAACAGCGGACTCCCGAGATTGGAGCACATGCCTCCGCCATGGCCTGGAAGCTGCAAGGAGCCGATCCGCTGGCTGAGGTGTGCGTAGTGGTCTCGCTCAACCTGCTCGATCCTCTGCTCGACGCCATGGAAGCGCCGCAGGAGCCGCCGCCGGCTCCGCGTGTGCGCTTGTTTTCGCGCGCGGAGCTTTTCAATCTACACCCGGACTGCCTGGCCGAGGTCACGAACGAAACACCCTTTTACCAGGAGCTTTACGAGACCGCGCGCTTAAGCGATCTTTCCATCTTCCGGCTCGACCGGCCGCGTTGGCAGCTCCTTCTGCTGCGTGAGGCGGAGAAAGAATATACGATCAACACGGGCGACGAAATGCGCTCCTGGCAGCGTGTGACGCTGGCCAAATTTGCGCGCAATCTGGCCACTCTCGACAGTCACCTGGCGCCGGGTATTTACGACCTTACGCTAGCGGCGCGCTCCATCGTGGATGACAATTACGCCTATGAAGTTTGGCAAACGGCCAACCGCTTCAGTCTGCAACAAAGTGAAGATCCGCCGCTCGAAACGCTTAATTTGTCAGGAGAGGAAGTGTGGCTGCGCACGCGCAAGCTGCGAATCCGCCGGCGGCTGCCGCGCATGAAGCAACGCTTGAAGCCGGCAGGGTTGAAAGCGCGCAAAGGCGAGAAAGTCAAAGGCGAATGGGCTCGCGAGACCAACGGCTTATCCATCTGTTCTTATCCGCCCGAGGACCTGGTGATCGAAAATTACGGACGGTTCCTCAAACGCCACGCCAAGACGAAACTTTCCGAAGAACGCTCCCACGTCGAGCCGTTTCTGTCTTCCATGCTCGACGGCCTGGATCTGCGGGAAACGCTGCGCCACTGGCGCGAAGGCAAACTCTATGTAAGGGAGCTGGGGAAATTTTCGGGCGAAGTGGGTGCCCTGATCGTCATCTTCGATGAGGATCGGGACGACCGCTACCGCTATCTGACTACCTGGCTCGGCGAGCACCAGAACGAGTCAGACATGGCGTTTTATTCAACGCATCCGTTCGATCATCTGGTGGGCCCAGGCATCGGCAGGGCTGAATATGGCGGACTGCTGATGACGCTGCCGCCGCGCCGTTTATACGATGTCTGGAACGACAGCGATTACGATACCGCGGAGACGAAAGCGGAGCGCCTGTTGATGGCCGGCCTCGATTACTCGGTTGAAAAAAATGTCGTCTATGTTGCAGCCAAACCGCCGCGGAACGTATTTCGGCGATTTGCCGCGCGCGTGAACCGCAAAATCGTTTATGTTCCACTGGGCCAACTCTCGCCCACCAAGCTCAAGAAGATCCGCGTGGTTCACGTTTTAGATAGTTACGAGCGCAGAGAACAGGCTAAAGATCACATCTGGTAGATCACACCTGGTAAAGATGCGCGTTCAGAAACTCGTTGCGAAATTTGCCATCGGGATCGTAGTGTTTCAGCAGATCGCGGTAAGCGGCCAATTTTGCATAAAGCGATTGCAGCCGCGGCGGCGCCATGGTGAATAGCTTTGCCCAATGCGGCCTCGCGTCAAACGGCGCTAGCTGTTCTTCGATCATCGGCAGAACGTTTTTCACCGCGGGCCATTCCGGTTTCCAAGTGAAATGAATCGTCATGGCGGGACGCTGGTAACAGGTACTCATCCAAAGAGAATCGGCATCGATGGTGCGCAGTTCCGTAATGAACAGGTGCGGCGTAATGTGATCCCGCAATCGCTCGACGGCTAGAATCGCCTGATACGCCTGGTCGCGCGGGACAAAGTACTCCGACTGCAGTTCCTGCCCGCTGCTGGGCGTGAAGTTCATGCGGAAGTGCGGCAGGCGGTCATACCAGGGACCCGGAACGCCCATCTGCTGCGTGCAATTTTCCGCCGAATGGCCGGCGAGTGGATGCAGATTCTTCGTCGCCGGCTTCGCGCCGAAAAAATCGGGCTTGATGCTGGACCAATGCCCCTCCCCGGCGCGGCTCTTGATCCACACCTGAGTCGCGCGGTGATTTTGCCAATCGGTAAACAGGCTGACGCTGTAGCCGCTCGCAAAGATCTCGTCCAAGTGATGTTCGAGCTGAGAGAAAGATAAATTCTCATAAACCACCTGGCTTACGTCGAACGCCGGCAGCAAATCAAGCGTAACTTTGGTGACGACGCCGAGGCCGCCAAGCCCCACCACCGCGCCGTGAAAGCGGTCGCCGTCCCGTTCGCGTGAGAGCGTAGCCATCCCGCCATCCGCCGTGACGAATTCCATCCCCGCGACGGCGGTGGACAAGTTGCCGTTTTTATTGCCCGAGCCGTGCGTTGCCGTGGCGCATGCGCCCGCCACCGAAACATGCGGCAGCGACGCCAGGTTGTGCAGCGCATACCCGTTGCTATAGAGATACGGAGACAGCCGCCCGTAGGTGATGCCCGCGTCCACCGTGACGGTGCGCGATTTTCGATCGATCTTCATCTCATCGAGAAGCTTCAGCGAGATTTGATCTCCCGTACTGTCGGCGATTCCGTTAAAGGAATGCCGCGCCCCGAGCGCCTTTACTTTGCTGCTGCTTTTCACCAACTGCCGGATTTCGGCAACGGTCTTGGGCTGCTGCAGGCGGCCGTGGAATGTGTAGTTGCCGGACCAATTGGTGCGCGGAGCGTCGGGCGGTTCGCCGCCCGCCAAACGGGAGAACATGCTGCCTCCGAGGAAAGCGCCGGACGTCTTTAGGAATTGCCGTTTGTCCACGTCGTTAAGCTTATGCCATGGATTTCCCTGTTGCTTTCCCATATAAAGCGTGCGAACATTTATATGGGCAAGCAACAGGAGGAATAGAGGCGCATGAAGCAACTACGCGCTGGGCTCTCAAGATTGGCCGGCCTGTTCTCCGGCGGGCGGCGGGAACAAGAGCTCACCGACGAGATCGAGAGCCATCTACAAATGCATATCGACGACAATCTACGCGCCGGCATGACGCCCGACCAAGCCCGTCGGAGCGCGCTGATGAAGCTGGGCGGCCTAGAGCCAACGAAAGAAGCCTATCGCGAGCGCAGGACTGTTCCGTTTCTCGATAATTTGCTACGGGACATTCGTTTCGCCATCCGGCAACTGGGCAAGAGCCCGGTATTTGCCTTGACTGCCATCGTCATGATGGCCCTCGGCATTTGCGCCAGCGTCTCTATCTTTGCTTTTGTGGATGCTGCACTCATCAAGCCGCTGCCGTACCGGAATCCATCGCGGCTGGTTGGCGTTTATGAGAAAGACCACGCGTGGCCGCGAAGCAACCTTTCCTATCTCGACTACCTTGACTGGAAAAAGCTGACCAAAGTCTTTAGTTCGCTCGATGCGTATCAGCACAGCGGTTTTATCCTGAACGGTCACGGCGGCGCGCAGCCTACGCTTGGCGCCCGGGTGAGCGCCGGCTTCTTTCAGACGCTGGGTATTGAGCCCGTGCTGGGACGCGATTTTCGCGCGGGGGAAGACCTTCCGGCTGCGCCCCGCACGGTCCTGCTGAGCTACGCCGGGTGGAAGAAACGGTACGGTGGGAAGGCCGATGTGTTGGGCCGGACGATCACGTTGAACGGCCTTCCGCACGTCGTCATCGGCGTGCTGCCGCCGGACTTTCACTTCGCCCCCGCCGAACCCGCTGAATTTTGGACGCCGCTGCAGGCGTCCGGGGAATGTGAGCAGAACCGAAGCTGCCACAATCTCTACGGCATCGCGCGGCTCAAAGCCGGCGTCACGCTAGAGACGGCGCTAGCGGGCATGACGCTCATTGCGCAGCAACTGGAAAGACAATACCCTGGCTCAAACCTGGGCCGGGGCGCGGCCCTGGCGCCTCTGAGCGAAGTGATGGTGGGCGACGTTCGTCCCATCCTATTGGTCTTGCTGGGTGGAGCCGGCTTACTGTTGTTGATTGCGTGCATCAACGTGGCGAGTCTTTTGCTCGCTCGTTCCGACAGCCGTAAACGGGAAACCGCGATTCGCGGCGCGCTCGGCGCATCGGGCGCCAGATTGTTCCAACAATTCGCAACGGAGGGCCTGGTGTTGGTGGCGGCCGGCGTCCTGGCGGGTCTGATCGGGGCGCAGTGGACAACGCACCTCCTCGGGGGGCTCATCCCGGCGGACATGGCCGCCCACATGCCGTTTCTGTTTGGCATTCGCTTGAACCTTCGGGTGTTGACGTTCGCGGGCGCTATCTCACTGCTGGCCGCCCTGTTGTTTGCGCTCATCCCACTGGTGCGAGCGCGCCCCCTCGACACGCGAGAGGGCCTGGCCGATGCGAGCCGCGGGTCTGCCGGAACCACCTGGCGCCGCTTCGGCTCACATCTGGTGGTGCTCGAGCTGGCCACGGCCACGACGCTTCTGGTGGCGGCCGGACTGCTCGGCCAGAGCCTATATCGCCTGCTGCACGTTGACCTGGGCTTGCAGCCCGATCATCTGGCTACGCTCCAGGTTGCGGCGCCCGCCGCCACTTACGGAAAGGATCCACAGGTCGTCGCGCTCGCGAGAAAAATCGTGACCCGCATCGAGAGTCTGCCCGGCGTAAAATCCGTTGGTATCGCGAGCCAACTCCCGGTAAGTTACAACGGCAACACGGATTGGATCCGTTTCGTCGGCCGGCCCTACCATGGCGAGCACAACGACGTGAACGAGCGCGATGTGAGCTCCCACTATTTCGCCACCGTACAAGCGAAGCTGTTGCGCGGCCGTTATTTCACCGATGCCGAGGATGGCTCGAAGCCGCGCGTGATGATTATTAACCAAGCGTTGGCAAAACAATACTTCCCTGGCGAAGATCCTATCGGCAAGCAGGTTGGCGATGACGGCCTGTCGCCGAAATCGATCCGGGAGATCATCGGCGTGGTGGATGATATTCGAGAAGGCTCGCTCGATTCGAACATCTATCCGGCTGAATACCTGCCCTTTAACCAGAGCCCGGACACCTATTTTTCCATCGTAGTTCGCACCTCGCAGGGCGAGGAGCCGTTGCTGCCTGCGCTGGCCGCTCTCATCCATCAGCTCGACCCGGGCTTGGCGACATTGCCCGGCGCGACCATGAACGACAGAATCCACGACTCGCCATCCGCTTACTTGCATCGTTCTTCGGCCTGGCTGGTGGGAGGCTTCGCAGCGCTGGCCTTGCTGCTGGGCGCGCTCGGCCTGTATGGCGTTATTGCTTACTCGGTGAGCCAGCGGACTCGCGAAATCGGAATTCGCATGGCGCTCGGCGCGCAGCGCAACACCGTTTATCGTCTCGTTTTGAACGAGGCCGGCCGGTTGATTGCCGTGGGCATCGCCGCGGGCTTGCTATGCTCGTTGGCGGCGGCGACACTGATGCGCAAGCTGCTCTTCGGTATTCAATCGTGGGATGTGCCAACGTTGGTTGCAGTCGCTGCCGTACTCGCCATTTGCGCGCTACTCGCCAGCTATCTTCCCGCGCGGCGCGCCGCTTCGGTGAATCCGGTTGACGCCCTTCGTGCCGAGTAACAGGCGTCAATTCCTGAAGCAGTCAGCGTTGGGCGCGGTGCTGGAAGCGCGCGCAAAGCAGACCAGGCCGCCCTCTGGCTTGTCGCTCAGCCCCTACGCGTTGCCTAAATTTGTCGATCCCCTGGCAGTGCCTTCGTTGGCAAAACGTGGCGGCAGCGTGCCCTGGCCCGAAACCGCGGGCCTCCACGTCCCATACTTTCACGTCATCATGCAAGAGTTTCAAGCTAAGGTGCATCGCGATTTGCCGCCCACTACGTTCTGGGGATACGACGGCTGCTCACCGGTGGTAGCTCCCGAGCCGCATGAAAATGGAATGGAAAGACACGGTTCGCGGGACGTCCACATGACCAGGGGAATCGTCCGCTTTGAAGGGTTTACTGGACGATATGTCCGGCACTGCCACGTGCTCGAGCATGAAGACAACGAAATGATGCGCCCGTTTGAGGTGGTGGCCGGTTAGCCTCGGAAGAAGTGAGCGCTATTCCGCGCGAACCAGCTCAGCGGGATTCGCCCCCGCAGCGCGCGACACAGGGAGTAACGAACCCAGGAACGCCGCCGCCGGAAGCAGCAGCAGCGCCAGCGCGAAGCTCATTGGGTCCCGCGGCGAGACACCATACAAAAACGCTGCAAGCCATCGCGCAACGAGCAATGCACCGGCAGCCCCCAAT